>CAIOKD010000173.1 GCA_903858835.1 uncultured Verrucomicrobiota bacterium
CATGAGGTCGGGGATGGAGCCGGGGCCGTCGAAACGGTAGATCCGATCGAGCACGCGCCGGGTCAGGGTGCCGAGCGCGCTCCCTGGATCGGTCGCGGGCGGGAGCATCCCCAGGCCCGTCACAAGATGGCTCAGGTCGTCCTCTGCCCCCGATGCCTCCGTCGCGGCATCCGAGGCGAGCCGTCCGAGGACGCACCGGAGCACCCGCAGATGCTGTTCCAATCGCTCGGTGTACCGGCCGAGCCAGAAGAGGCTGTCGGCGGCGCGGCTCGGCAGGCCGGTCAACCGGCGGTCGGTCGATGCCGGGGCCGCGATCGGTGTGGCCGGGTCGTCGTCCTCGTCTGCTTCGGACCGCAGCACCCAGGTATCCTTGCTGCCGGCCCCGCGTTGCATCGACACCAGGGGATCATCGACCGAGGCGGCAACCCGCGTGAGCCCTCCCGGAAGCACGGCGTGGTCGGTGCCGTCGGTGGCGACGTAGGTTCTCAGCAGGATGGATCGACGCTCGAACCCGGCAGCGGTCCACACGGGGCCCGACGAAGGCAGCGTGCACTCCTGGGCGATGAAGTCCTGGGGCCTGGCCGAGATGAGGCCGCGCAGTCGAGCCTTGTCGGCAGCGCTGAGCTGATAGCCGAACCAGATCCTGCCCCGGCGGCGGCCGAAGGCGGGCTTCACCACGAGGCGGTCGAGTTGGTCGATCACGAACCGCAGCGACTCGGCCTCGCCACACCACCAGGTGGGCACCGACGGCAGGAGGAGGTCCTCATCGAGCAGGTGCCGACAGAGGGTCGGAAGGAATGTCAGGAAGGCCGGGCTCTCGAGCAGGCCCGAACCGAGGGCGTTGGCGATGGTGACTCCGCCGGATCGGGCGGCCTGCACCAGGCCGGGAACGCCGAGCACCGATTCCGGGCGCAGTTCGAGTGGGTCGCAGTAGCTGTCATCGACACGGCGCAGGATGACGTCCACCGGCTGCAGACCCTCGAGCGTCTTCAGGCAGACCTGGAGACCGCGGACAGTGAGGTCGGCACCCTCGACCAGCGGTACACCCAGATGTCGGGCCAGGTAGGCGTGTTCGAAGTAGGTGGCGTTCAACGGCCCCGGGGTGAGCAGCACGATCACGGGGTTCTGGCGTCCGGCCGGGGCGATCGAGCCCAGGTAGGTTCGGAGCGCCCGGAAGAACGGTCCCAGGCGACGGACCGAGACCTCGCGGATCTCTTCCGTCAGGATGCGGGAGACAACCGTCCGGTTCTCCAGCGCATAACCGGCGCCGCTCGGCGACTGGGTGCGGTCGGCGAAGGCCATCCAGTCGCCCGACCCCGATCGCACCAGGTCGGCCCCGTACAGATGCAGGAAGACCTGGCCGGCGACTGGAAGCCCACGGCAGGGGCGCAGGAAACCCGGGTTCGAGTACACCAGTTCGGGCGGGATGAAGCCGTTGCCGACGATCCTCTGGGTGCCCAGGTAGATGTCTCGGAGGATGAGGTTCAGCAACCGCGACCGTTGGATCAGCCCCGCTTCGAGGGTCCGCCACTCGGTCGGCGACAGGAGCTGGGGCACGGGGTCGAGTGACCATGGCCGGTCTCGGCCCTGGGGATCGCCGTAGACATTGTAGGTGATGCCATGCTCCCGGATGATCCGGAGACCCTCCTCCCAACGGGAGCCGATCCCCGCCGGTCCGAGTCTGTCGAGCGTCTCCAGAAGGGATGCCCAGTGGGGGCGGGGAAGTGGACCGGCCTCGAAACACTCGTCGTACGGCGCCGAAAGCCGGGCCGGCGCCGGGTCGGTACCGGTGGCCGCGATCGGAACGATTCCCTGGAGGGTGTCGAGCATCGTGCGATGGAGGTGGTCTCCCGGAGTCGATGGCATCGGGATGGGCCTCGGGGCGAGGATGGCCTAGACGCGTCGGAGATCCAAGGTGAAGGGGAACTCGGTGATCACCGATGGCGGTGGTACCTGGACGATTCCGGGGGTGTGGCCATGGGGCATGAACCGCGCGAGCCGACGGCTCTCGGCCTCGTACGCGTTGACGGGGAACCATTCATGGTTGCGCCCGCCCGGGTGCGCCACGTGGTAGGTGCACCCGCCCAACGAGCGACGGTTCCAGGTGTCCACCAGGTCGAACACCAAGGGTGCGTGCACGCCGATGTTCGGCTGCAGGCACTGGGCGGGTTGCCAGGCCCTGTATCGCACGCCGCCCACCTGTTCGGTGTGGCCGCTCGTGGGATGCAGCGGCACCCGGTGGCCGTTGCAGGTGAGCACGAAACGATCTCCCACCGTGCCCCGGACGAGCACCTGGAGTCGCTCGAGCGAGCTGTCCACGTAGCGGACGGTTCCCCCGGTCGCCGGTTCCTCTCCGAGGACATGCCAGGGTTCGAGGGCGGTCCTCAATTCCACATGGATGTCCCGCTGGGCGAAGTCGCCGATGCGTGGGAATCGGAACTCGAAATGGGGGTCGAACCACTCGGGCTCGAAGGGATGGCCGGCCTCGCGCAGGTCGCGGAGCACCTCGTTGAAGTCGGTGCGGCAGAAGTGCGGGAGCATCCATCGGTCGTGCAGGTCGGAGCCCCAGCGGACCAGTCCCTGGGTGTACGGGCGGTTCCAGAAGGTGCCGATGAGGCCGCGGATGAGCAGTTGCTGGGCGAGACTCATCCGCGCATCCGGGGGCATCTCGAAGCCCCGCAATTCGACGAGCCCCAGACGTCCCGACGCCGAGTCGGGCGAGTAGAGTTTGTCGATGCTGAACTCCGCCCGATGGGTGTTGCCGCTGGAGTCGATGAGCAGGTTCCGGAACAGGCGATCGACCAACCAGGGCGGAACCTCGCCGGCGGGAGGCACTTGTCGGAAGGCGATCTCCAGTTCGTGGAGGGCATCGTGTCGTGCCTCGTCGATGCGCGGGGCCTGGCTGGTCGGCCCGATGAACAGGCCGCTGAAGACCCAGCTCAGCGACGGGTGGTTCTGCCAGTAGGCCAGCAACGACCGGAGCAGGTCGGGGCGGCGGAGGAAAGGTGAATCGAGCGGCGTCTCGCCGCCGAGCACGATGTGGTTGCCCCCGCCCGTGCCGGTATGACGGCCATCCAGCATGAACTTCTCGGCGCACAGTCGCGTCTGGCGGGCCTCCTCGTAGAGGGTCGTGGTCCGGTCGACGAGCTCATCCCAGCTGCGGCTCGGGTGGATGTTCACCTCGATCACCCCGGGATCCGGTGTGACCGAGATCCGCTCGATCCGCGGGTCGCGCGGCGGCGTCTCCCCCTCGATGATGACGGGCATCGCCAGTTCCCCGGCCGTCGCTTCGATGGCGGATACCAAGTCGAGGTAGCTCTCCGTCGAGGGCAGGGGCGGCATGAACACGTGCAGGCGGCCCTCCCGCGGCTGCACGCAAAGGGCTGTGCGCACGATCCAGTCGGCCGACTCACCGGGAGAGGGCCTGCGTTCATCGGCCGCCTGCGGTCGCACGAGACCTGCCCCCGATTCGGGGAACGATCCCGGGCCCCGGAGCCCGGCCCCATGGCGTCGCCAGCGGGGCAATGGACCGGGCACCACGGTGGGATCGGGGGCGATGACGTGCGGATGGTCTCGATCGGAGACCCAGGGGATCGAGTCCAGGGGCAACCGGAGCCCCATCGGCGAGTCGCCCGGGATGAGCCACAGCGTGTCGTCGTCGCGGAGGAACCACGGGCCGCTGCGCCAGCGGTTCCCTGTCTCGACCGCCAGGGGCAGGGCGTATCCGACCACCGATCCGATGCCTTCTTGGAAGATGCGCGCAAGGCGTTCGCGCTCGAGTCGGTCCTTCAGCCGGGACTGCTCCAGCGTGACGTTGCTGGGAAGGCGGCGCTCCTTCCATGTCAGGTAGAAGACGTCCTCGTACCCGGGGATGAGACGGCCGGGATCCACGCCTAGGCGTCGCGCGATGCCGCTGGCGAACTCCTGGGCCTCGCGGGCGCCATGCCCGTAATCCTTGGCTTCGTCGGCGATGAGCGAGGGGTCGTTCCAGATCGGCACGCCGTCCTTGCGCCAGAAGGCCGACAGGGCCCAGCGGGGCAGCGGTTCCCCCGGGTACCACTTGCCGAGCCCGTGGTGGAGGAGGGCCCCTGGTGCGAAGCGCCGTTGGAGCCTGCGGAGCAGTGCGCCGGAGAGCAGTCGTTTGCGGGGCGAGACGGCCGCAGTGTTCCACTCGGGACCCTCGGGGTCGTCGATCGATACGAAGGTGGGTTCCCCGCCCAGGGTGAGCCGCACGTCATTGCTGGCGAGTTCGGCGTCGACCTGCCTGCCCACTTCCAGGATCCGCGCCCATTGCTCCTCCGAGTAGGGTCGCGTGACCCGCGGACTTTCATGCACCCGAGCCACGGTCATTTCGTGGATCAGGGACGATTCACAAGGATCGACGCCTCCGGTGACGGGCGCCGCCGATCCCGGTTCGGGGGTGCACGACAATGGGATGTGTCCCTCGCCGGCCAGCAGCCCCGAGGTCGGATCGAGCCCGATCCAACCGGCACCCGGCAGATACACCTCGCACCAGGCATGCAGGTCGGTGAAGTCGTGCGTCAGGGAACCCTCCCCCTCGAGCGGCTTCACATCCGGCGTCAACTGGATCAGGTACCCGCTGACGAACCGCGCCGCCAGGCCCAAGTGCCTGAGCACGTGCACGAGGAGCCAGGCCGAGTCGCGGCACGATCCGGAGCCGATCCGCAGGGTGTCCTCGGGGGACTGGACGCCGGGTTCCAGGCGGATCAGGTAGCGCACCGCACGTTGCACGTGCCGGTTCAGCGCCACCACGAAGTCGATGGTCTGAACGAGCGGGCCCGGCCGGCCGGGATGAGGCCAGCCTCGGGTTCCCAGCAGCTCCCGGCAGGTGTCATTGAGGAAGTCGAGAAGGAGGGGATTCGGAGGGGGTGCTCGCAGGAATGGTTCGAGGTCGTGTGCGAGGGTCGCCTCGTAGGCGAACGGAAATTCTGTCGAATCGGGCTCAAGGAAGAAGTCGAAGGGATTGAGCACCGACATCTCGGCGACGAGGTCCACGTCGATGCGCAGCTCTGTCATCGGCTGCGGGAAGGTCAGTCGGGCGTTCCAGTTGGAAAAGGGGTCCTGCTGCCAGTGGATGAAATGATCGCCTCCGGTGATCCGCAGTGATTGGCTGAGGATGCGAGTCCGGCAGTGGGGCGCCGGCCGGAGCCGGATCACATGGGGACCATGGGAGACCGGTCGGTCGTACCGGTAGTGCGTGAGATGATGGAGCGCGACGTGGATGGCCATGCAGGGCGTGTCTCAGTGGGCCTCGTTGTAGCGGCTGCGCCGACCGACGGTCGGCGTCCGGAAAGCGAAGAAGGTGTCGTAGATGCCCGAACCGACCAGGTTGATCTTGGTCTGCAGTCCGTCGAGGTAGTCGTGAAGACCGGCGTCCTCGATCTCATCGACCTGGGTGAAGGCCAGGTCGGAGCAAAGTTGACCGAGGAGCTTCTCGGACGTGTTTCGAAAGCTGCCCAGTGGGGTGCCCGTGATGTGGTGGAGGGAGGCGCGCGCCCCGTCGAGGCAGTGTCGGACGCTCCTGGGAAAATCGGCGTCGAGGAGGAGGAACTCGATGATGCCGTCGGGACGGATGCGACCGTGACGCTTGCGGTACATCTCGAATGCGCTGGCGCTCCGAAGCACCGCGGCCCAGTGGATGTCGTCGAGACCGGCGACGGTCTCGGCCGCAGAGCCGGCCGGAATGTAGTACTTCACGTCGAGGATCCGGGAAGTCTTGTCGGCTCGCTCCATGAGCCGTCCCAGTTCGATGAAGTGCCAGGCCTCATTGCGGGTCATCGTGGCGCCGGTGATTCCGCTGAAGAGATGGCAGGCCTGCTTGACCTCGGCGTAGAACGCCAGCGATGTCTCGAGGCCGACGCTCCCCTGGGATGCCTGGTCCTGGAGCCTGAGGTGGAAGCTATTGAGCTGTTCCCACATCTCCGACGAGATGATCTCTCGGATGGAACGGGCGTTCTCGCGGGCCGCCCCGATGCACGAGAGGATGGAGTTCCCGTTCTCCGGGTCGAAGCTGAGGAATCGGATGGTGTTGTCGGAATCGGCCACGGCTCCCCTGTGGGAGAAAGCCTGGTGATCGGCGAGCGTGTCGATGAGTGGTTGCCACTGCTGTTCCCCGCCCACCGGGTTGTCGAGCATCAGGTTGAGGTTGACGTCGATGATGCGGGCCACGTTCTCGGCCCGCTCGACGTAGCGGCTCATCCAGTAGAGCGAATCTGCGACACGGCTCAGCATTGCAGCAGGGGTTCGGTGTGTTGACGGCGGATCGAAGGGAAGTTCTCCGGTGAGCGGAGGTTGATCGGTCAGTGCTGGGCCAGTGGCGAGGCCAGGACCATCGCCGGTGGGCGGCCCCCGCCGGCGGATCCTTCTCGGGTGGGTTCCTCGGTCTCCGCCAGCACCCAGGTGTCCTTGGTGCCGCCGCCCTGGGAAGAGTTGACCACCAGCGACCCCTTGCGCAGGGCCACCCGTGTCAGGCCTCCGGGTAGCACGAAAATGTCGCGGCCGTAGAGGATGTAGGGCCTCAGATCGACGTGCCGACCCTCGAGGGCGCTTTCGCAGATGGTGGGCACCCGAGAGAGCGACAGGGTGGGCTGCGCAATGTAATTGCGCGGATTGGCCATGATCAGGCGGCGGAACTCCTCGACCTGGTCGCGGGAGGCATGGGGACCGATGAGCATCCCGTACCCGCCGGATTCGTTCGCGGCTTTCACCACCAGCTCGTCGAGGTGCTCGAGCACGTACTTCAGGTCTGGTTCTTCGGAGCAGATGTAGGTGGTGACGTTCGGGATGATCGCCTCCTCGCCCAGGTAGTATTTGATGACACGCGGGATGTACGCGTAGACGGCCTTGTCGTCGGCCACGCCCGTGCCCGGCGCATTGGCGAGGGCCACATTCCCGGCCTTGTACACGTCGAGCAGGCCCGGTACCCCGAGCATCGAGTCGGGCCGGAATGCCTTGGGATCGAGGAAATCGTCGTCGATGCGGCGGTAGATCACGTCGACCCGCTCGAAGCCATTGGTGGTCCTCATCCAGACGAACCCGTCGTACACCACCAGATCGCTGCCCTCGACCAGTTGGACCCCCATCTGCTGGGCCAGGAAGGAGTGCTCGAAGTAGGCCGAATTGTACCGGCCCGGCGTCAGCACCACGACCCTTGGTTGGCTGCCGCCGTCGGGCGCGATGAACTCGAGCATGTCGCGCAATCGGGCCGGATAGTTCGAGACCGGTCGGATCCGGGCCCCAGAGAACACCTCGGGAAACAGGTGCTTCATCAGGCGGCGGTTCTCGAGGACGTAGGAGACCCCGGACGGACAGCGGAGGTTGTCCTCCAGGACGAGGATCTGGCCGGAGCGGTCGCGCACCAGGTCGGTGCCGGTGACGTGGCACCAGATGCCCTGGGGGGGCTTGAGACCCACGCATTGTTCCCGGAACCCCTTGGACGAGGTGATGACCTCCCGCGGGATGACCCCGTCCTTGAGGATCTTCTGGTCGTGGTAGAGATCGTCGATGAAGAGATTGAGTGCGTGGATCCGCTGCTGGAGGCCCTTCTCGAGGCGGGTCCACTCGGTGCCCGAGACGATGCGGGGGATTAGGTCGAAGGGCAGGGTCTTCTCGACACCCCGGTTGTCGCTGTACACGTTGAAGGTGATGCCCGCCTGCATCAGGGCCCGCTCGGCCGCCTTTTGGCGCATCCGGAGTTCGCCGTTGGGAAGCCCCTCGATTTCACGGGCCAACACGCGCGAGGCAGGGTGAGGTTCCCCCGACGACGAAATCATTTCGTCGTAGAAGTTGCCGCGGTCGTAGCGGGAAAAGTTCATGGAAGCTGGGGGATGATCCGCAGGAAACGTACCCTCCCTGAGCCCCTTCTCGCACGTGCCATGCCATCCGCCGATCAAAGAAGGATGCCCGGGACCTCCAAGGGAGAACGATGGGCGACATTCATGGAAATCAGGCGTTTTTTTCGCTTTCGGCCCCGAGTTGAGACCCGGGGCGAGCGGATTTCCCACTCAGGTCGGAGCGGCACGGCACAGGGGTCTGCCTCGGATTGAACACGGTGGCGAGAATTGGTCATGGTACCGCCAAGGATTGCCGACGCTGTTGAAAGAGGGATGAAGGACCTGTCCCGGGCTGGGAGCGGATGCCCTGGACTCGCAGGTCCAGGTCTCCCAGGACCCGAAATCGGATGGAGGCATTCGCGTCGGAGCAGGGACGACGTGTTTGGGATCGCATTCGTATCGCTTGACCTGCACGGGCGACCTGTTTCGGTGGACCAGCGATCATGAGGAGTCCGTGTCGACATCTCGGGGTAGGGCTCGGATGCGTCTGCCGATCTGCCCCAGAACCTCCGTCGATCGGGCCTTGTCCGCGACGGATCGTCCTGTGGATGACATCCGCCTTCCGGGCGGCATCCACGCATTCCCTCCGGGCCACGTTTCGACCCATGGCCCGTCTCTTTGCCATTCTGTGAATCTTCGTCGGCCCTTCGGCGAATGCGGTCGCCGATGATCCGGTGCCCGATGCAGCCTCTGCCCGTGGACGAGGACTATGGTCCTTGCAACCGGTGGCGCAGGTCCGGCCTCCGATGGCATCGCGGTCCGGGTGGAGACGGAGGCGACACGGCGGTTGTACGGCCTCGACGGGGAGACCACCCTGCGTTTCGGATCCAATTGCCTGTTGGCGCGTCGGTTGGTGGAGCGGGGGGTGCGGTTCGTCCAGTGCTTCAGCGGCAGCGGCAGCGGATGGGATGCCCATGAAGACCTGGAGGCGAACCACTCGAGGCGATTTCGCGAAACCGATCGTCCGATCGCGGGGCTGCTCACCGACCTCAAGCAGCGCGGACTGCTCGACGAGACCCTGGTCGTCTGGGGGGGCGAAATCGGAAGGGCACCCTTCAACGAGAAGGGCAAGGGGCGCGACCACAACCCCTGGGGATTCAGCATGTGGGTCGCCGGCGGTGGGTCCAAACCGGGGACGGTGGTGGGATCGACCGATGAGATCGGGCTACGAGCCGTGGAGAACCCGATCCACGTCCATGACCTGCACGCGACCATCCTCCATCTGATGGGGCTCGATCACCTCCGTCTGACCCATGCCCACAATGGGCGAGACGAGCGTCCGACGATGAATGGCGGCGAGATCGTGACCCAGGCGCTGGCCTGAGGGAGGCGTGCGGGGGCGTCTCACCGTTTCCGGGATACGCGGACGGACAGGATGCGGTGATTCTCGCTGTCACCGATCAGCAGGGTGCCATCGGGTTCGACGAGGATGCCGTGGGGGCGAGCCAGTTGGATCACCCCGCGATCACCGGCTGGACCGTCGCCCTTGATCCCGATTCCGACGACCGTCTCGAGCGTGCCACGCCGGACATCGTATCTGCGGATGGCATGATTCTCCGTGTCGGCCAGGTAGACGTCGCCGTCCGGGCCCACGGAGATCCCCTTGGGTCCATTCAAGGTGGCTTTGCGGGCGGGTCCGCCATCGCCGGAGAAGCCCGCCGCTCCCGTGCCCGCCTCGTGGTGGATGATCCCCGTGCGAAGATCGAACCGCAGCAATTGATTCCCTTCGCGACTGATGAGGAACAGGTTTCCGGAGGCGTCGAAGTCCAGCGAGCGCGGTCCGTTCAGGGGAGTGCCCCGGATGGGGGCACCGTCCGGGGTGGGACCGGAGCGGCCGGTCCCCGCGACCGTGCTGATGATCCGGGTCTTCAGATCCACGCGGCGCAGGACGTGATTGCCGATGTCGGCGATGTAGAGTTCGCCGGTCGGGCTGAATTGCAGGCTGATCGGTTGGTTCAGCCGAGCCTGATCGGCCGGCCCCCCGTCGCCGGAGAACCCCTTCTGCCCGTTGCCGGCGAAGGTCGTGATGATTCCCGTCTTGGCGTCGATACGGCGGATGGCGTGGTTGCCGGTGTCGCTGATGAAGAGGTTCCCGCCGGTGTCGAAGCGCAGTTCGTGCGGTTTGTTCAGCGTGGCGTTGCGGGCCGGCCCTCCGTCGCCGGAATGGGCGGCAGTACCGGTGCCGATGACCGTGGTGATCGTTCCATCGGGAGCGATCCGTCGGACGACATGCGCTTCGTAGTCGGCGAACCACAGGCTGCGGTCCGGTCCGCGCACCACGCCGAAGGGGTTGTCCAACCGGGCCTTCAGGGCTGGACCGCCATCACCGTCGGAACCGACGGCACCGGAACCGGCGATCCGGACCGCGGTGTCCGCCGAGCCCGCTGCCAAGCCGAGGGTCAGGGCGACAAGCGCGATCAATGGGGGGCTCATGGGCAGGATCCGGTTATGGAATAGATGGAATGGTAGGGTAATCGCCTCCTACGTTCGTCGTTTCCGATCCCGATGTCCATGCCTCGCCTCATGCGAGGGCGTGATCGCATGCCGCATGGATTCGGGTTGGCGATTCGGGTTCGCGCTTGTCGTCGAATGCGACGGGAAACATCCTGTCGGGCAGAGTGACCCCGCCCGTTCCCCATGGCCGAAGGTCTGCCGCCGGAAGGCTCGTGTGGCGGATCCCAGCGTGCGCGCTGGCGATGTCCGGCCTCACGGCGACGGCACTCGAGGTCGCGGTCCCATCCGCGGCCAAAGCCGCGATCGGCCGCTACTGCCTCGATTGCCACGACGCGGATGCCAAGAAGGGGAATCTGGATCTCGGTGGACTCCTGTCGGACGACCTCGGCAGACACTCCGTCGAATGGGAGCGTGTCGTCCGCAGACTCGCAGCCCGGCAGATGCCCCCGATCGGCAGGGATCGACCCGCGGAAAGGGAGTTCGATCGCCTCGTGGCGACCCTGGCCTCGTCGCTCGACACGGTGGCGGCGAAATCCCCGGATCCCGGCCGGCCGGGCACCTTCCGACGGCTCAACCGCACCGAGTACCGGAACGCCATCCGGGATCTGCTCGGGGTGGAGATCGACGCGACGACCTTGTTGCCGAAGGACGACGCGAGCCATGGATTCGACAACATGGCCGGCGGTGATCTGTCGCCGACCCTGCTCCAGCGCTACATCTCGGCCGCCGAGAAGATCAGCCGCATCGCCGTGGGTGCATCGATCCGGAGGCCGACCGGTGAGACCTATCGATTGAAGCCCGACCTGACCCAGGAGGAGCACGTCGCGGGGCTTCCACCCGGCACGCGCGGCGGAGCGCTGATCCGGCACACGTTCCCTCGGGATGGCGAGTACGAGATCCAGATACGCCTGACGCGCGACCGCAACGAGGTGGTCGAGGGCCTGCACGAGGTCCACGAACTCGAGGTCCTGCTGGATCGTCGGACCGTCGCCCGCTTCAAGGTGGAACCGCCGAAGGGCGACCGGGATTTCGAGAAGGTGGACGCGCATCTGAAGGCCCGGGTCGGGGTTGACGCCGGCCTTCACCAGGTCGGTGTGACCTTCGTCAAGAATCCCTCGTCGTTGGTGGAGACCCAGCGCGATCCGTTCCAGGCGCGCTACAACATGCATCGGCATCCCAGGCTCTCGCCGGCGGTCTACCAGGTGTCCGTCACCGGTCCGCACGGATCGCAGGACGCGGGGCCCGGCTCCGGCGGGGGTAAGTCGCTCGGGAGCCATCCGCGCACCCCGGATGAGGAACGGTCCGAAGCCGAGCGTGTCCTTCGCGATCTCATGCGCAGGGCCTACCGGCGGCCGGTGGTCTCCGCCGATCTGGCCAAGCCGATGAGGTTCTACCTCGAAGCCAAGGAGACCGGAGGTCACGAGGCGGGCATCGGATCGGCCATCAGCGCGATCCTCGTCAGTCCCGAATTCCTGTTCCGCATCGAGCGCGACCCCGTCGGCGTGCCATCGGGAACGGTCCACAAGGTCGGCGACTTGGAACTGGCCTCCCGGCTATCGTTCTTCCTCTGGAGCAGCATTCCGGACGACGAGCTCCTGAGCGTCGCCGAACGGGGGATGTTGCATCGGCCGCGGGTGTTGGAGAAACAGGTGCGGCGGATGCTTGCCGATCCGCGTTCCAGCAGCCTCGTCGAGAACTTCGCCGCGCAATGGCTGCACCTGCGCAACCTGGATTCCTTCACGCCGGATCTGCGCCTCTTTCCCGATTTCGACGACAACCTGCGCGAGGCTTTCCGACGTGAGACCGAACTCCACTTCGAGGAGCTCATCCGCGAGGACCGTGACGTCCTGGACCTGATCCGTTGCGATCACACCTTCCTGAACGAGCGGCTCGCCAGGCACTATGGAATCCCGCACATCCACGGCAGCAGGTTCCGTCGTGTGGCCCTCGAACCCGGAAGCCCGCGTGGCGGACTGCTCCGGCAGGGCAGCGTGCTCACCGTGACGTCCTACGCGACGCGCACCTCGCCGGTGATGCGTGGCCATTGGGTCCTGGGCAACCTGCTGGGAACCCCACCACCCCCACCTCCCGCCAATATACCCAACCTGAAGGAGAACACCGTCTCCGACACCCTGCCGATGCGCGCCCGGTTGTCCGCGCACCGGGCCAATGCCGCCTGCGCGGGTTGCCACGACCTCATGGATCCGGTGGGTTTCGCGCTGGAGAACTTCGATGCGATCGGTCGTTGGCGCTTGACCGAGAGCGGTCTCCCCATCGATGCCGGTGGGGGGCTTTCCGACGGCAGTCGATTCACCGGCGTCACCGGCCTGGAGGATGCCCTTCTCAAGCATCCCGATCTCTTCGTCGGGACGATGACCGAGAAACTGCTCGCCTTCGCGCTGGGTCGCGGGATCCGGGAGCAGGATGCGCCGGCCATCCGGCGGATCGTCCGGGATACCCGGCGGGAAGGAAACCGCTTCTCATCGATCGTCATCGGCATCGTCAACAGCAACCCGTTCACCCTGAGCAAGACACCATGAGATTCATCACCAAGAAGTCCATGCCGCGTCGGACGTTCCTGCGGGGCATCGGAGCTACCATGGCATTGCCGTTGCTCGAGTCGATGGTGCCCGCCGCCACACCCCTCGCTCGCACCGCCGGAAATCCCGTCCGCCGTCTGGGGTTCGTCTTCATGCCGATGGGATGCGACAACTCCCGCTGGACCCCGCCCGGGGACACGCTCGACCGGTTGTCGCCGATCCTCCGTTCCCTCGCGCCGGTGCGCGACAAGGTCTCCATCATTTCCAACCTGGAACTCCAGAACGCCTATCCCGGGAGCCATGCGACGTCCAACTCGGCCTTCCTGAGCGCCGCCAAGGCCAAGCTCACCGAGAGCACCGACTACCATCTGGGGACCACCGTCGATCAGGTCGCCGCGCAGCGCATCGGCCAGGGCACCCAGTTGCCCTCCCTCGAATTGGCCATGGACCACCTCCAGGTCGTGGGCCAGTGCGACAACGGATACGCCTGCGCCTACCAGAACAACCTTTCCTGGTCGTCCCCCACGACTCCGCTGCCGGCGGAGGCCCATCCACGCATCGTCTTCGAGAGCCTCTTCGGCGACGGAGGCAACCCCATCGAACGCCGAGGCGCCCTCAGGAGGCGGGCCAGCCTGCTCGACGCGTTCACCGAGGGTCTCGGCCGATTGAAGCGCGATCTGGGACCCGGCGACCGGGCGACGCTCTCCCGGTATCTGGAGACCGTCCGGGAAGTGGAACGACGCATCCAGAAGGCCGAGACCGATGCGCGGGATCATCCGCTTCCGGATCTCGACCGTCCCGTCGGCGTTCCCGCTGCGTACGCCGACCATGCTCGCCTCATGTTCGACCTGCAGGTGCTCGCGCTGCAGGGGGACATCACCCGTGTCATCACCTTCCAATTGGCGCGCGAGACGAGCAACCGGACCTACCCCGAGATCGGTGTGCCCGATGCCCACCATCCGCTCTCCCACCACGGCAATGATCCAGCGAAGGTAGAGCGCATGTCCAAGATCAACGCCTTCCACGTGTCGCTCTTCGCCGAGTTCCTCGAGAAGCTGAAGGCCACCCGGGACGGTGAAGGCACGCTTCTGGATCATTCGCTCTATCTCTACGGCAGCGGCATCGGGGATCCCAACATCCACGACCACACGAATCTGCCGATCATCGTGGCCGGTGGCGCGGCTGGCGGCATGAAGGGCGGGAGGCACCTCCGGTTTGCCAAGCCGACGCCGCTGGCCAACCTGCACCTGACCCTGCTCCAGAAGGTGGGAGTCTCCATCGACTCGTTCGCCGACAGCGATGGCACGGTGGATGGGTTGTTCCAACCGTTGGGGGTCTGACGATGCGCCCGCCGCCTCCCATGGACCGGTCATTCCGGGATCCGAGTCCGGCCCTCGGGTCGCGGCTTCGGCGGCGATGGATCATCCTCGGGTGTTCCTGGATGTTGTGGCTGTCGACCCTCGACTCCATCGCTGTCGAGGCCCCGGTCGCCGATGCCGCCGAGAGATCGGACCACGCGGCCCTCCGCGCGCTGCTCAAACGGCGGGCCGACGTGGATGCCTCCCAGGCCGACGGGATGACGGCGCTGCATTGGGCCGCCCACAACGACGATCTGCCCACCGCCCGGTTGCTGGCGTCCGCCCGTGTGTCGGTCACCAACCGCTTCGGCATCACTCCTCTCTCGCTTGCCTGCCAGAACGGGAACACGGAAATGGTCGAACTTCTCCTCGAGCGTGGCGCCGATCCGAACACGACGATCCGCGGTGGTGAAACCATGCTGATGACTGCTGCTCGCACCGGTAGGCCGGGGCCCGTGAAGGCCTTGATCGCCCGGGGTGCGGTGGTGGATGCGAAGGAACGGCGCGGTCAGACCGCGTTGATGTGGGCCGCGGCGGAAGGCCATGCCGAGACGGTGGATCTGCTGATCCGGTCGAAGGCCGATTTCCGAACCGTTCTGCCGGATTCGGGATTCACGGCCCTGTTCTTCGCCGCCCGGGCCGGCCGGAGGGAGGTGGTTCGCATCCTCCTTCAAGCCGGAGTCGATGTGAACGACGTGATGCGCCCGCTCAAGCCCTCCGCCAAGGGACCGGTCAGCGGGACCAGCGCGCTGTCGATCGCGATCGAGAATGGCCACTACGAACTCGCGCTCGACCTCTTGGATGCCGGTGCCGATCCCAACGACCCGCGGTCCGGATTCACGCCGCTGCACCGGATGACCTGGGTCAGGAAACCGCCCAAGGGCGAGGATCACGGGGCCCCACCCCCGGCTGAATTGGGAAGGATCGACAGTTTGATCTTCGTCCGCGAACTGGTGAAACGCGGGGCCGATGTGAACCGTCGCCTGACCCATGGAAGGAGCGGTCCGGGACAATTCAGTCGGAAGGGTGCGACGCCATTCCTGCTCGCGTCCGCAAACTCCGACGTCGCCCTCATGCGGTTGTTGTTGGAATTGGGGGCCGATCCTGCCATCGGCAACGACGACCAGACCACGCCGCTCATCGTCGCCTGCGGGATCCATGTCGGATCGGATGCGGCCAACGAGGTGGCGGGGGATGAGTCCGAAGTCCTCGAAGCGGCCCGCTTGATTCTGAAGCTGGGTGCCGATGTGAATGCGGTCGATGCCAATGGGGACACGGCGATGCACGCCGCGGCCCTGAAGAACCTGCCGAAGGTGGTGCAGTTCCTGTCCGAACAGGGGGCGAAGGTCGAGGTCTGGAACCGGAGGAACCGGTACGGTTGGACGCCGCTATCCATCGCCGAGGGACATCGACCCGGCAACTTCAAGCCCTCCGCGGACACCATTGCCGCCGTTCGCAAGGTTCTGCTGGCGGCTGGAGTCCAGCCGTTCTCCGAGGAGTCTGCGGCGACTCGGGCATCGAAGCTCAGTTATTGAATTGAGGGCATCGCGCCGTCCGGGCGCAACTGCAACCGAACAACCCGTCGGAAGACGTGGGTGGGGATCCATCTTCTGGACCGATCCATCCCCGGGGTTGCCAGCGACGATGGAACCCAAGGGGGGACTTTGGACGTGCGCGGTCGATGGGATTTGGATTCGGATCGATCCGAAGGTTTGTTTCGAGAGGGGATGTTGGGCGGCTGCCTGTCACCGGGGTGTCCCCAAAAAACTGAGAAGTCTCGAAAACAGCGAGGAAATTGGAGCGGGCGACGGGATTCGAACCCGTGACAACTAGTTTGGAAGACTAGTACTCTACCGCTGAGCTACGCCCGCGTTCCAATGCAGTAAGGTTTCCCGATCCGACGAGCCATTTCAAGCACTGCATTTTGGACGAGGGCGGGCGATGGGGGAACCTTTCCGATTCGGTGATGACCGGTGGCCCTATCCCACCGTCTTCGCCAACTGCTCGGCCAAGGCCCGCAACCACCGGGCGGCTTCGGCTTTCGCCTCGGCCGGCGGGGCCAGCTCGGGAGTGATGGCGCCGAGGCGCTGGAACAGGTTCGGGACCGCCGTCCCGTCGGTTTCCGCGGTCACCATGCCGGCCAGTCCCCAGCAGGGTTTCCCTTGATGGCGGCAGAGCAGGGCGATCTGGCCGGTGCCCTTGCCCATGAAGGTCTGGCGGTCGATCGAGCCTTCACCGGTCAGCACGAGGTCGGCGTTCCCGATCGCTCCGGCCAGGCCGGTGTGTCGGGCGACGATCTGGAATCCGGACTCGAGGGTGGCCGCGAGGAAAAGGCCCAGGCCGAAGCCAAGGCCGCCGGCGGCGCCCGCTCCCGGGCGCTCATCGGTCCGGGATCCGGTGGCGGTCGCCGCGAACTCGGCCAACCGACCGAGGGCGGCGTCGGCGATCCCCAGGTTTTCCGGGATCAATCCCTTCTGCGGCCCATAGACCCGGCTGCAACCGCGGGGGCCCAGCAGGGGGTTGTCGACGTCGACCGCGACGGTGACCGGCAGGGGGAAGGGGACCTCGGGCCGTTCCCATCGGTGGAGCCGGTCGAGGTGGATCCAACGTTCGATCGGCCGACCGTCGGCATCCCAGAAACGCCAGCCCAGGGCGCGGGCCAGTCCGAAGCCGGCGTCGTTGGTGGCGCTGCCGCCGATGCCCATCAGGACTTCCCGCGCACCGGCCTCGAGGGCGGCCCGCAGGACGGCTCCCAGGCCGGTGGTGTCGAGGTCGAACGGGTGGAAACGCCCCGGCGGTAGCAGGGCCAGGCCGATGATCGCCGCCGACTCGATGAGGGCGCGACCGGACCGGGCCTCGTACCACCATCGGGCCTTCAGGGGGCGTTGGGCGGCGTCGACCGTGTCCACGACCCGAGCCTCGGCTCCGAGTCGATCCGCCAGGACTGCCCCGAATCCGTCGCCTCCGTCGCTGATGGGCAACAGGCTCAGCGAATCCCCGGGGCGAACCCCTTGCCAACCCTCCGCGATCGCCTCCGCGGCGGCGGCGGCCGTGAGGGTGCCCTTGAACTTGTCGGGAACGATGAGGACGCGGAGCGACATCGGTCCCTAGGGTGCTGGCAGGCGGGGCCGATCCGCAAGTTGCGGAAAGGACGCAAGGGTGACCGAGGGCTGTCTCCGCGGCCCTGAGGTCGAGTGCCCGGATTCGTCCGGAAGTCAGGGCACCATCCGCAGGTGCATCGACTTCAGATCGAACCAGGCCTCACCCGCATGGGCGCGGATCTCGGCCACGAGTTCGATGTCGCGAGGGTCGTGCACCTGGAAGGGATGCACGAATTCGGTCCACTCGGTGTCGCCCGTGAAGAGCCGCGCGTGGTCGCCACCGCTCAGCCGGAAGCCGGCACCACCCGGGTAGCGTTGGTCCGGAGCCGCTTGGATGCCGCGGGTGCGGATGCGGCCACGCACCTCGTACTTGCCGATGGGCAGTCGGATCATGGCCCGGAACGACGCCACGGAGTCGGGGGCCTGGGCCTGGATGTACAGGGTTTCGAGGTCGCCCAGTTTGGCGGTCTCGATCTTGACCTGGCCGCGCTGGTACCGTGGTTGCCAGCGGGCCAGGGCCGTGACCCCGCCCGCTTCGAAGCGGATGGGCTTGGGCTGCGATTCGAGGCGCGACTTGGCGATGTCGATCCGACGGAAAGCGCGGTCCTGGAAGGCATGGATGGCCTCGGATCGCCACTCCCGCTGGTCTTGAGGCAGCGACCGGATCATCGGCATGAGGCGCGCCCCGACCGTCTTGAAATGGGCGTCGAGCGTCTCGGCCGTGAAGACCTCCTTCAGGAGTCGTTCGACCTCGGCATGGAACCGGTCACGAAAGACCGAGACTTCGAAGACCTGCCTCGCCAGGAGTCCGCCCCCGGGCAGTTCCAGATCCTTGCCGATGTTGCCAAGCAATTGGTCCATGCCATGGGGCTGGAAGGTGGCTTTGCCGGTGCGGGGTTCGAAGTAGATGCGGTAGTTGTTGCGATTGTGTCCGTAGCCGTCCCAGTCGACGAGGATGGCCTGGAGGGCGCACTCGGTGATGAATCGTTGGACGTCGAGGATCGACTCCAGCGCGGTCTCCCGGCGACGCAGGTCGCCGATGCCGGCGGCGTCGCGCAGCTTCTGTAGGTCGCGATAATCCAGGGGGCCATCGCCGGTGTCGCGGTCGAGGTCCTGGTCGATGTCGCGGATGAACCCGCCATCGTAGAAGTTGCCTGACGGATCGGCATAGTGGCGGCGCAAAAAGGTTCGGTTGTAGCCCTCCTTGAGCACGTAGGGACCGAGGTCACGGCCGTCGAAGGTGACCAGCGCCTGGGTGGCCCGGGCGGTCGGGATGCCCACCTTCTCGTAGAGGTGTCTCCCGAGCTGCTCGCTCAACAGCGACGGGTCCTGGACGGAGTTGTTCAGGTGGATCTTGTCCATCCCGCTGAAGCGCTGCCCGGGTATCAATTTGTCGAAGTTGAGGGTCAGGGCGGGGTTGTCGTCCACGCTGCGGGTGCTGCCGGCGGAGCCCTTGACGTGGACCAGGACCTTCTCGAACCGGTTGCTCCCCACGGTGACCGTGGCCTGGACGGGGCTGCGGGGATTGTCGCGCAGCTTCTGGATCTCGGCCGGGGTGAACGAGATCACGAACCTTTGGATGGGAGCCGTGAACAGAGCCGCGGCGGCGGCGTCTTCGGTGGCCTGGCGGCTGCGTTTCGACCCGGGTTTCAGGGACGAATCCGGGCCCTGTGCGGCCGACGAAAGTGGAGCGGCCGGTCCTCCCAGGAGGAGGACGGCCCAGGTCAGGGTCAGGATCCGGCGAACCATCACGACCACGAGCGTCGGCTCCCGCCGTAGGACTTCAAGCCGAAGTCGGTGACGGTCCTGAAAAAACGGAGAGTCCGGTCCGGGGTGTGCCTCCGGCCATCCCGATCACCGCAGCTTCAGCAATTCCTCGGCGATCTGGACCGCGTTGAGCGCGGCGCCCTTCAGGAGTTGGTCGCCGCTGATCCAGAAGGCCAGGCCGTTCTCGAGGGCGCAATCCATGCGGAGCCGTCCGACGGCGCAGTTGTCTTTCTCCGAGGTGTGCAGCGGCATCGGGTACTGGGACGCGGCCGGATTGTCGACCACGTCGAGGCCCGGAGCCTGGAGGAGGACCGCTCGGGCGGCCTCCACGGTGATGGGCTTCTCGAACTCGGCGCTCACGGCGATCGAGTGGGAGCGGTAGACCGGGACCCGCACGCAGGTGACCGAGGCCTTGAAGCCCGGGTGGTGCATGATCTTGCGCCCCTCGTTCTCGAGCTTCATCTCCTCCTTCGTGTAACCGGAGGGCAGGAACGAATCGACCTGCGGCAGCACGTTGAAGGCGATCTGGTGGGGGTACACCTCGCGGGTGACCGGTTCGCCCCGGACGATCTGGCCCACCTGCTTCTCGAGTTCCTCGATGGCCTTGGCGCCGGTTCCCGACACGGCCTGGTAGCTCGAGGCGAAGATGCGCTTCACGCCGAAGGCCTTGTGGAGGGGGTACAGCGCCATCAGCGTGATCGCCGTGGTGCAGTTGGGGTTGGCGATGATGCCCTGGTGCGAGGCCACGTCGGCCGCGTTGATCTCGGGCACCACCAGCGGAACCTTGGGGTCCTGGCGGAAGTAGCTGGAATTGTCGACCACCACGCAGCCGGCCTTGACCGCCGACGGGGCATAGTCGCGGGAGATGGAGCCGCCGGCGCTGAAGAGGGCGATGTCGATCCCGGCGAAGGCGTCATGGGTCAGTTCCTTGACGGCGACCTCGGTGCCCCGGAAGGTCAATTTCTTGCCCACCGAGCGGGCCGACGCCAGCAGGGTCAGCTGGCCGACCGGGAAATTGCGACGTTCCAGGGTCCGGATCATCTCGATGCCGACGGCGCCGGTGGCGCCGACAACGGCCACATGGGGACTGCTCTTCATAAATTGAACCGGGGATAGTGGTCCCGGATCGGCCCGTGTCGAGTGGGAAGCGCCAATCGGCAACAGGCACGGCAGGGGACCCGGCGGGTCACCTCGCAGCCTCGGAGTTGGGCGAAGTTGCTGGGGCGCCGGCTCGGGACGGCCTCCAGGATCGGCCTTCGGCTCCACAGCGATCCGTGCCTGATGGGAGTGTCAGGGCCGGATCGGGCGGGCGGTGAGGCGCAGGAAGACGGGCACTCCGGGAACCGGGGAAATGCGGCCCCAGGTCTCGCGGGCGAGGCCCTCGCCCAGGGGTTCCTGGCGCAGGCGGGTCGCGGGCGACCAGGTCCGCAGGTCGGAAGACACCTCCACGCCGAGTTCAGCGTCGGAGGACCTCAGGTCGCGCGGGACGCGCATCACCACCCGCCCCGAATCATCCACTCCGACGATGCCCGGCGCGGGAGACGCGGGGTCGTCGGGCCTGGATCCGAGCACGTACTCCAAGAGATCCGGGAACCCATCGTCATCGGGATCGGCCGTGGCCACGCCGGTGAAGGGGACTCCGTCGCCGGTGCCGGGGCTGCCCTCGGGCCGTGCGCTCGCCCGCCATGCCAGCGGGTCCGACGACGATCGGGACGGATCGGCCAGCACCAGGGTCCAAGCGGTCCCGAAGCCCAGGGGCCAGGCTTCCGAACGATCGTAGGTCGCGGTGCAGATCCGCGTGCCGCGGGCGTCGGACAAGGCGAGGGTCTCGCCGGCGTTATTCAGGCTGCCCCGATAGACCCCGCTCACCGGCACATCGATCCCGAACCGCTGGCGGAATCCGAACACGTCGCGGACCAGGACCCGGCGTTCTCCAGGGGCCAGGACTTCATCGCGGTCGGAGGGGAACGCGAAGACGATGCCATCGGAGAAGGCGCACCCGCGCAGGTTGACCGCCCGGGTCGACACGTTCCGCAGTTCGACATATTCCGTGTCGTTCGTGCCGGCGGGTTCGATGTTCAACGCGCTGAACACCACGTCGCCCTGCGACACGGCTTCGTCGCCCACCTGGAAGTAAGCGATGTTGAGGGCCGACCAGTTCGAGCCGGAGCGGGCCCGGAGCTTGACCACGGTGCTGCGGTCGAGGACGGGCAGGGAACCGCCGACCGCTCCGCCGGTGACGGTGGCCCCGAGTTCGAGGTCGAAGCTGGCGTCGCTCGAGGTGACCGCCGACTGGTGGACTTCCACCGCCAGCACATGGTCGCCGATGGACAGGGTGGCGATGTCGAGCGGGAGGTCGACAAAACCCTGGCCATCGTCGGACGGACTCGTGGCCAGCGTCGTGGCAAGGACCGTTCCGGAGGGCATGGAACTCCGGGCGATCTCACGGCCATCGAGATAGACGATGGCTCCGTCGTCGCGCTTGAGGCGCAGCTGCAGGGCGGTGATGTTGGTGCCCGTACCCACGGAGAAACGCTTCCGGAAGTAGGCGGTGATCCATTTTTGTGAGGCGTTCGGCCCGAATGGGATCACGGTGGCTTCGTCGCCCTCGCCGTAGCCCAACTGCGCGGGGCCCTCGGACCAGCCACTGTCGGGGAAATCGGGGTGCTTCCAGTTGTTGATCGACCAGGCTCCGGTGCCCGCGACCGACGCGCTCGATCCCAGCCCGGTGGCGTCGGTGTACCAGCGCCACCGGCTGCCGGCCGGGACGAGGGTGAGGGTGTTCTGCCCCGTGCCGTAGCTTTTCGCCTGTGGCGAAACCCCGCCGCCGGGCAGGCGCGGATCGGAGCCGTCGGTCGTGTAGAGCACGGTGCCGGTCGTGGGTCCCACCATGCCGAGGGCGAAGCCGTTGGATACCACCCCGCCATTCACCGTGAGCCGAGGCGCCGCCACCGACGGATAGAAACCGGCCGAGCGCCATTGCCCGATGACCTCGGTCGTGCGCCGGGTGAGCCAATTGGTGCGGGCGTAGTCCCGACGTTGGGCCCAGACGGCGGGGGTCAGGTAGTTCCATCGGGCCGACTCCGTGAGGAACGGGCGAGCCAGTTCATCGGCCCGGGCCTTGAGCCGCTCGGTCAGTCGCTCCTGGGTGAGCGTTCCACCATTGAACAACGCCCGGTGGATGTGGTCGGCCAGGAGGGTGCGGAATTCGGGATCGCCCTCTGCGAAGAGTTTCGAGAGGAGGCCACCGGGACCGTCGCCGGGGCCGCGGGCGGCGCTGTTGCGCTGGGTGCGATCATCGGCCGCGCAATACCACGGGCCGCAGAACCAGCCGTCGGCGTCGTTCAAAAGGAACTTCATGCCGTCGCCCGGAACCGTGGGGCCGACGGCGCGGTACTCGTCTTCACTGCCGCCGAACATCCACATGAGCATGTAGTCGACGTACTGGGGAACATCGAGCCAGGCACGCACCTCGCGGTACGAACCCCTCAGGCCCTTGATGCGCTTCCAGACGCTGCCGTCGCCATCGTAGGGGGTGCCCGGGTCGGCCCAGCCGCCGACGTTCCAATTCCCGTTGATGGATTCGTAGTCGTCCTTGCTGCCGCCGAGGTAGCTGGCGTGCATCGAGGCGCCCCAGCGTTCGCGCAGATGGTAGACGCCCCAGTAGATGCCGTTGAGGTACAGGTGCACGAAACGGCCGTGGGGATTGAGGTGCCCCATGGCCAGCAGGGTGTCATCGGTCACCGGATTCGAGAGATAGAAGCCGCGCATGGCCATGTCGTGGGAGCAGTTCCGAAGCTCGAGTTGGTCGAACTCCTCCACCGGTGCCAGACCCCGGTCGAAGCCCTCGAAGACGGGATACTTCAGCTTTGGAGCCCCGTATTGGGCCCGGAAATAAAGGCGGAAGCTCTTCTTGGCGAAATCGGTGAATGCCCCTCCGAAGCGCTGGATGCCGCAGTCCTCGTGGATGCCCGGCTTGCCGTCACCTCTGATCCACTCGAACGAAGTCCGGACCTCGGTCGTGTCATTGATGGTCTCCCGGGTCGCGAGGCTGATGCTGGGAAGATCGGTGAGGGCCGCCCTCAGTTGGGGTGCGTAGGTCGGGTCCTTCGTGATGCTGGTCCGCATCAACGGGTGGGCCAGGATGTCGGCCGGGAACAGGTAGGTGTGGGCATCGACATCGGTCGGCGACCAACCGTCGCGAAAGGCCGCTGCCCGCAGTGTGGTGGTGTTGCTGAGGGTGATCGGGCCGGAATAGATCGATCCATTGGTCGGGCCCGGCGTGCTGCGGTCGAGGGTGTAGCGGATCACCGCCCCCGGAGTGGCGGTGGTGATGGCGACCGAGATCGGAGTGTCTTGGAATCCGCGGTCCACGCTGAAAGCCGTGTCGGCGACGATGCCGGCGAAGCTGGCGCCATTGGTTTCTCCCGGGGTCGGTACCCGGAAAAATCCCCAGGTGCCGTTGGTTCCGAGGCCGTAGCTGATATCCGGGCGCTGGGCCGGGAAGGTCTTGATGGCCGGGTAGTCGGCCGGGATCCGCTGGAGGAGGGTGGTGCCATCCGGAGCGATGAGGCTCAGGGTGTCGCCGGCGGCGCTCAGCTTGAAATTGGTATGCAGCGGCAGCGCGGGATCGCGGCGGTCGTTGCCCGAGGCGAACACCACGAGTCGGCCCAGGGCCGGAATCCGGACGGCTGGCAGTTTCCATTGGTTCGGTTGGGCCGGGTCGTCGGTGAGGTGGAATCCATCGACGTTCAACCGGTAGGGGTTGGGATTGTGCAATTCGATCCAGTCCGAGAGGTCTCCGTCATCGTCCCGCAGGCCTTTCCGATTATCGGCGAGGAACTCGGTGATGACCGGTGGTTTCAGCGAGACTCCCACGCCGACGATCACTTCGGCCGCGGTGGTGCCGGAGTCGGAGGTGGCCCGGAGGGTGTATCGGGTGGTGGCCTCGGGCCGAATGTTCGCGGTGCCGTTGGTGGGCACGGTGCCGGGTCCGGGTTCGAGGGTTACTCGCGCGGCGCCGTCGGTGCGCCAGCGCAGGGTGGTGGCGCCCCCGGGGGCAAGGCTGTCGTCGTCGGCTTCGAACTGCAGGATCCTGGGACCCGGAGCCCCGAAGACCTCGATCTCGGCCAGTTGGGGGGCATAGGGCGCCCCGGATTGGTTGACGATGCGAACGAAGCGGCCACTGAAGGTGCCGGCGGGATCCGAGGTGGCGCGGATGGTGTCGCTGCCACCGCTGGGAGGATGGGATCCGTCCATCCGGAAGTCGGCCGCCCAATTCAGGGGGCCGGTTTCTCCGCCGCGGTCGGCATAGACTTCGACGCGGTAACCGGTGAGGCGTTCCGGGCAGCACCCGTCGGCCCGGCCGTAGAGGTCGATGTGGTCGAGCGAATAAACCGCGCCGAGGTCCACCTGGAAATAGTACCCTTTCACCGCGGTATCGGCCTGGGGATGGGTGAATGTGTTGCGGTCGCCGTCGGTGAGGTTGGCCGGAGGGTATCCCGGCCAGGTGGGCCCCGTGCCTGTGATGGGTTTCAACAGGGCGAGATTGGTTCCCGTCTGGGCCCAGGCCACCGACAACCACGCCCAGGCCATCCAAATCCCGACGAAACGGGGCAACATGATGCCTCAAGGCTAGCAGTTCCCGTTCCGAAGGTCCCTAAGAAAGGCTCCGCGGCACAGGGCCGTTGCTCGCAGGGAACCTCTGGGGAAGGTTTTGCTTTCGCGCTGTGCGCGAGGGGAGGGGTTGATCGGTTCCAGAGCGAGCGCTGGCCCTGTGCCGCTCCGCTGCGGTTTTGGGAGGGCTCCGCGGCACAGGGCCGTTGCTCGCAGGGAACCTCTGGGGAAGGTTTTGCTTTCGCGCTGTGCGCGAGGGGAGGGGTTGATCGGTTCCAGAGCGAGCGCTGGCCCTGTGCCG
>CAIOKD010000174.1 GCA_903858835.1 uncultured Verrucomicrobiota bacterium
CTTCGGCGAGGTCCCCTTCTCCCTACGCGAACGGATCATCGGCCTCGACGACCTGTCCGCGCTGAAGACCGAACTTCGGCGCGCCATCACGGTGCCAAGTCTCGATCAGTTCTGATTGGTCGTGGGGTACACCCCAGGGGTCGGTCCTCACTATTGACACAGCTCCTTCCGCGCTTCCTTCCCGGCGCCTCCCACGCCTCCGACGCTGCGCCTCCTCACTGGGCCGCTGGCACCAGCGCTCCGGCCCCAAAAGAACTCCACGATGGTTTGAAAGAACCGCCCTGGTCCAAGCGAATGCTGGATCAAGGAGATGAGGATCGACTTCGACAGTGCCTGGAAGGACGCCCTGGAAACGTACTTCGCGCCGTTCCTGATGGTGGCCGCCCCGGAGCTGGCACCGCTGATGGGCGATCACGAGGCGCCCGTGTTCCTCGACCAAGAGTTGCAGGAACTGGCCCGCGCGTTGGGTGACGAGCCGCACCCCGAAAACACGGACGAGTCTGTGGCGGCAGCCGCCGGGGCCGAACAAGGTGCCGAACAAGGTGCCGAACAAGGTGCCGAACAAGGTGCCGAACAAGGTGCCGAACAACAGGCCAAGCCGGGGAACGGACAACAGACAGAGCAACCGGACGAGCCTTGGATGGAAACCGCCGTCGAAGGGACGCCGTCGGCCACCGCGGGACCGGCTGATCCCCATCGGGCGGACCCCGGGGCAGACCCAGGGCCAGACCCAGCTTCAACGGCACCCCCTCCCCGGCGCCGTGTGGACAAGTTGGTGCGACTACCAGTGGCCCGAGGGATGGAATCGCAGGTGCCCGACACCGGCAGACCCACGTCGGGACCACGGCCAAACCACTGGCTGCTCCACGTGGAGGTGCAGGTCCAGCGCGATCCGCACCTGGCCAGTCGGCTGTTCGACTACCACTGCCTGATCGCCCGCCGACACCGCTGCTGGGTGGCAACCGTCGCCGTGCTCGCCGACTTGAGCCCGTCGTGGCGGCCTAGGAGCTTCTCCAGCGATGCGCCACCCCTCGGACTCCACTTCGGCTTCCGAACCCTCAAGCTCATCGACCTGGAGCCCGAACTGGAATCGCCCAAGTTCGCCGGTCACCCCATCGCGATGGTCGCGAGGGCCCACCTCGCCATACTGCGCCTGCGGCACGACCCAGAACGCCTCTACGCCGAGCGTTGGCGCCTGACCCGGCGGCTCTACGAAGAGGGCTTCGCCCGGCCGGATGTCCTGACGCTCTACCGGTTGATCGACCGGTTGATGATCCTGCCACATTCCCTTATGGTCCGTTTCAGACAAGAACTCTTCGCCCTGGAGAAAGACAAGAACATGCCCTACGTCGACACCATCTCCCGCATGTGCCGAGAGGAAGGCCGAGAGGAAGGCCTGCAATCCGGCCTGCAAACTGGCCTTCTGACAGGCCGCCAAGAAGGCGCCCTGATCCGGGCGCGCGAGTCGGTCATCGAGGCCCTCGAGGTCCGCTTCGGCGAGGTCCCCTTCTCCCTACGCGAACGGATCATCGGCCTCGACGACCTGTCCGAGCTGAAGACCGAACTTCGCCGCGCCATCACGGTGCCAAGCCTCGATCAGTTCTGATTGGTCGTGGGGTACACCCCAAGGGGTCGGTCCTCACTATTGACACAACTCCTTCCGCGCTTCCGTCCCGGCGCCTCCGACGCCTCCGACGCTGCGCCTCCTCACTGGGCCGCTGGCACCAGCGCTCCGGCCCCAAAAGAACTCCACGATGGTTTGAAAGAACCGCCC
>CAIOKD010000175.1 GCA_903858835.1 uncultured Verrucomicrobiota bacterium
CCCGCTTCATGAGCAACTCAGTCCAGACAGTACCCGTATCGGTAGGCGGCCCGGAGGCCGCCGGGGGTGCTTGTCGTTGTGCTTGATGCAGCTTTCACAAGAACCCACGGCCGGCGACGGTCGTGGGTTTTTTGTTCAGAACAGGGAAACCCACGACCACCGGCCAAGAACCCACGACAAAACCATGAGCACGGCCACCCAGACGCAGAGCAACCAGACCCCAGCCAACAAGGACATCGGACCCCTGATGTTCGGACGCGACATCTTCGTCGAGGCGCTGGAACGCGAAGGCTGCGAGGTCATCTTCGCCTATCCAGGCGGAGCGAGCATGGAGATCCACCAGTCGCTCACGAAGTCCAAGATCCGCACCATCCTTCCCCGCCATGAGCAGGGCGGCAGCTTCGCCGCCGAGGGATACGCCCGCGCCACCGGCAAGGCCGGCGTGTGCATGGCGACCAGCGGCCCCGGCGCGACCAACCTCGTGACCGCCATCGCCGACGCCTACATGGATTCGTGCCCGCTCATCGCGATCACCGGGCAGGTGGCTCAGGCGATGATCGGCCGCGGCGCCTTCCAGGAGACCGACATGATCGGCGTGACCCTGCCGATCGTGAAGCACTCCTACCTGGTCACCGACATCAACGACATCCCTCGGATCGTCAAGGAGGCCTTCTACATCGCCCAGAGCGGACGCCCGGGGCCCGTGGTCATCGACTTCCCCAAGAACGTCCAGCAGCAGAAGGCCCGGCCGGTGTGGCCGACGCTCGACGAGGTGAAGGCCCGCCTGCGCGGCTACACCGACCGGGTGATCGCCGATGACCTCGCCCTCCACGAGATCATCGGGCTCATCGAGAAGTCCGAACGTCCGGTCATCTACAGCGGCGGCGGCGTCATCACCTCCGGGGCCTCGGGCGAACTGCTTCAGTTCGCCGAGTCCACGCAGATCCCCCTCACCACCACGCTGATGGGCATCGGCGGCTTCCCCGAGGAGCACCCCCTCTCCCTGCGGTGGCTCGGCATGCACGGCGCAGCCTTCGCCAACTGGGCGGTCAACGGCGAGTACGCGCGCCGTCAGGATCCCTCCGAGCCGATGGTGAAAATCAAGGACGGCTGCGACCTGCTGCTGGCCTTCGGCGTCCGGTTCGACGACCGGGTCACCGGCGCCTTCAGCGAGTTCGCCAAGGGCGCCACCATCGTCCACATCGACATCGACGCCTCCGAGCACCACAAGAACAAGCGGGCCAACCTGGCCATCCAGGGCGACCTGAAGGACGCGCTGCACCGCCTCAACGCGCTCATCACCCAGCGCAAGGGCATCCGCAAGACCTACCCGACCTGGCACGCCCAGATCGCCGAGTGGAAGGCCAAGGCCCCCTTCCGCTACACGACCGAGGGTCAGATCATCGACTCGGCCCATATCAAGCCGTTCCAGAAGGAGGGCGAGGAGTACATCCTGCCCCAGATGGTGCTCGAGGAGCTGTGGCGGCTCACGAAGGGCGAGGCGATCATCACCACCGGCGTCGGCCAGCATCAGATGTGGGCCGGCCAGTGGTACAAGTACAAGTACGCCCGGCAGTTCATCACCAGCGCCGGCCTGGGCTCCATGGGCTACGGCTTCCCGGCGGCCCTGGGCGCGAAGGTCGCCCATCCCGACAAGCAGGTGGTCGACATCGACGGCGATGGATCGTTCCTGATGAACATCCAGGAACTGGCCACCGCGAATGTCGAGAAGATCGCCGCCAAGGCCATCGTGCTGAACAATCAGCACCTGGGCATGGTGGTCCAGTGGGAGGACAACTTCTTCGACGGCAACCGCGGCCACACCTACCTGGGCAACCCGGAGAACCGCTCCGGCATCTACCCCGATTATGTGAAGGTCTGCACGAGCTTCGGGGTGCCCTGCGAGCGCGTGGTCTACCGCAAGGACCTGCGCGCCGCCCTCGAGCGGATGCTGGCCTCCGAGACCGCCTACGTCCTCGACATCATCACCCCGTATACCGAGCACGTCCTGCCCTTCATCCCGGCCGGCCGCACGGTGGCAGACATGCGCTGGTGAGTCCGGCGGGTGTAATTACTCCTGCGTTTTTCCAAAGACCCTTTTTCAAAGACCGCTTTCCGAAGGCCGGAATCCCCACGTGGGGTTCCGGTCTTTTATTATTGTCCCTGGGGTCGGGCACCGCGGCCTCTCCCCGCGTTGCGTTGGATGAAAATGGGTTGAATTGTCTCTAGTCGCGAACCGTCGTTGATTGTTAGGCTTCGGTTCTTCAAGCGCATGAGACTCTCGCTCCCATCCTCCGCACGACGCGTCCGCAAGGCCGCGGGCTTCACGCTCATCGAAATCCTGCTGGTCATCGTGATCATCCTGCTCCTGGCCGGGGCCCTGGTGGTCTTCGTGCTGCCCCAGCAGGAAGGCGCCGAGAAGAACACCACCCGACTGCTGCTGAACAACATTTCCAGCGCCCTCGACACCTATCGGCTGAACCTCGGCCACTACCCCACCGAGCAGGAGGGCGGCCTCAACGCGCTGCTCACCAAGCCCACCTTCGAGAACGAGCGCCAGGGTGAGAAGTGGCAGGGTCCTTACCTGAAGCCGGGCACCCGACTCGACGATCCCTGGGGCTTCCCGATCCGGTACGAGATGGTCGATCGCAGCCAGGGTTCCGATGGCGCCAAATCCGCCCTGCCCTACAAGTTGTTCTCGGTGGGCCCCGACGGTCAGCCGGACAACGACGACGACATCAAGATGGCGACCGAGTCCGACACCTCGGGTGCCGGTGGCGGCAATGCGGGCGGCGCCACGGGCGGTGCCGCGAAGTGATTCCTTACCAGTGATCCCCCATTGAGGACCGTCTCCTCCCATTCCAGGTCCCGCCGAAACGGCTTCACGCTGGTGGAGTTGTTATTGTCGGTGACTTTGCTGGCCGGGTTGATGGCCGCGGCCGCCTTCGGGTTCTCCGCCCTTCACCGCAACGCGCAGCTCAACGAAGGGGTGGAGCGGGTCGAAACGGCCATGCGCTTCGCCCGGGCGCATGCGGCCAACACCGGCCGCAAGGTCCAGGTGGTGGTGAACACCTCCGAGGCCGGAGCCTCCGCGACGTCGGCCGGATCGATCGGGGACACCTCAGGCGAGCGCTCCGAGCCCACCCACTCCCTGAGCATCCTTTGGGAGGCTGACCCCACGCGAGCACCCGGGGTCTTCGAACCGATCCCCAGCCTCTCCGCCGACATGGCCGACGTGGGCGACCTGATCGAGATCCGTTCGATCGATCGCGACTCCGCGGCAGGCGGACCTGTCGCGGCGGACCGGGAAAATCCGTCGCCCCAGGAGACGTCGTCCGCGCCCACCCTTGCGACCGCCGATACCCGGATGTCGCCCCCCGAGGCTGAATCCGTAGCGGTCTCCATCTCAGCCCCTTCCGGTTCGGCCGCCCGGGAACTGCCGCCCGGCGACGCGACCATCACCTTCTATCCCGACGGTTCCTGCGATGGAGCGACCCTGGTGCTGGCCTCTCGAGACATCGACGATGCCCGTCAGGTCGCCGTGCACCTCGAGAGCGTCACGGGCACCACCCGACGGCAGTGGCGCGAACCCGCCGGTTCGACAACCGGCGAAACCAAACCCGCCTCGTCCGGCATCCGCCCTTCCCGGAACGCGACCGACCGCGATGCGTCGGGATCGTCGGTCTCGGGGAACTCCGTGAAATCCCGGCGCTGACCTCCCCGAACCGGGGCCCGCAGCACCGCCTTCCCGTCTTCGCAATGCTGAACCGGCTTCCCACCCGCCCCGGACGGGACCAGGGATCGGTACTGCTGGAAGTGGTGTTGGCACTGATGCTCTTCGTGGCCGCAGCGGCCATCGTGGGGAGCGCGCTCCAGGCAACGATCGACAGCGAGGAGCGCCTCAGGCTGGGAGTCCATGCGGACAACCTCGCGGCCACGGTGGTCGCCGAACTGGAGGCGGGACTCCGATCGCCCGCAGTCCTCGGGCCAACCCCGTTCGATCCGCCGTTCACCAACTGGACATGGCAGATCATTCCCCCGGGGGGCGATTCACCGGCCTCACCCCATGAGGTCGTCGTCCGCCACTCCGACCCGGAAGTGGTGCGCCGCCTCGCCCAGGTGATCCTGCCCCGAGCCGGCGCGGTGCCCGTGCCCTCGGAGACCCCGGCCGAGGAACCCGTGGCTGCGCCATGAAGATCCCCTCTCCCAAAGCCTTCGGGGCCGATGGATTCACCCTGCTTGAGGTGGTCCTCGCCGTCGTGATCTCGGTGGGGCTGCTCACGGGTGTCCTCGTGTTCTATCGGCAGGCGGCCGTGCTCCGGGAGGAGATCCTCCGCAAGGCGGATACCTTGTCCGCGGTGCGCCTCGTGATGGATCGGATCAGCACCGAACTGCGCACCACGCCGCCCGGCGGGGCGGGCGCATCGGTCCTTTCCGGTGATTCCCGCTCCCTCCGACTACTGCACACCGCCGTGCCGTCGAGGATGCCCTGGCGCGGAGGACCTCTCGGACGATCCGGCTTCGCCGAGGCCGACTGGATGGAGGTGTCATATCGGTGTTCCTCCGACACCAACCAGCCGGGCCTTTTCCGCCAGGAACGAACCTACGTCCCGAGCGCCGTGCTCTCCACCAATCTACCGACCGAGGTCGAGGCGACAACCGGGGTGGTCACCAATGGTTTCACGGCTCCCCTGGGAGCCCCGCTGTCCGACGCCATTCGACACCTGAGGTTCCGATACTGGGATGGTTCCCGATGGCAGAACGCCTGGGAAAAGCCCGAGCCACCGGCCGCCGTCGAGGTGTCGCTCGGACTGGAGCCTCCCGACGAGGAGGAGGGTTCCGAGGGCGACTCCGATACGGGCGCACCCAAAGAATACCCGTTCGAGGTGTTTCGACGCGTGATCGCATTGCCGACGTCCGCCGCGGCCTCCTCGGCCTCGGCCCCGGATCCTGTCATGTCGATCGAGGAGGAACCTGCGCCATGAAGTTCCGTAGGTCGGCCATCGCCGCGCACCGCCAAGGCTTCGTCCTCGTGGGGGTGCTCATCGTGGTGATGCTCCTGTCGATGATCGCCCTGAGCCTGATGTTCCGCATGCGCTCCGAGGAGACCGCCGCGGCGACGGGTTCCACCTCGGAACAGGGATGGGCCGCGGCGATGAGCGGGGTCCGGGAGGCGATGCGGATGGCCGCCGAAATCCGGCCCGGAGACACGACCTGGATGGACGCCCCGGAGCGCTTCAAGGACCGCGTGCTGCACGATGACGGGACCGAGGAATGGCGATGGACCCTCTATTCCGGAAACCCCGAGGGAGGCATCCGGTTCGGTCTCACCGACGAGGCCTCGAAGCTCAACCTCAATACGGCCACGACCTCGATGGTCAGCCGGCTGCCCGGGATGAAGGCCTCGCTCACCGATGCGTTGCTCGATTTCCTCGACACCGACGACGTACCCCGACCGGAGGGTGCCGAGCAGGAATACTACGACGCATTGCCCCAGCCGTACCGGATCCACAACGGCCCGCTGGCCACTGTCGAGCAGCTCCTCTTGGTGCGGGGATTCACCCCCGCGGTCGTCCTGGGCGAAGACGCCAACCGCAACTTCTCCCTCGACCCCAACGAGGATGACGGCGACGAGCGGGAACCTCCGGACGATGCCGATGGCCGCCTCCAGCCGGGACTGCTGCCGCTCGTGACCGTCCACTCCCGGGAGCCCAACACCGACCGGGAAGGCAGGCCTCGGTTCAACCTCAACACGCCCGGCGCCGCGCTGACCGAGACCAATGGGTTGCCGGAGGCCTTCGTGGCGTTCGTCTCGGCGCTCGGGGCCTCCCAGAGCGTGGTGCTCGACCCGGCGGAACTCCTCGACGCCACCCTGACCCTGAAGGCCCGGGATGGAAGCGAGCGGGCGGTGCCCTCGGGCATCGGCAAGGATTCGCTGGCGATGGTGCTCGACCGCTTCACCGGACAGTCGCAGGCGGATCTGGTCGGACGCATCAACGTCAACACGGCATCGGCCGCCGTCCTCCAACTGGTTCCCGGTATCGACAACGCCCTGGCCGAGAGCATCCTGTCGGCACGCCGCAACCTGCCGCCCGAGCGCCGCGCTTCGGTCGCATGGATCCATGTCGAGAACCTCGTCGAGGCCGAGAAGTTCCGGGAGATCGCACCATTCCTGACCACCCGCAGCCTGCAGTTCCGTTGTCACGTGGTCGGGTACGGAGCGCGCTCCGGACATTTCCGGGTGCTGGAAGCAGTGATCGACGCGGCACGATCACCCGTACGGCTGGTGTACCTTCGCGACCTGACCCGGCTGGGATTGCCCTTCCCCATCGCGCTCGAGGGTGAGGACGGACAGCCCTCGAACCCCACCTCGGAGCCCGGCGGCGGCACGGGCGATTCCGCGGGGCCGGACCGCCCCTGAAAAACAGGTGAAATAACCGGCCGATGCCCAGCGTCGGGTGTTGGCGACCCACTTGCGGCTGTGGCAGTCTCGCAGTGATTCCTGGGCCCGAAAGAACATGGGATTTTCCCTCAAAGAATGGACCGGCCAGATACGCTCCCGAATCCCGGGTGCGAACACTGGCGCACGCCCCGCCCTGCGCGGGCTCCCGGCCGCCATGGCCCTCGAGCTCGACGGCCCTGTGCTCCGCCTCGTCGAGGCGTCGCGCGCGGGCAACTCCGGTCGGATCGACCAGGTCCAGGCCCTGCCGCTGGAACTGCCCAAGGACGCAGACCGCGCCGACGCGGCGATCCTCGGAGCCGCGATCTCCAAGGCCCTGACCCGGGCTCGGATCAAGCCCGGGCCTGTGGTCATGGGCATCGGGCGCTCCCAAGTCATCCTGCGCACCTTGGCCGTTCCCGACACGGGCCTGACGGGCACCATCGCGTCGCTGGTCCGCTTCCAGGTCGCGCGCGACCTGCCCTTCCGACTCGACGAAGCCGTCATCGACTTCCAGATCCTCCGGCGGCTCCCGGCGAGAGAGACGTCCGAGCCCTCGTCCATCACAGCCACCCCCGGGACCCCGCCCCCTGACTCGGTCGATCGGGTCGAGGTGCTCGTGGCCATCACGCGACAAGAGTCGGTGGAGTTCCTCCGCCGCGTGGCCGAGGCTGCCGGACTTTCCCTCGCCGCGGTGGGCTGGATCTCCCAGGCCAATGCCCGTTGCCTTCGGGCAGCCGACACGGGCTCCGGTCCCGGCACCGGGCCCCGCGCGCTGGTGACGCTCAAGTCCGAAGAGGTGGGCATCGAGATCGTCGAGGGCGGAACCCTCTTGTTCAGCCGCGGGCTGCCGATGCCTTCCTCGCAGGACACCGACGCCGAGACCTGGGTCCGGGCGGCGACCATCGAGGTGGTGCGCACACTGCATGCCTTCGGCGGCACCTCCGGTCGCACCGCACCCGACTCCGCCTGGCTCCTGGGCGGCACCGGGCGGGAAGACGCGCTGTCGGCTGCCCTCGAGACACGACTCGGGTTCTCCGTGCCGAGAGTCCCGCTGTCGCGCTCCCTGGGGCTCGACCGCTCCGGGGCGGAGGCCGTGGCGGCCGGCTTTTCCGGCATCGGCCTCGCCCTCGGGGCCACCGATGCCGAGGGCCTCGAGTTCGACTTTCTCAATCCCAAGCGCCCCACGCCGCCGCCGGATCTCCGCAAGGTGAGACTGATCGCCGGGCTTGCGGTCGCCGTGGCCCTGCTCGCGGTGGTGCTCGGTGTCCGCAAGACGCTGATCGA
>CAIOKD010000176.1 GCA_903858835.1 uncultured Verrucomicrobiota bacterium
CGGGAAGCGATCACTCACCTCCCCTCGCGCAAAGCGCGAAAGCTCCTCCTTCCCCGAGCTTCCTTGCGTGCGAGCGCCTGACCCCGCGGAGCCCCCCAAAAAACCGCAGCGGAGCGGGGTCGGGCCGGAGCACGCTCGGGAAGCGATCACTCACCTCCCCTCGCGCAAAGCGCGAAAGCTCCTCCTTGCCAGAGCTTCCTTGCGTGCGAGCGCCTGAGCCCGCGGAGCCCACTTGGCAGAAACACCCCCCTCCCCTACGCTTCCATGGAGTGATCCCCCAAGCCGTGGCCCGCTTCCTCGCAGGCTTTCCCGCGATCGCGGGAATCCTCGGTCTGATGCTGTCCCACGGCCTGATCCACGCAGACGTCCGGCCCCCGGCCAATGCCCGAGACCACTGGGCCTTCCAGCCCGTCCGACCGGTGCCGATCCCCGAAGTCACCCGCCCCGCAGAGGCACAGAACCCCATCGACCGATTCCTCCTCGCCCGCATCGAACGCGCCGGAATCGAGACCGCTCCTCCCGCCGACCCACGCACCCTCATCCGCCGACTCAGCCTCGATCTCACCGGCCTTCCCCCCGAAGCCACCGAGGTCGACCGCTTCATCGCCGAATCCACCCGAGACCCCGCCGGTGCCCGCCATCGCCTCATCGAACGCCTCCTGGCCTCGCCCCGCTACGGCGAACGCTGGGGCCGCCACTGGCTCGACGTCGCCCGCTACTCCGACACCAAGGGCTATGTGTACGGTCGCGAAGAACCCCGATTCGTTCACGCCAGCAGCTACCGCGACTGGGTCATCCACGCGCTGAATGCCGATTTGCCCTACAACCGCTTCCTCCTTCTCCAGCTCGCCGCCGACCAACTGGTGCCGACCGATTCCCCCGACCTCGCCGCCCTGGGATTCGTCACCGGGGGCCGCCGCTTCCTGGGCGTCACCCACGACATCATCGACGACCGCATCGATGTCATCACCCGCGGCACCCTGGGCCTCACCGTCGCCTGCGCCCGCTGCCACGACCACAAATACGACCCCATTCCGACCGCCGACTACTACTCGCTGTATGGCGTCCTCCGCGGCAACGACGTCCAACTGGTCACCTTCCACGAACCGGCCGATCCCGAATTGGCCGGCCTCCGGAAGAAGTTCACCGATCAACTGGCCCTGCGCCGCTCCGAAGCCAACGCGCGACTGAGGGCCCGCATCGGCGATTACCTCGCCGCCCAACTGAATCCGAAGGACTACCCCGAGGAGGGATTCGACCAACTGCTCTCCACCGACGACCTCATCCCCATGTCGGTGCGCCGATGGCGCGACCACCTCAAGACGGCCGCGACGAACACGCACCCGATCTTCGGCCCCTGGCGGATCCTCATCACCGACCTCGCCCAAGTGCCCGACGCCGCATGGCCCGCCGCGGCGGCCCGCGCCCTCGCCGAGGCACGGAGCCTCACTCCCGCCTGGAACCCCCGGGTGGCCGAGGCGTTCGCCGCTCCGCCCGCGTCCCGCACCGACGTCACCCGGGGCTACGGCGCGCTCTTCACGCGAGTCGATGCGGCATGGCAGGGCCTCGTGGAAACCGCGCGGAAGGCAAAGACCCCGGAGCCCGCGGGCCTCGCCGATCCCAAAGACGAAGCGCTGCGGCGATTCCTCTTCGATCCGGCATCACCGGTCGTGGTGCCCGACACCGGCATGGTGAACACCGAGTTCTTCTACCCGACCCCGATCACCGAGGAACTGTGGAAGCTCCAGGGCGCGGTGGACCGACGCCTGATCGCCCTGGGCGTGCGGGCCGCACTCATCCTGGCCGATCGACCGCCCGAGCCGCTGCCCGTGGTGTTCCGCCGAGGCAGCCCCTCGCAGCCCGGGCCCGAAGTCCCGCGCCGATTCCTCGAGGTGCTTTCAGGGACGGATCGTCAGCCGTTCCGAACGGGCAACGGTCGGCTCGAGCTGGCCCGCGCCATCGCCAACCCCGCCAACCCGCTCACCGCCCGGGTGATGGTCAACCGGGTGTGGCAGCATCACTTCGGAACGGGACTGGTGAAGACCCCGAGCGACTGGGGCCTCCGGGCCGAAGCCCCGAGCCATCCCGAACTGCTCGATTGGCTGGCCTCCCAGTTCGTGGAGTCGGGGTGGAGTCTCAAGGCGCTCCACCGCCTCATCGTCTCCAGTGCCGCCTACCAAAGGGCCACCGCCGCACGGGACGACCGCGATGATGCCTCGCGAGAACGGCTCCGGGCCATCGATCCCGAGAACCGGCTCCTGGCTTCCTTCCCGTTGCGCCGGCTGGACTTCGAACAACTGCGCGACGCCCTGCTCGCCGCTTCCGGCGAATTGGATCCGCGCCCGGGAGGACCGCCCTCGGGCCTGCTGGATGCCCGCAATCACCGCCGCTCGGTATATGGATTCGTCGATCGCCAGTTCCTGCCCGGTGTGCTGCGGACCTTCGACTTCGCCAACCCGGACCTGCACGTGGCGGTCCGGCACGAGACCACCGTGCCGCAGCAGGGCTTGTTCTTTCTGAATGGCCCCTTCACCGCCGACCGGGCCCGTGCCCTGGCGCGATCCGGGGAGGGCCTGTCTCCGGAGGCCCGCATCCGGGACCTGCACCGCCGCCTGTTCCAGCGCGAGGCCCGCGCCACTGAGATCACCGCCGGGATCCGATTCGTGGCCGAGGCTGAACGCGCCCCCGACCGGCCAATCCAGCCTCGGATCGGTCCTCCAGGACCCCGACTGTCCCCATGGGAGCAATATGCCCAGGTGCTCCTGCTGACCAACGAGTTCGCCTTTGCCGACTGAGGACCGCCATGACCCCCCTCGCCTTCCGCAACCCGTCCCCGATGCACGCGCGCTGGACCCGTCGCGAGTTCCTCACCCGGAGCGGGCTCGGTCTCGGGGCGCTGTCGTTGACCACCCTGGGCTCACCGTCAGGAGCCTCGGTTGAACTCTCGCCTGGATCGTTGGCTGGCCCGGCATCGATATCGCCCCTGGCTCCCCGATCTCCCCACTTCGCGCCCCGGGCCCGGCGCGTGGTGCACTTCTTCCTGAACGGCGGGCCCTCGCAGGTCGACACCTTCGACCCCAAGCCGGCCCTGGCGAAATACGCCGGCCAACCCCTGCCAGGCCGATACCTCCGCACCGAACGTAAGACCGGTGCCGCCCTGCCCTCGCCCTTCCGGTTCTCGAGGTACGGCCAGAGCGGCCTCGAGATCAGCGAACTCTTCGCCCGCACGGCCGCGCATGCCGACGACCTCGCCGTCATCCGCTCCATGCACGCACAGGTGCCCAACCATGAACCGTCGCTGATGCTCATGAACTGCGGCGACAGCGTCCAACCACGCCCGAGCTTCGGGTCGTGGGCGCTGTACGGCCTGGGGACCGAGAACCAGAACCTGCCCGGCTTCGTGGCCCTGTGCCCCGGCGGACTGCCGATCAAAGACTCCGAGAACTGGCAGTCGGCCTTCCTGCCCGGGGTGTTCCAGGGCACCTTCGTCGATCCGCAGCATCGCGAGGTCGAGAGGCTCATCGAGAACATCCGCAGCCCGCACGCCACGCCGGCCATGCAGCGGCGACAGCTCGACCTGCTGGCCTCGCTCAACGCCGACCACCGGCGCGAACACGGGTCGGATCCCCGCCTCGAGGCTCGCATCGAGTCGTTCGAACTGGCCTTCCGCATGCAGATGGAGGCCAGCGACGCCTTCGACCTGTCGCGTGAGCCGGAGTCCATCCGCGCGATGTACGGAGATACGGTGCACGGCCGGCAGACCCTGATCGCCCGCCGCTTGCTGGAGCGCGGTGTCCGCGTGGTGCAACTGTGGCATGGGGCCGGGCAACCCTGGGATCACCACGACAATATCGAGGCCAATCACCGGAGGAACGCCGCCGAGATCGACGGCCCCATCGCCGCCTTCATCACCGACCTCAAGCAGCGCGGACTGTTCGACGACACGCTCATCCTCTGGGGCGGCGAATTCGGCCGGACGCCGTCGGTGGAACTCGGTGACGGCGGCAAATCCAAGCTCGGCCGCGACCACAACCACTACGGGTTCAGCGTGTGGCTGGCCGGCGGCGGTGTGCGCGGGGGCGTAGTCCACGGGGCCACCGACGAGTTCGGGTTCCGGGCGACCGAGAACCCCGTCAGCGTCCACGACCTGCACGCCACGATGCTCCACCTGCTGGGCTTCGACCACGAGCGGTTGACCTATCGTCACGCGGGCCGCGACTTCCGGCTCACCGATGTCTCGGGCGAGGTGGTGCGGTCGGTGGTGGCCTGATCCATCCGGAAACCGACCGATTCATCCGATGGTGGTTGCTTCCGGCGATGCGGGCCGCTAGCCACAGCGGATGATGACAATCCTGGGACGGCGACTCCGGCACGGGCAGAAACGGTCGATGATCGAGGCCCTGGCCCTCATGGTGGCCGGTACGCTGGCCTGGACGACGGCCGGGAATGCGGTGGCGCAGGCGAATTGGCCCCAGTTCCGAGGAGCGGACAGCCGCGGCGTCGGCACTTCCGAGCGGCTGCCCCTGGTCTGGGGCCCGGAAACCAATGTCGCCTGGCGCGTCGAGGTGCCGGGGCGCGGATGGTCCTCGCCGATCGTCTGGGGAAAACGGGTGTTCCTCACCACGGCGGTGAGCGAGGGCGAATTGGAGGCTCCGAAGAAGGGTCTGTATTTCGGCGGCGACCGGCCGAATCCCCCGAAGCAGCGTCAGCGTTGGATGGCGCTGTGCCTCGACCGCGATTCCGGCAAAACCCTCTGGAGCACGGAACTTCACGGAGCGATCCCGACCACTCCCATCCACCTCAAGAACAGCTACGCCTCCGAGACGCCCGTCACCGACGGTCAGCGGCTGTATGTGCTCTTCGGGTCCGTGGGCCTGTTCTGTCTCGATCTCCAGGGCAATATCGTTTGGTCGCAGCCGATGACACCGCGGAAGATGCGGTATGGCTGGGGAACGTCTTCCTCGCCGGTCCTGCACCGGGGTCGGGTCTATGTGGTCAATGACAACGAGGAAGTGTCGACGTTGAGCGCCTTCGACGCCAAGACCGGAAAGCGCCTCTGGGAAGTACCCCGGGACGAACCCAGCAACTTCAGCACCCCCTACCTCTGGAAGAACCCCAAACGCACCGAACTGGTGGTTCCGGGGCGCAACCAGGTCCGGAGCTACGACCTGGACGGCCGGGTGCTGTGGCACCTGCAAGGGCCCTCCACCATCGTGATCCCGACCCCGTTCGAGGCCGAGGGATTGCTGTATGTCGCAGCCGGTTATGTCGGCGACAACCTGAAGGTCAACAAGCCCGTCTATGCCATCCGCCCCGGCGGAACCGGCGACCTCACCCTGGCCGACGGGGCCCGCGAGAGCGCCCAGATCGCCTGGATGGAGGTCAACGCCGCTCCTTACAACCCGTCTCCGTTGGCCTATGACAACCGGTTCTACGTGCTCTGGGACTTCGGTTTCCTCAGCTGCCGCGATGCCCGGTCGGGACGGGAACTCTACGGCAAGCAGCGCCTGAAGGTGGACGGGACCGCCGGCTTCACCGCCTCACCCTGGGCCTATCGCGGGCGGGTATTCTGCCTCAGTGAGGACGGCGACACCTACGTGGTGGGTGCCGGCGAGCCCTATCGTCTGGAACGGGTCAACGCCCTGGATGAACTGTGCATGGCCACTCCCGCCATCGCCGGTGACCGACTCTTCATCCGGACCGCCTCGCGCCTGTATTGCCTGCGCGAGACTCGCTGACGCCAGGCCCATAAGAAACCCTTGGCCCACGAGGTCGCGCGGTTAGCCTCGGGCCATGCACCGTCTTGGGCGTTCACTGCGGCTGGGAGTCCTGCTCCTCGGCGGAATCGTTTCGGGGTCGGCCCATGAAGGCGACCCGGGCAAGGCCAACCCCGATGACGCCAAGACGGTGGATCCAGGGCACTCCATGCATGGAGGGGCCTTCAACGAAGGTCCCCGCCAGCACGCCCGGCTGATGACAGGCATGCCCGAGGTCCGCTTCGACATCACCACCACCAACGCCGTGTCCCGGAAGTTCTTCCTGCAGGGCGTGGGGCAATTGCACGGGTTCTGGTACCTGGAGGCCGAGCGCTCCTTCCGCGAGTCGGCCTTCCACGACACGAACTGCGCCATGGCCTACTGGGGCATGGCCATGGCCAATGCCAACAACGCCACCCGGGCGGCCGGGTTCATCCGGGAGGCCGACCGGCGCAAGGCCTCGGTGACCCGTCGGGAAAAACTCTGGATCGAGTCCCTGGCCGAGTTCCACAAGGACCCGAAGCGCGACGAGAAGGACCGTCGGCGCGACTACACCCGCGCCCTCGAGAACATCATCTTCGAGTTCCCCGACGACGTAGAGGCCAAGGCGTTCCTGGCCGTGCACCTGTGGGACAGCAGCTACCACGGCTGGCCCATCGGCAGCGCTCAGGCGGTGGAGTCGCTGCTCAAGGAGATCTTCGCCCAGCAACCGATGCACCCGGCCCACCACTACCGCATCCACCTCTGGGACGGCGAGAAGGACGAGTCGGCCATCCGAGCGGTGCCCTCGGCCTCGAAGTCCGGGCAGAGCTCGCCGGGAGTGGCCCACCAGTGGCACATGGCCGGCCACACCTTCAACAAGCTCAGGCGCTACCCCGACATGGCCTGGCAGCAGGAGGCCTCGGTCCGCGTCGACAACAGCCAGTTGATGGCCGACCGCCTGCTGCCGGACCAGATCCACAACTACGCCCACAACAGCGAGTGGCTGGTTCAGACCTACAACTACCTGGGGCAGGCGAGGAAGGCCATGGACCTCTCGGTCAACATGATCGAGATGCCCCGGCATCCGGGCTTCAACACGCTCGACCTGCAGACCAACGGGATCGCCTACGAGAAGCGGGGCACCGCGGCCCACGGCCGACGACGCCTGATGGAGACACTGCTGCGCTGGGAACTGTGGGACGAGACCCTGCGCCTGTCCCAGACGCCCTACCTGGCACCCACGGCCCTGGCCGAGGAGCAGGGCCGTCGCGCCCGACTGCTCGGGCTGGCCCACCTCGGCAAGGGCGATCGCGTGGCCGTGTCGGGGCAGATCGAAGCCATCGAGGCGGCGATGTCTCAACTGCGCGACGAGCGCAGATCCCACGTCGATGCCGCCGAGGCCAAGGCCAAGGCCGACAAGAAGGGCCGCGGCGAGATCGATGCAGCCATCTCCGACGCCGTGAAGCGCACGACCGAACCCTTGGAGAACCTAGAGAACTTCATCGAAGAACTGCGCGTGGGCCTCGAGGTGCACGCCGGGGAGACCAACGATCTGCCCAAGCGCTTGGACGCGCTGAAGACGGTTTCCAAGGAACGCCTGGCCGGGATGTGGTTCCAGGCCGGCGACCGCGACAAGGCCCTGAAGTTGGCGAAGGAGGCCGTGGACGGCGGCGCCCAACAGGTGCACCCCCTGGCCGTGTTGACCGAGCTTCAATGGAAGGCCGGAAAGACCAACGAGGCCCTGGCCACCTTCGCGACCCTACGGGGTCTGGCCGCCTGGATGGACACCGACCTGCCCCTTGTGCGCCGCCTGGCTCCGGTCATCGCAGCCTCGGGGGCCCTGGCCTCCGCGAAGGACTGGCGACCGGCTCCCACGTATCCCGCCGATTCCGGGACCCGGCCCGCCCTCGACACGCTGGGCTCCTTCCGCTGGAACCCGCAGGCGGCCCCGCCATTGGAGGTGTCGGGCTCGGACGGCAAGCCCATCCGGCTGTCCGACTACCACGGACGCCCGGTGCTGCTGGTCTTCTACCTCGGCGGCGGATGCCTGCACTGCGTCGAGCAACTGCGCCTGCTGGCCCCGCGGACCGACGACTTCAAGAAGGCCGGGATCGAGATCCTGGCCATCAGCACCGAGACCGTGGAGGGCCTGGCCAAGACCCGGGAGAAGGCCGGCAAGGACGGGCGGATCTCGTTCCCGCTGGCCGCAGATCCGGGCCTTGCGGCCTTCAAGGGGTGGCACGCCCACGACGACTTCGAGGGCACCCCGCTGCACGGAGTGTTCCTGATCGACGGCGAAGGCCGGGTCCGTTGGCAGGACATCGGCTTCGAGCCCTTCACCGACTTCCATTTCCTGCTGCCCGAGGCCCGCCGCCTGTTGAGCTTTCAGCAGGAGTGATCGGGCTTGCCCCGGAGGGCACGTCTCACTCCCCCCGGATCCAGGCCAACAGGTCGGCCAGGTCTTGGGGCTTCAGGGCCGACTCGAAACCGGAGGGCATCAGGGAGGCCGACTGCAGGGACAGGCCTCGGATGTCGGACCGCAGGATGGGCTGCTCAGGCACACCTGCCTGGCGGATCACCAGGTTGTTGGCGGTCTCGGAGGCGATGAGGCCCGTGAGGGATTCCCCATCGGTGAGTTGCAGCGTCCAAGCCCGATAGCGCGACTCGACCGCCTGGTTGGGGTCGAGGATCGCCGAGAGCATCCAGTCGAGCGGCTTGCCGGCCACCATGCCGAGGTCGGGACCCACTTCCTGCCCCTCACCGCGGAGGCGATGGCATCCGGAGCAGAGGGTCGTGAACTGGGCATGCCCCCGACCGGGGTCGCCCTTCAGGGGCGCGGTCTCGGCCGCGTACCGGGCGATGACCTGGGCCCGATCGGCCGAACTCGGCGTCAACACCGGACCGACCGACGCACGGAGGATCTTCTTCCCGGAGCCCAGTTCGGCCATCAGCGGGCTGCCGGGACGCAGAGAAGTCTGGATGGCCGTGAGGATGAGTTCGTCGCCCGCATCCCGGGCGGCCAGTTCGCGCAGGAGGGGCTCCGCCTGCTCCGCGGGCCATTCGCCCAGCGTGAAGGCCGCCTGGAGGCGCACCGATGCCTCGGTATCCCGCGCCAATGCGGCCACCGCCGAGAAGATCGCCGGTTCCGAAGGCGCCGAAGCGAGGCGCTCCGATTGCTCGAGGGCCTGCCTCCGGACTCCCGGATGCGGATCCCCCAGAGCAGCGATCACGGTCGCCGCATCCAGGCCTCCCGGCAACAGCCCGAGGGTCGCCAGCGCCTGCACACGGACCTGGGGCGGGTGATTCGGGGCCAATCGGCTGCGCAGGCCGGGAATCACCGCGGCGTCGCGCCGTTGGAGCAGAAGCCGTTGCACCCGGTCCCGCTGCCACCCATTCGGCGAATCCATGGCAGCCACCAGGCCTTGGGTGTCGAGGCGCGTCAGGTCGGGGATCGAACGCCGCGGGGCGCCCCGAGGTCGGATGCGGTAGATGCGGCCCCGGTCGTCACCGGCCCGCAGGTTCACCCGGGCCTGCATCTCGGCGGAAATCCACTCGGGGTGTTCCAGCACGAAGCGATACATGTCGGCCACGTACAACGCACCGTCCGGACCCACCTTCAGGGTCGTGGGCCGGAACCAGGGGTCGGTGCTGGCGAGGAACTCCGACCGCTCTTCACCGGCGGCACGGCGGCTTTGCAGGGCGCTGCCCTGGGCGCTCAACACCTCCTGGTGGAGGACGTTGTGGACCGGCTCGCTGATGAACACCGAATGCGCGTAGGCCGGTCCGAACAGATCGTCGCGGTACGGGGTGGGACTGCAGCCACTGGTGACATGGTTCAGCGACCACGGCTGGTTGGGCCGCTCCAACGGCGTCGAAGCGGGGAAGGTGCGCGTGGAATCCTCGCGCTGGGCCAGCATGCGGCTCACCCGCTTCACGGCCACCTTCGGGTTGCGGCGCAGGTAGTGCTCCGGGATCGTGACCTGCCACAGCCAAGCGGGGTTGTTGTTGCCGAACCAGTTTCCCCAGTCGTCGCGGCGGCGACCGAACTGGGTCTGCGCCGACACGGTCTCCATCTCGCCGGTGTCCGGCCGGAGGCGCAGGTCACGCCCACTGATCGACAGGCTCTTGCCGGTGATCACCGACGTCACGGTGCCGCCGCTGTCGCCATTGGCCAGGTAGAGCCACCCGTCCAACCCCCACTCGAAGCCATTGAAGCGGTGCTGCTGGTTGCCCGCGTTGAATCCGGTGAAGAGCACCCGAGTGCGATCAGCCCGACCGTCCCCATCCGTGTCCTCGGCATACAGCAGGTCGGGCGCGGTGGCCACCAGCGCTCCCTTGCCCCACGGCATGACGCTGGTGGGGAACGCCACGTCGGTCAGGAAGGGCACGACCCGATCCATGCGACCGTCGCCGTTGTCATCGTGGAGGACCGTCACGCGGCCCCCGGGCTTGCCCTTGCCGTCGAGGCCCAGGGGATAGTCGCGCATCTCGACGACCCAGAGGCGGCCCTGGTCGTCCCAGTCGACATGGACCGGGTCGATCACCAGGGGCTCCGACGCCACGAGCTCGATCTGGAAGCCCTCGGCCAACCGGATGGATGCCAGTGCCTCGGTCGGGGATTTCGGGGGCGGCATCCGCACGGCGATGAGTTCGCGCGCATTGAGCCGCTGCGGGCGAGCCGACTGTCCATCGACCGCCGGTCGATCGATGACCAGGGATCCGTCCTCGACGCGGACCGTGGCTCCGACCAGGGAGGGCGGCTCATCGGGAGCGCCCGTCCGCCGCGCGGCCCGGACGAATTGCGACCACCCCAGGGTCCACCCGAGATGCGGCTGGACGTTCCGATTCCAGAGGTGGATGGCGTAGTCCTCGGGGTTCGACTGGATGAGGTCCTCGAACCCGTCGCCATTGAGATCCACTCGGCGCAGGCCGGAATCCTTGCCTTGGGCATCGAGCACGGAGAGGCCCTCAGGCAATTGGAATGCGGCGGGCTGGCCGTCGGGTTTGCGCAAGACGGTCTTGCCCGGCTGATTCACGAGCGTCTCGGGCACGCCGTCGTGATTGAAATCCACCGAGGGCGCGAGCACGCCCCCGGGTTGCCGATCCGGAGCAGCACCCTCGGATGCACTTCGCGACGGACCCTGTGCACCGACCTGGAACGTCGCACACCCGAGCCCGAGGATCACGGCCCAAGCCGGCGCGATGGAAACCCTTCGCTTCATTGACCCAACCGATCCAAGACGTTGCGGGTGATACGTTCGACCGCCGGATCGCGGCCGCGGAGCCCATGGGACCAATCGGTGGAGCCGCAGGTGAACACGGTGCCGCCGCGGGTATAGGTCCCCAGCACGGCGTGTCCCTTGCGCCCGGGCTGCCAGCGTTCGTACCACTCGCAGTCGTCCGGATGCCATTGGGCTGGAGCCGTGGCCAGCACTTCAAAATTCGCCGGCGTCCCGTCGCGATGGGTGGGCTGGGGAACCCCGCCCTTCCATTCCAATTCACAGCCGTCGCACTCGTAGCCCACGATGGTGTCTTTGGATCCGAACTGCTCGCCGGCCTTCAACGCGGTGCCGGCGAAGACCCAGTGGTCGGGCCGGTGCACATCGAATCCGCCCGAGGCGTCCATGAGCTGGCCATGGCTCTTGTGATAGCCGCCCCACAGGAAGCCCACGCCGGTCAGCTGGTTCTCGGGCCGCTGGACGAGGTGGTGGCTCCAGAGCGTGGAGAGGGTGGCCTGACTGCCCCGGGCCACGAACACCGGGTCCTGCTGGACGTTCTGCTTCCAGCAGGTCAACGCCGAGCCGTTGTCTTCGGCGCGCACCTGCCAGCAGCAGGTGTTGCCGCTGAAGAAGGCCACGTTGCCGCCGTCGCCGATGAACTTCTCGAGGTGGTCGCGCATCGGAGCCGACCAGTACTCGTCATGCCCGACGCTCAAGACCAGCTTGTAGGCCTTGAGGATTTCCGGGTGAGACTCGAGGTCGCCGTTGGCGGCATATTCCAGGACGTAGCCCTGCGACTCGGCCCACTCGACGAATGCCTGCTCCCAGTTCGGGAACAGCGATCCGGGCGGACGCAAAAACGACACTCGGTGCCCCTGGTTGCCGCCGCGGCCATTGTAGGCGTAGAGGCTGAAGCCGCCCCAGTTGTTGTAGGCGTTGTAGGTGTTCGTGGCGAACTGGAGGAGGATCTTCGAATCGCGGCCGGGCTGCGCGGCGCGGACGATGAAGAAGCATCCGGATTCGGAGACGCGACGGTTGCGCCGCACGAAGTCTCCCCCGTGGTCCTCGACGCGGAACTGGACCTGGTAGTAGCCCGATTTCCACTGCGGACCGATGGGCACCTTCAGCGACACCGGCCAACCACAGCCGTGCGACGAGGCGTTGGCCGGGATGGGTTGGATCGCCCCGGTCTCGGCGGTGCCCTTCCAGACCACGTCCCGAGTCGCGCCCACCCGGGCGATCTCCACCGAGAACCGCCGTTGGCTGGAGGAGACGTGCAGGGTCAGTTCAGCCCCCTGGGGATAACTCACCTGCCCGGCATATCCCTCGATGTGCAGGTCGGGGGCGGCGTCTTCAGCGAGGGCGGTGGCTCCGGCCGCGGTGGCCAGGCAGGCCAGGCCGGTCATACGGAGGAAGGGCCGACGACGGATGGGATCAGGGTTCATGGAACGGTGGTCGTGGGAGTGATCCTGGGAAGGCGTTCAGGGCTTGGGCCAGCGCAGGTGCTTGTGCAGGAAATCGAAGGTGCCTTTGCCGTGAATGGTGTGGGGTCCATCGAAATATTCGATCTCGGTGCGGTCGCCCAAGCCCAGTTTGACGTAGTTTCGTCGGGTCTTGGCGTACTCGTAGGCCACCCACTCGTCGGGCGCGACGCCGTCATCGTGACCGCGCTCCACCATGAAGGGCCGGGGGATCATGAGCCAGCTCAGCTCGGCGTAGTTGAAGGTGTTGCCCAGGTTGAACTCGGGCATGTCGTACTCGCCCCAGTACAGGTAGCTGTAGGACGACCGCGCCGAAACGTTCTTCCAGATCCATTCGTTGTAGTCGGCCGAGCAGATGCTCAGGCAATAGCGGTCGATGACCTGCGGGATGCGCATGGCCGTCTTGCCGCCATAGCTCAACCCATAGAAGGCCATCCGGGACGGGTCCACGAACTCCTGCGACGCCAGCCAGTCGAGGATGACCTCATGCTGCCGGTGGATGAAGGACCAGAGGGTGAGCTTCAGCGGTTGGGCCTTGCGGAGCACCTGGCGGAATCGGTTCTCGCCGATGTAGCAGTTCTGGGGAGCGAAGCTCACGAAGCCTCGCTCGGCCAATCGCCACGCATAGGTGTGGTAGGCCCCGTGATCGATGCGCGGATCGGCCACATCGGTCGGTCGGCCCTCAAGCCCGTGCTGGCACACCACCACCGGGCGCTTCTCGCCCGGCTTGAGTCCGTGGGGGACCACGAGGATGCCATAGGCCACCACGTCAGGGTGCACGTCGAGCTGGACCTCATAGGCGACGATGCCGTTGGTCTCGATGAGCCGGCGCGTCCGCGGCGATGGCGGGAGCGAGGCGGGCGGAATGGTCCCGAGGACCTCATTCAACAGGTGGTCCCGGTAAGGGCGGGCGCTCCGGGCGAAGGTTTCGGCATTCTTGCGATCGGCCTTCTTCCAGAAATCAGCCCGCGTGAATTCGGCCTCGCGCATCAGCCACTGGGTGTCCTCGAGGATCTGCGAATATTGCCGCAACTGGCGTGCGGTGTTGTCGGGCAGGGTTCCGGTCAACGAGACGGTGCCCGACGCGGAGGGCGTCCCAGAAAGACCCAACCGGTCTCCGAAAGCTTCCAACGCATCGTCATTGAAGAGCTCCTCGGGCTGGGCCGCGACGAGCTTCCACTGGTCCACCCCCGGAACCCCGTTCAACCAGGCACCGGCCTGTTCCAGCACCTGACGTGAAACCTCGGGATCGGGGCGCCCCAATCGGCCGGGCGCGGCTCCGTTGTGGGACTGACCCGGTTGGGCCGGGTACTGGGTCTCAGGATAGCGCCCGCCCACCCAGACCAGGCCCCGCGGGGCGATGAGTCCGGCGATCTCGCCCGCGCCGAACTGGTCGGTCAGGGACCACACATTGCGGTAGATCGGCTCGTCGTGGAGGCGCGGGTTCACGTGGTATCCGCTGACCGCCGTGACCTCGATGCGGGGATCCAGGGCTCCGGCCATGCAGGCGACGAGGCCTCCCTCGCCATAGCCGATCACCCCCACCGGAGTGCGCCCACCGGAGGTCGGCTTCTGAGATTCCAGCCAATCGACCGCCGCCAAGACCTTCTGGATCTCGTAACCCTGGAGTGTGCGTCCCATCTCGTAGGAGGCCCGCCATAGCACCTCACGCTGCGACTGTTTGAGTTTGCGCACCCCGGGCAGCCCGCTGTGCGTGTCGGACCGGTCTACCAGGGCCGGGATCAACACCCGGCATCCCCGCTCGGCCAACCAGCGGGCGAACTGGTCCGACTCGGGCAGGCCCGGCTGAAGACCGGCGATCTGCTCCGGCGTCTGGTCGGCATCGGCCAGGGCCACCACCGAGGCTTTGGGCTCGCCCTCGGGTACCAGCATCAAACCCTCGGCCTCGACCCCTCGGAAGACCGACCAAGTGACCGTCAGGGCCTTGAAACCACGACCGCGACCCACTTCAGCTGGGTTGCCCGAAACGCCGCCCGTCACCGGGGCCGAGACCTTGAGCAGGGCCGGCGCACGACGGTCCACCACGCCCAGGAGGCGGGCCAATTGCTGGCGGTTGGTCTCGATGGATCGCACATAGGTCTCGGGCGAGGCTAGGTCCCGATGCCAATGACGGGCCCGGGCGGCCGGCGCGGCCTCCAGAACGCGGTCGAGGTACCGGTCGATGCCCCCGACCAGGGCGTGGGCCAGATCACCGGTCTGGGTCAGCGGACGGGTACCGGGCAGGACCTCCGGCGCCGGCTCGGCCACCGCGAGGACGGGGACCAGCAGGACCGACAGCAGGCGTGACATCAGGGTCGGGAGGCGAGGTTTCATGGCGGGAGGAAGCGTGCGTGAACACCACCCCGCAGGGGCGAAGACGACCTTCGGGGAAATTCGGGCCAAATCCTGACGCCGCGATGCCCAGGACTTCAAGCCACCGTTCCCGGTCCGCAGCCACGGCGACGCCGGGGTCGATGCTATCCCCCCGGATCGACCTCGAGAAGCGGGTTGCGCGCGGAGCCATTCCAGCTATCCGTCCGTCATGCGACGTTGGATTGCCACCCTGTCCCTGATGACCGTCTGGCTGGGCCTGTCCGGAATCCGGACCTCGGCCGCGGACAGCGCTCCCGCCACGCCTCCCGCACCGGCGAAGGAGCGGGCCTCCTCTTCAAACCCCTCGACACTGCGCCCCAAGAAACCCGCCATGACTCCGAACTCCCCGACCCAGTCCTCGGCCCCGTCCACGATCCCCGCTGGCGGATCCGACCCGGCCTCGTCGACCAACGCCCCGACCGGCCATGCCGGCACCCCGGCCCTCGAGACCGTGTACCTGGCCGGCGGTTGCTTCTGGGGCATGGAGGACATCCTGCGCAAGATCCCCGGAGTCCGGGAAACCCAGGCGGGCTACACCGGCGGATGGCTGCCCAACCCGAAGTACGACGACACGCACGACAGCAAGTCGGGTCACGCCGAATCAGTGAAGGTGGTGTTCGATCCCAAGACCCTGTCGTTCGAGGAACTGCTTGAGAAGTGGTTCTTCCGCATGCACGACCCCACCACGCTCAACCGCCAAGGCAACGACGTGGGCAGCCAATACCGGTCAGCCATCTTCGTCTTCAATGAGACCCAGAAGAAGACCGCCGAGACCGTGAGGGCCCGGGTCAATGCCTCCGGCAAGTGGAGGCGCCCCGTGGTCACCGAGATCACCACGGCCTCGATCTGGTATCCGGCCGAGGCCTACCATCAGAAATACTTGGTCAAGAACCCGGGCGGTTACACCTGCCACTTCCTGCGGGATTGAATGGGCCCGGCCGTCGGTCGCCGCTTCATGGCCAGGGACTCGAGTGCTCGATGCCGGACCGCTTTTCCTCCATGAGCCGCTGGACGATGGCCGCCAGGGCCCGCACCGCAGCCCCGGCCCGACCGCCGGGAGGTTGCTGGTCCTCGGGATGCCCCCCGAGGGCGGCCGCCACTGCGGATGCGGTTCCGGGACGTCGCTTGAGCCGATGGGCCGCCACGATCCTGAGATCGATCGACGTCTGCTCCGGATGCCAGTCTTCCTGAGCCCATAGCCGGGCCGCGAAATCACCCCAACCTGCCAACCGGTCCCCGGACCGGAGGAAGGACGTCCAGGCCAACCTCGCCTCGGCGACGGATCGACCCGTCAGCAGGGTTTCCCGGGGAACTCCCAGGTGTTGGTGCGCTCTCGGAGCCAAGGGCCGCCTCGGTGCCAAGAACGCCTCGAAGGTCTCCCCCGTCGCCGGCCGCATCGCCACCCAGTGGAGCAATTCCGGGGATCCGGGCACCGGGCTGTCGCGTCGGTGAGCGTTGGCCTCCCCGGCGACCACGACCAGATGCGGCCAAAGTCCGAGCAGGTCGGGCATCGCTGAGCTCTCCCACCAGGGATCGGCACCCTTCAACCGTCGGCGGGGCGGCCCCGTTCGGGCGGCGGTCGCGGCGATCTGACGGTCGACCATCGCCTCGAAGGCCCGGAGCAGCGGGGCGAAACGATCTTCGCCACCTTCCCAGGCGGCGAGCACCTCGACCACCGCTTCCACTGTGGCCACGCAGTGGAGATCCGGTTCGCGGCGGATGCGGTAATTGCCCGGCTTCCGGGGCATGAACCCGATCCGCGGCAGCTTCGCCAACGCCGGGTTGAGCGCCATCATCTTGCGTGCCTGAGGCCACGTCCCGTCGATGATGAGCAGCGTCTCGGGCGGGCGGTCCAGGGCGTCCGGCGCCACCGCCCCGTCGCCCGGAAAGAGCAAGGCCGTACCGGGACGGGCGAGCAGCGCCTCGATGCGGGGGTGGCCTGCGAATTCGATCCCCTCGTGGAGTTCGCTGCGGGAAAGCCCCAGATGGGCGATGCGGGCCGTCCCAATGGCCACCCGGGATTCGCGCGGGTGCTGCAGGAGCACCACCCGGGTCGCCGTCTCGACCGGCGTGAGATTGGCACACCAGCAGGCCGAGGCCGGACGACGGCATCGGGGGCAGTTGGGACGGGCCGTGGGGGCTTCGAAGGGGACGGGCATGGGAGCCCGGTGGACCCGCGGCCACCGGAGAGCGAAAGGAACCATGCGGCGGGGCATCCGAGCAAGTAGTGGGTCGAAATCCGTCCACCGGCTTCCCGAGTGCATCCAACCACCGCCAGAGGCTGCATCCCCCAGGTGGATGGACCCCGCCCGATCGACCCAGCGGAGGATCCGAGGGTCCCGTTTTGATCCAGGGATCCCGGATTCCGTTCGCCACCGACCGCCACTCACCCCATATTGCGAAGATGATTCCCCGAATGGTGCTGCTGATCATGGTGACGACGCTGTCGATGTTCTCCGCGGATGCCCACCGCCTCCGTGTCCTGCTCATCGACGGCCAGAACAACCATGATTGGCGCTCGTCCACGCCGCACCTCAAGGCGGTCCTCGAGGCCTCCGGGCGTTTCACGGTCGAGGTGCTGACCCTGCCCGGCAAGGGCGGCGCCATGGCCACCGTCAAGCCACGGCTCGACGGCGTGGCGGTGGTGCTCTCCAACTACAACGGAGAACTCTGGCCCGAGACCCTGCGCACCACGTTTGTCGACTTTGTCCGCAAGGGCGGCGGATTCGTCTCGGTCCACGCCGCCAACAACGCCTTCGCCCAGTGGCCCGAATACAACGAGATGATCGGCGTGGGCGGCTGGGAGGGTCGCAACGAGAAGTCCGGACCGTGGCTTTATTGGGAAGGGAAGATCGTGCGGGACACCTCGCCGGGCCCGGGCGGCAGCCATGGCAGCCAGCACGCATTCACGATGACCACCCGGGAACCGGATCATCCCATCATGAAGGGCCTGCCGACGGAGTGGATGCACGCCAAGGATGAACTCTATGATCGCCTGCGAGGACCGGCCAAGAACCTGACGGTCCTGGCCACGGCATGGTCGGATCCGAAGACGCGGGGGACCGGTAAGCACGAACCGCTCCTCTTCACCATCGCCTTCGGCCAAGGTCGGGTCTTCCACACGGCCCTCGGCCACAACAACGGCCCGGATCTCACGTCGCAACAGTGCGTGGGGTTCATCACCACCCTCCTGCGCGGCACCGAATGGGCGGCCACGGGCCGAGTCACCCTGCCCATTCCCGACGATTTCCCCACGGCCACCGAGGTGCGAAGCAGGAAATAGCCCCTCGGAATCACCGAAGACACCCACGGCCCTCCCCATGATGTCATCGACCGCGTTTCGATCGGTGCTCCCCCTGTTCGTCGGATTGCTCGTGGGAGGCCTCGGCGTCGGACTCTTCCGGCACAGCAAGCCGGGAAAGGAGGGTTCACCCGAGGCCCGGATCCAGCACCTGGAGTCGGAGCTACAGCAGGCCCATACCCGCATCGCGGCCCTCGGAGAGAATCGGCCCCGTTCATCGCGCACTCCCGCACAGATCGCCTATGACCGGGGTCGTGAGATCGCCCAGCGCCTGCGCGATGGGCATCAGGTCAGTTCCGACGATCTCTTCCACGCCGCTCAACCGCTGCTCCGCGACATGTCACCGCTGTTCGAACGGCTGGCGGATCAGAAGAGCCGACGACAGGCCGACAGCGTCATCGGAGAGCTGGCCCGCAAATACGACCTGAATGCCGACCAACAGCAGACCCTGCAGGATTGGTTCCGGCAAAAGATCAGGGCCGATCGGAAGAAATGGACCGATCTCTTCTCCGACGACGAGGCCACCTACATGCAATTGGTGAAGACGATGCGCAACGATCGCATCGACGAGGGATTGGATCCGGTGATGGAGGGACTGCTGCGCGGCCCGCAACTGGAGACGTTCAAGGCGGAACGACTGGAGGAGAGGGCCCAGCGGGTCCAGCAGTTTGCCGACATGCACGTTCAACGGATCAACACCATCGTCCAACTCGATGCGGCACAAACGGATCGACTCTTCGGCATCATGGCCCAGTGGTCTCCCGACTACGACGCGTCCATCCGCCTCGAGGGGGTGACCGGCGAGATCGCGCCCGCCAACCTCCATCCACGTGACGCGCTCCGGTCGTTGCTGAGGCCGGATCAGCTCACACGGTACGAGGAATACCGCGATCGACGATCCCAGGAGGCATCGAGAGAAATGAACGAGTTGGGCATGCAACTGCCCAAGGGCTGGGATGAATTCGAGTTCGGGCCATAATCCACCGGCTTGCGGTGATCCCGCGGTCGACATCCGGTCGCTGCGCGTCGATTACGGCGATTTCGTCGCCGTCGACGACCTCACGCTGGCGGTGGCCCGCGGCGAGATCTTGGGCATCGTCGGCCCCAATGGCGCGGGCAAGACGAGCACCTTCCGGGTGCTGGCCACGCTCATGGAACCCACCCATGGCGATGTCTACTTCGAGGGGGTCGACATCGCCGAGGACACCCGCCAGGCCCGTCGGCTGATGGGCTACATGCCCGACCTCGCCCCCGTTCCCAGCGATCTCAAGGTGTGGGAGTTCCTCGACTTCTACGCGGCCGCCTACGGTCTGCGCGATGCACGAGTGCGGCGGCGGCGCGCCGACCGATGCCTGGAGACCGTGGGCCTGTCGAACCTGAGGAACAACGGTTGCCGCGAATTGTCACGGGGGCAGACCCAGCGGGTGGTCCTGGCCAAGACCCTCCTCCACGAACCGCGGGTCCTCATCCTCGACGAACCGGCCAGTGGACTCGATCCGCTGGCGCGCCGCGACCTCCGCACCGCCCTGCAGACCCTCGCCGCCACCGGTGCCACCATCCTGATCAGTTCCCACATTCTCGGCGAATTGAGCGAGATGTGCTCCTCGCTGTGCATCCTCAACCGGGGTCGGCTCATGGCCCACGGCAGCGTGACCGGTGTGAGGGCCCAACTCGGCAATACGCAGCGTCGGATCACCCTCGGTCTGCTCTCGCCCCCGTCTGAAGCCGCCGAATGGCTCACCCGACAGCCGAACATCGGCGGACTGCGCGTCGAATCCACGAGGATTTCCTTCGAGTTCACCGGGGACGACGACGCCCAGGCGACGCTGTTGGAGGAGTTGGTTCGGCGGCGGGTGCGCCTGAAGGCCTTCGAGGAGAGACGCTCGTCGTTGGAGGAGCTCCTCGTCGACATCGCCACCCCTCCTTCCCTGCCATGAACGCCGACACGACGGACCAAGTCCGGACCGAGGTGCCCGCCTGGAGACTCTGGGAGAACCCATTGCTCAGACGCTTCGCCCGTTCCCGTCTTCGGCCCCGCGACTTGGCCCTTGGGTTGTGCATCACGCTGCTGCTGTCCTCGTTCATCGTCGGCATCTCCTACTCGATCGGCATCCGCACCGAGTCCGATGCGGTCAGCGCCGCACGCTCGGCCATCATCCCGCTGCTGCTCCTGCAGGGGTTCATCCTGTTCGTCATGGGCACCGCCCAGGTCTCCGGCGGCATGATCACCGAACGGGACGAAGGCAGCGTCGACTACCAGCGGCTCGTCCCCATGGCGCCCCTGACCAAGGTGGTGGGCTACCTCTTCGGCCTGCCTTTGCGCGAATACCTCCTGGCCGCCTCCAGCCTCCCGTTCACCGCATGGGCCATGGCCCGGGGTCACGTCCCGGCTTCGGCCTGGGCTCCGCTCTTCTGGGTCGTTTTCACCACGGCGATCACCTACCACGCCACCGGACTCCTGACAGGCACCGTCGTCCGGAACCGCCGATGGGCGTTCCTCATCTCGATCGGGATGGTCTTCTCGCTCTACACGGTCATCCCCCAACTGGCGAAGTTCGGCCTCGTCTTCTTCAAGTACCTGACCATCACGCCCGTCTTCTACGAGAGCCTGCCGGATCTTCTCTCCGGGAGAAGCGGGGCCACACTGCGCATCGGTCAGCAGTTCTTTCCGACGCCCCGGTTCTTCGACCTGGGCCTGCCGGAGGTCGTCTTCACCACGCTGTCCCAAGCCGGGCTGATCGGGCTGTTCTTGGTGATGCTCTGCCGCAGGTGGCGGCAGGCGGAATCCCATCTGCTCAGCCAGTTCTGGGCCGTGGGAACCTACATCGCCGTGCAGGTGGTGCTGCTCGGTCATGCACTGCCGCTGATCGATCCCGGCGACCTGTTCCCGTCTCGGAACCTCCGGTGGTTCACCAGCCCGGGCTTCGACTGGAAGCCCGATCCCAGGGAGGCGCTGGTCATGATCGCGGTGTACGGCCTCTTCAGCACGGGGCTGGCCTGCGTGCTCGCCGGGATCATCACGCCGGACCGGGAGCGACAGGTCCGGGGTTGGCGGCGCGCCCTCAAGAATGGCGAAGATCGTCTGCCGCCGTTCAGCGACACCGACTCGGCCACCCTCAGCTCCGTGATCCTGTCGCTGTGCGGCGGCATCGGATGGTACCTCTTCACCCGGGCCCTGCTCGAATCACACTGGTTCCCGGGTCACCACGCCGACCTCGGGGTGCTGATCATCGACTGCCTGATCCTGATGGCGGTGACTGGATCGCTGCAGGCCCTGTGGGACGCCGAGGGGGGGCGGGTCGTCGGCATGGCCGTGCTCTTGGTCGGCGCGCTGCCCCTGATGGCCGGAGCGATCATCGCGATCATCGCCAACGACTACCTGCACGTGGGGATCTGGGTCGCGAGCATCTCGCCGTTCTCGCTGCCCGCGTCGGCACCCGTCGCGCTGCTGTCGCTCGTCGACTCCGATACGCTGGCCGTCCGACCCACCCGGGGTGCGGCACGGTTCGGTTGGTTGGTCTGGGGCCTGGTCGCCGTCTGGCTCACAGGCCGGATGAGGACGCGCCGGGGGCTCCTGAGGAGGCACATCTTCGGGGACTCCCCCCAAACCGGGCGAGGAGCCCGAGCGTCCGGAGGTTCCCAGACCGATGCCGCACCCGAGGCCTAGCGGATCCACCGATGGACGAGGGGACTCACTTCCCGCCGATGCGGTACAGGTGCTCTGCTCCTCGGAGGTATAGGGCGCCGTCATCGGGAACGGCGCTGGCGAGGGTACGCTCACCCAACTCGTTCTTCGCGAGCAGCTCGAACTGCCGCCCCGCCTTGACCACGGTGCCGATCCCCTCCTCGTTCTGGAAGTACACCCGGCCCTCGGCGACGAAGGGCGAGGCCGAGAACCCGCCCCCGAGACGCTCGTTCCAATGCACCTTGCCGGTCCGAGCGTCGGCGCAGGTGGCGATGCCGGCGTCGGAGACGAAGTAGAGTTCGTCGCCCACAACCAGCGTCGATGGCGTACTGGGAGCTCCGCGACCGGTCTGCCACGCGAGGTGGGTCGCGGTCACATCGCCATCGCCGCCGGGGCGGATGGCGTAGAGCTTGGGAAAGTCGTAGTCGGTGTTCACGAAGACCAACCCGTGCGCGAACACAGGACGGGGCACCACCGAGAACCCGTTGCCGGTGCCGACCTGCCAGAGCAGCCGACCGGTGGCCGGATCGTAGGCATAGGTGCCACCGGCTCCGGGACTGATGAGTTCCTTGCGACCGGCATGGGTGATGAGCAGCGGAGTGCTGAAGGAGAACTTGCGCGGCACCGCATCGTTGGGCCGCCGGGTCTTCCAGCGCACCCGGCCGTCCTTACGGTCGAGCGCCACCACGAAGGGCTCGGAGAACCCGTCGCAGCTGAACACGAGCAGGTCGCCCGCCAAGACCGGTGATCCCCCGTTGCCGTGCATGGGCGGATAGTTCAGGGACGTCTGGCGCCAGACCACGCGACCCTTGAGGTCGAGGCAGGCCGTGCCGAGATGGCCAAAATGCGCATAGATCCGACCATCGGCCACCACGGGCGTCGGGCTGGCGTAGCTGTTCTTCTTGTGGAGAGCGGCCCCGTCCTCCGGGTTCAGGACGTTGGTGCTCCAGAGGATTGCGCCGGACCGGGCGTCGAGGCAGAGCACCGCCAAGTCCAGCCCCTTTGAGCCACCCGTGGCGGGCCGGGCCCCCGTCAGGTAGAGGCGCTGCTTCACGAGCACCGGCGACGACCATCCCGCCGCCGGGAGTGCCGTCTTCCAGGCGACGTTCTCGGTGCCGCTCCATCGGACCGGCACGTTCTTGGCGGGAGAGATGCCCTGCCCGGTCGGCCCACGGAACTCCGGCCAGTCGTGCGCCCGGACCGCGAGGGCTCCCAGGAGCATCCCCAGGACGGCCGCCAGCGGGGCCACGGCACGACGGGAAGGGACCGGACGGACGGGCGCGGTCCAAGAACGGAACGGATTCAGGGAAGGGTTCGGAGACGGGTTCATGGTCGGGAAATGGGGTTCGGAGCGTCACTGTCGCGGGTCACCGGAAAAACGCATCGAAAAACGGAACACCGCTACTCGATGAGGTCCATGATCCGGTGGTCGCGACGCCGCAGGAGTTCGCCATGGCGTTGGTGGTCCAACCGACCATCGGGCGCGAGGAGTTGGGCGGCCGCCCGCGGACCCGGTGGCACGGGCTTCCAGAGCGCCTCGATGCGCGACCGGAACCGCAGGCGCGAAGACTCCTCGCCCATGGGTTCGGAGGGGACCTCGCGGAAGGCCGGGAACGAGCGCAGCGAACGGGCGGCGATCTCACGGACGGCGGGATAGGGATCGTCGAGCAGTTCCACCAGATGGGGCACCAGCGTCGCCTCGCCCGAGACCGCGCGGGCGTCCGGATCGCCCAGGTTGGCGGCGAGCAGGGCCCTCTGCGCGACATCTCCCCGAGCCATCAGGAGGGCGGCGAGAGAGACCGATCGGTGCTCGTCCGGCATCGCCGGGGCCTGCCGCCGGGTCCATGATTCCAGGTGACGCGCGGTCCACTCCAGGGTCCGGTCCAGGTGACACAGGTTGCAGGCGTTCGGTCGTCCGGTCTCGAGGGTGGAACGGGCCGAGGGGCTGTCGATGTAGTGGTTGCGGACCGCCTTGAGCAAGCCGTAGGTGGCGTGGGGCATGTGGCAGCTCACACAACGGCTGCCCGACGAATGGGGGGCATGATGCGTGTGGGCCGCGATGTCGGCCCCGATCGCCGGATGGCACTGCAGGCAGGACTGGTCGCCCGGTCGGTCGCGGCGCAGCTGGTCGTCCGGAGGAGCGTTATGCATCGAGTGGCACGACAGGCAGGTCATGCCGCCCTTGAGGTGGCAGGCCGACTCCCGCAGTCCGCTGTATTCGCGCCCGGTCACGCGGATCATCCCGTCGGGCCAGAAGATGTTCGAAAGGAACTCCTTGTTGCCCAGGATCTCGGTCGGGATGCCCTGGGGATCACCGAAGCGGGGGTGCCTCAACAGCGGAGTTGCCGGTTCCATCTCCCCCCCGGGCCTGAACGCGAATCCCGATTCCAGATAGCCCTCGAAGCCGTGGACGAACTTCATGCCATGGCATTGGCCGCAGACCTGGGTGGAGGCGCGCGGCGGAAGCCTCGATGGATTGACGATGGTGGGGTCGGGGGCGGCCCAGCGAAGTTGGCGCAGGTAGCGCCGGAGGGGGCTCCGGTTGGCCTGAACGTGGGCCTCACCCGGGCCGTGGCAGGCCTCGCAGGAGATGCCGAAGTCGGCGACGCGCGAATCGAGCAGACCGCTGCGAGGATCGCGCCCGGGCACGCCGCCCGTCACGTGGCACTGGATGCAGTTCAGGTTCCAGATCTGGTTCGGGGACGGGGCATGGGGATCGCGGATGAAGGTGTCCTTACGCGGGATCCATCGGCGTTCCTCCACCAGCCAGGCCAGTGGCAGCGCGAACTGCAGGTTGCCATGCCGGCTGGGCACCCAGTAGGTCTGGAAGTTGTGGGACCCGGTGGCCAGACCGATGCGCTTCCACACCCGCGGGGCCTGTCCCGCATCCTGGAGCCTGTAGCCCACCCATCCAGCGCGGGCCCGGGCCTGGTCATGGGTCCAGTCGGGGTCCACCATCTCCACCCAGTATTCCCGACCGCGCCGTTCGAGCCGGATGGGGTGGCCGTCGACCTTGAACTCCCGGTTCTCGAAGTCACCCAGCACCGTCTCGGGTTCGACCCGCTGGGTCATGCGGCGGTGGAAGGAGTCGTGCCAAGACTGGTGGGGTCCCGGATGACAGGCCGCGCACTGGTCGCTCGAGACGTAGCCGAGATGCGGCCCCTGACGGGGCAGCTTGGTGGCCAGGGTGGACTCCGCGACCCGGGCCGCAGCCCGACCGCCCTGCCACGACCAGGCCACAGCGCCCGAGACGAGCACGCCACCGAGCACCAGGCCCAGCGGCCCAAGGATCCGGACACGGCTCCGGCGGCCATCCCGGTGGGCCCATGCCACCGTCCCGGCCGTCACCAGACAGGTGGACAGGTACAGGATCCACTCGAGGCTCATGGTTCCGACTGGGTCTGCGGCCGCTTCGTGGGACCTCCTGCCGAGGTGGCGATCAGTCCGACCGCGACCGCCAGGCAGACCGCACCCACCGGGACCAAGAACACGCCGATGCCGGGATCACCACCGCGGAAGAACCAGCCCCCGAGAAGGAACCCGGCCGGCAGGAGGCTCTGAGAGGCCAACAGGAGGACCGAGGCCCATTCCCGGCGACGGACCCCGCCCGGGCCCGAGTCGGCCCCGCGGGCCACAGGCGACCCGAGGAAAGCGGCGAAACAAAGCTGCACCAGCGCCAGCAGGGTTCCATGGACGTGGGCCAGGGTCCACATGAGCCGACGAGTGGACTGGGAGGGACTCACATAGCCCGGGTCCTTGAAACCGTGGAGGGCCTCCAGCACGAGTCCGAGGCTGAGGAAGCCCAGCAGGGACCACCAGCCGCATCGCCAATGCCGCGCGGCCACGGCCATCGAGGCGGCCTCGGAGGCGGGACGGGACTCGACCTCCCGTTCGGAGCCGCGCCGGTTTCGGTCGGGATTCTTCATGGATGACGGACCCGCGAACCGATGCCCTCGCACCCCGGAGACAGGCGAGGCCTTGAAGCCTGGGCGGACGGACGATCGGCGGAGATCCCGCAGGCTAGGAGCCCCCGCCCGGGTGGGTCAATCCGACAGAATCCTGGCAGCGTCCTGGGGAATGCGGCGCCATGGGACCGGCGGTACAGCCACACCCGGATGTCGTCGCCCCCGGAGCACCGCCACCGACATCCCCGGGCCTGCCGCACAGCGATGGGAACGGCTTGATGTACCCTTACAGGACCCTTCCGGACCGGTCCACCCGCGTTCCGAAACTCATCCCCAATGGGTCTGTATCGCCTTCAAAGTCCGTCTTCGAAGCAGGTTCTCGAAAAGACCCTGCGTCTACTGCGATCCTCTATCCCGGGAACGGACACCGAAGCGTGGTCCGGCGTTGGAAGCACGTCGCACGGAGCCTCGTAGAATTGCCATGGATGCTCGAGTGGTATCGTTCCCTCGAGCATCCCACACTTCAGGCGGCCACCGCGATCCGGCCGCGGCTCTCCACCAAGCTCCAGCGCCCCTACCTGACCCGGCGCCATGGATTCGCCGCAAAATTGGCGGCCCTCGAGACCCATCACGCCTTCGTCACCGCCCACCTTCTGGGGAGCGCGTTGCAGGCCATCTACCGCGACCCGGGCCTCGAACTGGGACGATTGCCCCTCAAGGAGGAGCGATCCCTGGTCATCCGCCTCTGGCACACTGATCGCCACGAGAAGGAGGGGGTCTCTGCTTTGGCGTATTCCTCGCACCGTCCGAGACCCTGAACTTCCGCCCAGCTTCGGTCCCATTGGCAGGCCTTGATCACGCCGACGGCCCCAGGGGCTCCCTCCCAGCCTTGACCGCCTCAGGGCGCGGCCGGCCGAGGCTTCTCGGACACGGGCACCGGGGCTGCGGAATTGGGCACGCCCCAGAGTCGGGCCAGGAGCCGTTCCGTGTCGGGATCGGCCTTCGCCAATTCGGACCTGTCGAACGGGAAGAAGTCGTTGCGCGAGAAGAAGGCCTCGGAGGTCTCGGCGAAGAACTCCATCGGATTGACCAGCGCGTAGGCGCGGTCTTGGTGAACTCGCCCCGCCTCGTCGCGCCGGGCGACGCGGTCGTAGGTCTTGCTGGCTGAGGCCCGTGCATGGGCCCGTTTCAATTCCGGGTTGTCGAACCCGCCAGGCAACACGCGGTCATGGTAGGCATGGGCCAGTTCGTGGAGCGCGAAATTCGGCATTCGCCGGGTCTCGGCCTCGAACTCGGGGATGTTCGTGAACTCCACCGCCTTGGCCATGGCGGGATCGCGATGGTGGGCGGCCAACCAACCCCGGTCGGGATGGTACTCGGCCCGCGGGCCCACGCCGGGATAGGCCGGCGAAAACCACAGGGGCACCTCGCGGAGTCGCTTCACCGGTTCGGCGGGCACCACCCGCACGATCTCGTCGAGTTGACGTTCCAACAGCATGAGGGCCCGGCGGGTCTCCTCGGGGTTCCGCTCGAGCAGGCGGACGTCCACGCGCACCGTCCATCCGGAAACCACCCGGATCCGATGGGTCTCCGCCGTCGCGACCGGCTTGTCGGCGGCGTCGGTCGCGGCCGGGACGATGCCTGCCAGGACGGACAGGAGCGCTGCGGATAGAACCCAATGAATGCCGGGGATGCGGGGGATCATGGTCGATGCAGGCGACCGGATCGAAAGGAACCCGAGGCCGCCCTTGCGAGCATCGTGTGAGGAACCTCGGGAAAAGACAGTCCGGATCGGAAGGCGGTCCCCTGTCGATGCCCCGAACAAAACACCTCTTTGACAGACTACAGCGACCGGAGTGCCATCTCCCATCCCCATGAATGCTCCCCGGCCTTCCCCGGCAACGGTACGTCCGAGCGGCTTCACGTTGATCGAGTTGCTGGTGGTGATCGCCATCATCGCCATCCTGGCCGGGATGCTCCTCCCCGCGCTGTCGCGGGCCAAGGCCAGGGCCCAACGGGTCAAGTGCACGAGCAACGAAAAGCAGATCGTCCTGGGCTATCTGCTCTACGCGGGCGACCAGAACGACTCGCTGCCGGTGGCCGGGACCGAGGCTCCGGTCGGCTCCGGTTGGGTGGCTCCCAGCCGTTGGTTCGCCGAGATCTCCACCTACATCGCCACCGACAACCGCAACTTCACCAACCTCGTCGCCAAGGACAAGGTGGTGGCCTGCCCTGTCGCCAAGATCGGCACCAATGTGATTCCGGCCACGGTGCCGGGCTACCAGGGCTATGGCGGGTACGGACACAACTACGCCTACCTGGGCTACACGCCCGCCGACCGGGTGAAGGCCTCGATCATCACCAAGCCCTCCGACACCGTCCTCAATGGCGACGGGCTCGATCCCACCAAGGGCCTGGAGTGGTGGAACTACGGATACCTCTACCCCCCAAGCCTCGGCGTGGCGCTATTCCGGTACGTGCGGCACGGCGATGGCGGCAACTACGCCTGGGCCGACGGCCACACGGCCCCGATGCCTTGGAAGTTGCTCTCCAAGGGGGCCAACGGAAAGGTCGACTGGTACTACCAGCCGGGCCAATAGCACCCGCGGGATGCTCCCGAGGATTGCCGCTTGCTCCCGGAGGCCGATCACCGCTTTTCTGGCGCGCATGAGTGGCCCTGCCGATGCGGACCCGCTCCCTCGGTCCCGGCGCCGGGGCCGCCTGCCTGTTGCCTCCCTCCTGCTGCTCTCCAGCTGCCTTCACCGGGATCCCGGAACGCAGCACCCCACCCGACCGCTCGCCCCCCTTCTCACGGACGCCGGTCCTCACGTGCGGTCGGTCGTGGCGAAGGCCGATGCACACCGCCTGCAGATCCTGATCTCCGAGGTCGTGGAGCAGTCGGGCCGACCCGCCCATCTGAGGTCGATGGGTTTCCGGGTCGGCGCCGAATACTTCTATCCGGCCAGCAGCATCAAGCTGTGCGCCGCGGTCGCGGCCCTCCAAGAGGTGGAGCGCCTGGAACGGGAACACGGGATCACCGGCCTGGTGGACGCGCCGCTGGAGATCGCGCCGCTGTTCCCGGGCGACTCCGCGCAATCCTTCGATCCCGAGCCTCCGGCCACCAGACCCATCACCGTGGCCCGCGAGGTCCGCAAGCTCGCGCTGGTGTCGGACAACCGGGCCTTCAACCGCCTCTACGACCTGGTGGGCCATGAAGGGCTGAACCGATCGATGCATGCGCTCGGACTGTCGTCAGTGGTCATCAACCACCGACTGTCGGACCCGCGCGACATCCCGGACCCCACGGCCAGCGCCGCGGTGGTCTTCCGTCGACCGGAGGGATCGGGGAGCGGTGAGGCGGGTTCCCATGCGGTGGCCATCCCGGCCCGGACCAGCCCGTGGCGTCTCAACAACTCCGGCCCGCGCCTGCAGGTGGGCATGGCGTACCTGCGTTCCCGGCGCACCACCGCCACCGCAGCCCCGGGTGCAGAGCCCGCGATCGAGACGGTGCCGGAACCGATGGACTTCAGCACCCGCAACGGCATCTCGTTGGTCGACTTGCAGCACCTCCTGGTGAAGCTCGTCCGCCCGGACATCCCCCTGCCCGGCGCAGCCCTCGATCTCTCGGAAGACCACCGACGGTTGCTCGTCGACGCCTTGACCCGGTACCCGCGCGAGTCCTCCGAACCGCGGTATTCCGCGACCGAATTCCCCGACGAGTACTGCAAGTTCCTGCTGTCCGGCGTTCGACGGATCCTGCCCGACACCCGGCCCGGTCACCGTGTGGAGATCACCGGCAAGATCGGCCGCGCCTATGGATTCACGATCGAGAACAGCTGCCTGCGCAACCCGGCCAACGGACGCACGGTGTTCGTGACGGCCGCGATCTACACCAACGACGACGGCGTCCTGAACGACGACCGCTACGAATACGAGGCGATCGCCGATCCGTTCATGGCCGACCTCGGCGAATGGGTCACCCGCCGCTGGCTGCACCGGTAGGGTTGCGCGGAGGCACGGGCGGGCCTGACAGACGTGGACCCATGCCGCGGGTTCAATCGAGGACGCTCTTGTAGCAGCGGGTGTCGGGACTGCGCTGGTCGTCGTCCTCCTTGCCCGAGGAGCCGTCGATCAGGCCGAAATCGCGGGCTCGGAGCACCTTCGCCTTCCGGTACTCGGCGTGACCATCGACGAAGAGCAGATTGCCGCCCTGGTTGTGCAGCGACGAATACCAGTCCAACCCGGGCTTGAGGTTGACGTGCCAGAAGGTGAACTGCCCGTTGCAGAGGCCGAAATCGGACCCCAGTCCCGGTCGCAGGGCCGTGTAGCTGACCAATCGGATGGTCTCCTGGCAGAAGACCAGGTCGCTGGGATTGCGGACCGCATCCATCGGGCGCTCCATGACCACCGCGTTCGGGAGGTAGCCGGTGGCGCTGTTGGTGGTGGCGTCGGATCCGTCGCCGGGCTTCTTGGCCGAGGGACAGGCGTAGACCTTGGAACTCTGGCCCTGGGCCGAACCCTGGAGGTAGGGCGCGATCGCGTAGAGGCAGTTGTTCTGCCACCCGGGGCCCTTGGGATTCATGAAATCCGGGACCTGCGAAGCCCTCGGAGGCAGGCGCTTGTGGTCGCCCTCGTAGAGCAACAGGGCGATGCCCATTTGTCTCAGGTTGCCCAGGCACTGGGTCTGCCGGGCCCGCTCCTTCGCCTTGGCCAAGGCCGGCAGGAGCATTCCCGCCAGGATCGCGATGATGGCGATGACCACCAGCAACTCGATGAGGGTGAATCCCGGACGCCGAAGCGGGACGGAGCGCTGCACATTCATGGTTTTCGGGGAGTGAGACGACGTTGCCCGCGCCGATCCTCCGCTGTCAAACCTCTGAAGGGTCCTGTCCCGACTCTCCGCGAATGTCCCCAGAAAGCACGACGGCTCACGGAGCGCGCCTCAGGATCTTCTCCAGGGGTCGCGCCTTGGCCAACTCATCGACCAGCTTGTCGAGGCGACGGATCTCGCGCATGAGCGGTTCCTCGACCGTCTCGACCCGAACGCCGCAGACCACGCCCTGGATCAGGGTCCGCAGCGGGTTCAAGGCGGGCGCCTTCTCGAAGAACGCCTTGAAGTCGGTCCCGTTGGCCAACTGTTCCTCGAGCGCCGCCTGGCTATGGCCGGTCAACCAGCGGACGACCTCGTCCAATTCTGCGCGGGTCCGCCCCTTCTTCTCCACCTTGGCAAGGTAGAGAGGATACACGCGGGCGAAACTCGTCCGGTAGATGCGATGCTCCTTCATGGCGAACGGAGGTGGACTCTGACGTCCCGCGCGGCGTCTGGCCACACTCCGATACCCGACCGGCACGCCGGATCCAAAAACGGGGTTGCCTCCACTCCGGAGCCTGTCCCCATGTATGGAGTGCTCCGACGCCCAGAAACGACCCCGCCACCCGCGACCGCCCTCTGGCCGCATCTGAACCGCCGGGAAAAGGCGGTGCTGGCGGGCGTGATCCTCGGATGGGCCCTGATCCCCCTCGGGGTGTTCTACGGAGCGCCGTCCTGGGCGGACCGGATCGGCCTCGTGATGGTGGTGGGTCTTGTGGTGGCCTCGGCGGCGGTGGTCGCGCTGTTCTTCGGCGCGGCTCGACGACTCGACCGGGAATGTCGCCGTCGCCTCGAGGCCCAGGGTTTTCTCACCGTTGCCCTGGGCCCGGAGTTGCTGACGACCTGGGTCCCCATCGAGCATCGGAACCTTCCCGCACCGCGGTTCGATGGTTTCCACGACGGCGGGAATGCTTCAGGATATCAGCGCGCGCGAGGTGACCTCCGGTGCACCGTGTATGGGTATTCCTGCGGCCAGGGCGAGTTCCGTTTCACATTCACGGTGGCCCGACTGGAAAGCCCTCGGTGGGCCTGGCCCGAATTCTCATCGGCGATGGGGTCCCGGTGGTTGCAGATCCAATCGATCCCCCACTGGCATCGGGTCTCCTCGCCCGAGGACCCGGAGTTCTCGGAGGCCTGCTGGCTGCAGGCCCCGGATCCGAAAGCCATCGCCCATGATTTCCCCCCGGAAGCCCGGGCGTGGGTGCTCCGACATCCGGAATTCCGCATCCACGCTGCGGGCCCGGTGCTGATGCTGTATTCGAATCGGTATCGCCTCATCCCCGGGGAGGCCGAGACCTTCATCGACCGTGCCGACCGGATGACGGCCGAAGGTGCCGAACTCTTTCGACAGCCCCTGCCCCGCTCACCCATCGGCGATGGGACCCCAGCTCCCTGAATCGGAATCCCCGACCGGATCACCCGCATCCCGATAGGCATGCCGCTTGGGATTTGCGGGCGGCCCGCAGGCTGCCCATCCTCGCCCGCGTGATCCCGATGAATGGCCTCCTGCACGCGTGCCCGGGCTTCCTCTCCCTGATCCGCCGGCTTCGGTGGATCGTCCTGGGCGCCGTCCTGGCAGGCGTATGGGCCCGGTCGGCCACCGCCGGCCAGCGGCCCCCCAACGTGCTGGTCATCCTCACCGACGACCAGCGGTGGGATGCCATGAGCTGCGCCGGCAATCGCCTCGTGCGGACCCCGAACATGGACCGCCTCGCCGCCGAGGGCGTCCGCTTCGCCAACGTCTTCGTCACCACCTCGCTCTGTTCGCCCAGCCGGGCCTCGCTCCTCAGCGGCCAGTACGCCCGACAGCACCGGGTGTTGAACAACTTCACCGAATACCCGAACGACCTCCCCGGCTACCCGCGCCGCCTCAAGGACGCCGGTTACGAGACCGCCTACATCGGCAAGTGGCACATGGGCGAAGACAACGACGAGCGACGCCCCGGCTTCGACCATTGGTTCAGCCATCGGGGCCAGGGCAACTACTTCGACAACGAATTCAACGACGATGGAACCCGTCGCAAGGTGCCCGGCTACTACACCACCGTCGTCACCGACCACGCCGTCGAATGGCTCAGCAAGCCGCACGACCGCCCCTTCCTGCTGATCCTCGGCCAAAAAGCGCCCCACGGCGGCCCCATCCAGCCCGAGCCGCGCTTCGAGCACGCCCTCGACCATGTCCGCATCCCGCGACCCGCCAACGCCGACGATTACGCCGCCCCGGACAAGCCCGCCTGGCTCAAGGAAAGCTACCCCACCTGGCACGGCCTCGGCGGTCCGCTCTACGGTCAGAAGGAATACGACCGCTTCGTCCGCGCCTACCTCGCCACCCTCCTCTCGGTCGACGAAAGCATCGGCCGGATCTACGAGACCCTCCGCTCCCTCGGGCAGCTCGACCACACGGTCGTCATCTTCACCAGCGACAACGGATTCGTGCTGGGCGAGCACGGGCGCGTCGACAAGCGCACGGCCTACGAGGAGAGCCTGCGCATCCCCCTGCTCGTGCGATACCCACCGCTCGCGCGGGCCGGAACCGTGATCAGCAACCTGGTCACCTCCCTCGACCTCGCCCCCAGCATCATCGACCTGGCCGGCACCCGCCCCCTGCGCGACATCCACGGCGCCTCGTGGAAACCGCTGCTGGGCGGCAAGCCGACCCGCTGGCGCGAGTCCTTCCTCTACGAATACAACTTCGAGAAGCAGTTCCCCTACACCCCGAATGTCCGCGCCCTCCGCACGGCCGATTGGAAGTTCATCCGCTATCCCCATGGCGACGGATCGCCGGACCACTTCACCGCCGAGCTCTACGACCTGGTCCGCGATCCACTGGAGCAGCACAACCTGATCACCGACCCACGCTTCGCCTCGCAGCGCCGCCGGATGGAGCGCGAACTCGAGAAGCTCTCCCGTCGCATCGGACCGGACCGGATGCCCGTCTACGAAGGCATCACCAACGTGTTGCCCAAGTACTGACCCCACGCAATCTCACGGAAGAAGGGTTGGGCGAGGCTTGAGTGTTGAGAGTTGGAGCGAGCTTCGCTTCCATATCGCTGGTTCCCGATCCCATGAACACCTTCTCCCTCCTCCGCCTCACGGCTCTGGCATCCCTGATCACCCTGGCCGGTTCGCTCTGGGCCGAACCCATCCCGGCCGAGTACCGCATCGGCGGGTTCGCCATCGGCTGCCAAGCCTACACCTTCAACCGGTTCACCGCCTTCGAGGCGATCGAGAAGACCGAGGCGGCAGGCGGCAAGGTCATCGAGTTCTACCCCGGACAGGCGCTGAGCCCGGACGACCGCGCCACCAAGGTGGGGCATGACATGTCCGCCGAAGCCCTCCAGAAGCTCAAGGCCAAGGTCCAGAAGCACGGACTCAAGGCGGTCAACTACGGCGTGGTGGGCATCCCGAAGGAGGCCGCGGCGGCCCGGAAGCTCTTCCAGTTCGCCAAGGACCTGGGCCTCTACGCCATCACCACCGAATCTACCGACACCATCGACACCTTCGAGCCGCTCGTGAAGGAGTTCGACATCCGGGTGGCTTTCCACAACCACGCCCAGCAACCCAAGAACCCAGCCTACAAGATCTGGGATCCGAAGTGGGTGGCCGACCTCGTTCGCAACCGCGACTCCCGCATCGGCGCCTGCGCCGACATCGGCCACTGGCAGACCAGCGGCATCAAGGCGGTGGACGGACTGCGGATGCTCGAGGGCCGGGTGATCTCGCTGCACGCCAAAGAGCGCGAGAAGCTCGGGCCGGGTCAGCGCGACATGATCTTCGGGACGGGCTCGACCGACATGGGTGCGGTCCTCGCCGAACTGCGCCGCCAGAAGTTCGACGGCAACATCAGCTGCGAGTACGAGTTCAACTGGGATCACTCCGTGCCCGACGTGGCCCAGTGCATCGGCTTCGTCCGCGGCTGGACCGCCGCCCACCGGTGATGCGGTGACGAATCAGCGCCCAAAGACCCCACCGATCCGCTTTGGGCGGTACTGGACTCCGGTCTTGCCCGCAAAATGGGCATCCTGCGTCCAGAGCGGGGACGGGGTCAGGGAACGATTTCCGATTTTGGATCAGCGGGTGGTGCGGGGACGGGGTCAGGGAACGATTTCCGATTTTGGATCAGCGGGTGGTGGTTGAAGATCCTATATCCGAGGATGGCCGGATCGATTCCGCGCCCCAGACTCGGCTCCGCAGGGCCAGACCTGCGCGCGCAGGGAAGCTCGGGGAAGGAACGGCTTTCGCGCTGCGCGCAAGGGGAGGGGTTGATCGCTTCCAGTGCTTGCTCCGATCTGGTCCCGCTACCGCCACGGTTCCCGCAGTACCGAAGTGGTGGCCGATTGCCTCAAGATCATCGCCGCCAAGGCGGAAACCCTGATGACCCACTGGCAAGGATTTCGGACAGGGCTCAGGGCGTTACATCGATCCTGTTCAACCAAATCGGAAATCGTTCCCTGACCCCGTCCCCGCTCTGGACGCAGGATGCCCATTTTGCGGGCAAGACCGGAGTCCAGTACCGC
>CAIOKD010000177.1 GCA_903858835.1 uncultured Verrucomicrobiota bacterium
GGGTCGTGAGAATCCGGGTCGTGAGAATCGGTGCTGGATTTTTTGATCTCATGGAGTCGGTGAGGGTGGTTGCTTGGATTGACCGGCGGGGTCCGGAAGTGGTTTCCGTGATCCCTGTCGGATTCGGGTCCCAGTCCACCCGGGCCGCATGAAGCCCGTGTGTGGCCTCGGGCTTGGATTTGTGAAGGAATGGTAAAGGTCGGTTCCGCAGCAGGGTCCGCCTTCTCGCGTCTCAGAACCGGACGGCCTCATTGGTCTTGCCGCACTGAGGGCATCGGGAGCGTTCCACCTCCGGGTCGTCGGTGTAGACCGAGCCGCAGCGCACGCAGCGGAACACCTGGTCCTGGGAGACGTCCGACCCGATGCGCCGTCGCCGGAATTCATCGGCCAGGGCGAAGGATCCCAACGCGGCCAGGAGCAGGGCGACCCACAGGGCGATGATCGATTCCGGGGTCATGGCGATCCGGGCGCTCGGGCCGGATCCGGGGAGGGGGTTCCTGGAACGGGGTGGATGCCGAGGACACCCCAGGTCAGTCGATCGGCGCGCAGGCTATCGGCCCTGCCCGCCCCCGGCAGGGCTTCGAAGCGCGTCTCGCGTGCCGCCTCCAGCGCGGCGAGGTCTGCCGGGCGGGAGCCCGAGGTCGACAGGATGCGCGCCGTGACGACGTGGCCCCAGGGATCGACCGCCAGTTCGATGCGGGTGGGTTGGGGCGAATCGCCCCAGGTCCACGGAGCCACCCGCGGGGGGCGGACCCACTCCCGAGACCCGAGGCCGCCGCCGATCTCGACCTGGGCCTCGTCGAGCGTCATCCGGGGCACGGGGTCGGTGGGCGGCATCGGCCCACGGGGCATCGGGTCGCGCATCGTGGGCGCCGGGACTGCCGGGGCTGGACCGAGTTGGGACCCGTCGGGATTGGCGGCAAGGAACGAGGGCCGGGGTTCGGTGCGGCCCCAGCCATACGCGACCGGCGGCAGGGCCCGGGCCGCGTCACCGGAGAATCCCCCGTCGCCGGGCAGGGCGAAGCGGGTGGGCGAGGCCAGCAGGCCCTCGAGGGGGTCGGGGGCGACCGGCGACCAGACCAGCCTGAAGGGATCAGCGACCCTGGGGGCCGGGGCCGATGGGAAGCGGGCGATCAGCCAGAACCCACCCGCATGGGCGGCGCTCAACAGCAACGCGAGTCCGATCCATCGACGGGAGGACCAGGTGGCTGCGGGCTCGGTCATGGCGAATTCCCGGCTGGGGCTCGCCCGGCGGGGTCGGCCCCGCCGCCGCCGAGCAGGATCTCCGACAAGCCGGCCTCGCGTGCCAGGCGGGCCAACTCCTGGAGCTTGTCGTGGCGCACCGACCGATCGGCCTGCAGATACAGGCGGCGGGGTCCGCGGGGCGCGGCGGCCCGGGCCGCGAGCCGGTCCCTGAGTGCGGCGAGATCGGGCACGATCTGGTTCTCGAAGTAGCACTGCTCGCCGGCATCGACGGCCACGACCAGGAACGGCTCGCCGGTCCAGCTGCCGATGCGCCAGCCGCCGGCGGGCAACTCCAGGCGGGTGCCGACGGGCAGCACCAGATAGCCCCCGAACAGCATGAAGAACAGCAGCACGAACACCACGCACAGGTACGGTGCCAACTCGAACTGCCCCTTCAGCGGCTGGAGGGTTCGCCGAAATTTCATGGCATGGCGGGGGGCTTGGCGCCGCCAGCCTCGGCACCCTGGGCGACCATCTTCATGGCCTCGGCCGAGGCGCGTTCCATGTCGAGGACCACGGCGTTGACGCGGGCCACGAGGTAGTTGTAGGCCGCGTAGCAAACGGCGGCGATGGCGATGCCCAGGCCCGCGGTGTAGAGCGCCTGCCAGACCCCGGCGAACAGTTCGGCCGGCGCGGCGAAGCCCGGGCCGGTCTGGAGGCGGCGGAAGGTGCCGCCGATGCCCACGAGCGTGCCCAGAAGGCCCACCAGCGGGGCGATCTGGGCGAAGGTGGCTAGGAGGGGCAGGTTGGCCTCGAGGCGGGGTACCTCGATCCAGCCCACTTCCTCGATCGACTCCTGGATGCGTTCCCGTCCCGCGTCCCGGTTCAGGATGGCCGCCTTCACCAGCCGCGAGACCGGGCCGGGCGTCGCATCGCAGATGGAGATGGCCTCGATGACATTGTCGCGCTTGAGGACGTTGCGCACGCCAGCCAGGAACTGCGCCGAATCGATCTGCACGCGGTGGTAGTACAGGAGACGCTCGATGATGACGCTCAGCGCCACGCCCGCGAGGATCGCCAGGAGCCAGAACAGGATCCCGAAGCCGCCAGGTGCGGCGGCTTCGGCCTGGACCGCGTTCGTCGCGGCAGTGCCGTTGGTGGGTGCCGCGGCCGCCAGCAGGACGGGGAACGTCATGGCTTTCAGGATGATCCCACGGGCCGATGCGGGCAATCCCCGACTCGATCCACGACCCCACCGCCATGCCTCCGGCGGTCCTAACGGGCGTTGTCGGCGAAGATGCGGGCCTCCTTCTCGGTGATCTTGCCGTCGCGATCGGTGTCGGCCCGGCGGACCGACTCGTTGAAGACCTGGTGGGGGCCGTTCACCGTGGTGATCTTGTGCGAGAGGATCACCGGGATGTGGAACTCGGTCTTGCTCTCCGTCGGAGTCGAGGCGGCACGGATCTTTTCCACGGCTTCGTAGAACGTCCGGGCCGCGGCATCGGTCTCGAAGGAGATCGGCAGGCGTTCCTCGTCGCGACGGATGGTTTCCTGGTGGGAGATGCACCCGGCGCCGGCCAGGCCGAGAAGAAGTCCGGCCGCGGCGACGGGAAGGTGTCGGAAGGTCATCACTCCGGCTACAGACCCCGGGATGCGGCCGATGTTCAATCCAATTCTTGAAGCGGTGGCTTGAAGATCCCGTCCGCTGGCGGAGTCTTCACGGACGCATGACGTTTCCCTCCTTCGACAGCACCCTGCGGACCCGCGTGGTGTTCGGGGCCGGCAGCCTCGACCGGTTGGGCGAGCTCGCCGCCGGACTGGGTGCGCGTCGAGTGTTGCTGGTCACCGACCCGGGGATCGTCCGTGCCGGGCACGCCGCCCGTGCCGGGACCCTGCTCAAGGCGGCCGGGCTGGAGGTGGCGGTCTTCGACGCGGTGCGCGAGAACCCGACCACGCTGGATGTCGCCCGGGGCCTGGAGGTAGCCCGGGCCGCGCAGGTGGACCTGTTCGTGGGCTTGGGCGGCGGCAGCTCGATCGACACGGCCAAAGGCGTGAACTTCCTGCTCACCCAGGGCGGCGAGATGCGCGATTATCAGGGGGTCGGCAAGGCCACCCGGCCCATGCTGCCGCTCATCGCCATCCCGACCACCGCGGGCACGGGCAGCGAATGCCAGAGCGCGGCCCTCATCGCCGACGAGGCCACCCACCACAAGATGGCCTGCCTCGACCCGAAGGCCGCCGCGCGCATCGCCCTGCTCGATCCCGAACTGACGGTGTCGCAACCGCGCCGCGTCACGGCCCTGACGGGTATCGATGCGTTGGTCCACGCGGTGGAGTCGGCCGTCACCACGCGTCGGACGGTCTGGTCGTCGATGTTCTCGCGGGAAGCGTTCCGGTTGTGCGCGGGCGCGCTCGAGACCGTCCTCCAATCGCCTCAGGACATCGAGGCCCGGGGCCGCATGCTCCTGGGCGCGGCGATGGCGGGCACGGCCATCGAGAATTCCATGCTGGGCGCGGCCCACTCGGCGGCCAATCCGCTCACCGCGCATTTCGGGGTCGTCCATGGGGCGGCCGTGGGCCTGATGATCCCGCAGGTGATCCGCTTCAATGGGGCCGACCCGGAGGTTCGGGCGATCTACGCCGACCTGGCGGCCACGGCTGGTTGGACCGGCCCCGACGTCCCGCCCGAGGCGGCGGCCTCGGTGTTGGCCGAGCGGTTCCAGGCCTGGCTCCGCCTGGCCGAGATCCCCGAGACGCTCACGGCCGCCGGCGTGGATCCGCAGAAGATCCCGCTCCTGGCCGAAGAGGCCTCGCGCCAGTGGACCGCCACCTTCAACCCCCGCCCCATCACCGCCCCCGACTTCGAACGCCTGTATCGCCAGGCGCTCTGAATCGACGTTCCCGCCTCCGACCCGCTGGCGACTTTGCTGCCAACTCGCGGTCGACCTCGGGTTGCCCCTCACGAGGCTCTTGTCGGCGACCTGTGGCCGACCAACGTCGGTCATCCCCAGCTGCAGTCTAGTTCGGGAGTTCGTTCTCCGTTCAACCTCGGCGGGTTGAGGGCTGAAGGCTGAGGGCTATAGGCTGAATACGGAAGCGATCCATAGAGTGCCGTCCGAGGACTCCGCCCTTGGACCGCCCCTCGGAGCCCTGCCGAAGCCGACCCAATCCATGGAATCGGTGACTATCAGAATGCCTGAGATCGATACCCAAAATTATCAGTGCCCGATCTCCGATCGATTTGACCTGTTCCAATGCCTAATCCAGATGCCAATCCAAAAAATCATTGCAGATAAGTGATGAATTAAATAATTAAACAAGACTCCTAATGAAGACCTCGATCGGGATCCGTCTCTTGGCTGTCTGGGTATTGCTTGGGGCCATGGTCAATATCTTGGCTCAAGATGGCGGATTCCTGCCGGACCTCCCCGGGTTCCCTTCCGGGACCTATGCCCAAGTGGCCGCAGTGGGGGCCAAACTTCATGGTGATCTTGTCGTTACTGAATCGGATCCGGTGACGGGTCGCGTCAAGCGTAGCCATCAGATGTTCTACTTCCCGCCCACTGAGGTGTACTGGACCCGGATGGGAACCACCTACGAGTACACGGACCCAGCCGTTGTCGCACGATATGCCAATCCGTCGTTCAAAGATGGACGTGATGTGGTGAGCCAGCGGACGACGGTCAAATACTACGGACGTGATGGGGGTGTCATAGGATACACCATGGTGGCGTTCGCCGCCGGTGCTGTGGATCGATCAGTCGAGCTTGAACCCTATTCCGTCGATGTCGGAATGCCGTCTCCCGGTGCTGTGGGAAGGCCTCTGGAAATCCTGACTCCTGGGGACATGGCGGAGATACAATTCAAGCCGAAGGTGACCCTCTTTACCGTAAACAACGAAGAGTCCCGACAGCCGGATGAAACCATGGGAGGCATGCTCCAACGGTTGCGAAAGGCCGCTGGGGAATACCGCGTAATCATCCCCTCGGATATTGTTCGGGGTACTGCTGCTGCAGATGCTTTCTACGAAGACCTCCGTGGTGTTTATCAGTTGGGAGTCATCCTTTGCGATCCGATGAAAGCGAAGGCCTTGGTCCAAAACCTTTCTTCCGCCATATCCAATTGGGATCAAACGATGGCGGGCATCGAACAGCAGATGCAGGACTCGGCCTATGCTTATTGGGAGAGCCGAATCAGTCGTGCTGATCCTTGGGATGCATACCGAATGGAGGGTGTTGCCGCGTACCATGTCGCGTCATTCTTTGTTCCAGGATGGAAAGTAGCTAGCTCAGGAAAATGGATTGCGCGATTGCGTGGAAGATTCAAAACTGCAGCTGAGTTTGCTGCAAGACTCGGTAGGTCATCGGATTTCTGGTTTGGGAAAAAAATTCTCGATCAATTGGAAGCGCGACGCTGGAACTCAGACTTGATCGATGATGTTATTTCTCGTCCGATTCATACGTCCCCGGCATGGAACAAAGCGAAAAACACCCCTGCAACAGCATTTTTTGAAAAAGATGGCTCATATGTTGTGAGGGATAACATTACATCTGAAGTAATACAAATCAGTAAACGTGGCGACCCGAACTGGATTCCAGATGCAACAATTACTAATCCATACAGGCCTTAAATAGAAATGAATAAAATCATTAAAAAATATAAAAACCAAGCAAAAGAGCGATGTGGGATACCGCTTTTTGATGCTAGCGTTGCGATGGTAATAATATCTGAATTTGAACGCGAGAATGTGCCTATACATGGGCTGGACGGTTTCAGAATATTTGGTGAAAAGATTCAGCCAAATCAAGATCATAGCATTGATTTGTCAAATCAGAAAGAGTGTTGGAATGTTGCGAAAGAGTTTCTTGAAAAAAGAGTACAATCGGATTTCTTATTTGAAATTGTAGCTAGTGAATGATTTTATTTGCATCGGCTGTAAATAATTGA
>CAIOKD010000178.1 GCA_903858835.1 uncultured Verrucomicrobiota bacterium
CCCGGTTTCGGGACACAGTGCCGACATGAGCCGGCCGATCATCCTCGTGACGCCCAGCACCCACGCCGCGGGCGCGGAGTTTCCCGACCACTCCATCAGTGTGAGCAGCCGGTACCTCGAGGCGATCCTCGACGCGGGAGGCCTGCCCCTCTCGCTGCCGCAGTGCACGCACCGGGACCGCTTGGCCGACTACCTCGAGCGCGCCGACGGCGTGCTGTTGACCGGCGGAGACGACATCCATCCGCGGCTGTACTGGCCCGAGGTTCCGGCCGATCTCCTCGAACGTTGCGAATTCCCCGAACCGGACCGCGACGTGATGGAGTTGACCCTGCTCGACGAACTGTTCCGGAGACCCAAGCCGTTGCTGGCCATCTGCCGCGGTCACCAACTCGTGAACGTGGCCCTCGGCGGTTCCCTCTACGTGGACCTGCCCAGCCAACGCCCGGGCGACATCCCGCACGCCCAGATGGACCGTCGATTCGAGCCGGTCCACCCGGTCGAGATCACCCCGGGAAGCCAGGCGGCCGCCATCTACCGGACGCGCACCCTGGGAGTGAACAGCACCCACCACCAGGCCATCCACCGGTTGGCCGATCCCCTCCGGTCGACCCTCAGCGCCTCCGACGGGGTCATCGAGGGCACCGAACTCCGGGAGCAAAGCGCCGGTCTATTGCCGTGGTTCGCGTCCGTCCAGTTCCATCCCGAGCGACTCTATTCGACCCTTCCCGAACACGCCCGGCTATTCCGGGCTTTCGTCAAGGCCTGCGCTCCCGCCCGATGACCCATGAAACCGATGCTCCCCCTCTTGGTCCTCCTGATCGCCGGATGGGTCCGAACCCTGGCGGCCGAGGCCACGCCATCCACGCCCCCGCCAGCGGATGCGCCACCGGCCTATGAATACCGCCCCGGCTCCTTCGACGGGACGGGCAAGTGGTTCCTCGGCCGTGAGATCGCCCATTTCATGTCGCACCAGGGGGCTCCCTGGCTCGAGCGGGAGGAACGTGAGACCGAGGAGGCGCCCCATCGACTGGTGACGGCCCTGGGCCTCAAGGCGGGCGACCGGGTCGGCGACGTCGGTGCGGGCAGCGGCTACCTGACCTGGCGCATGGCCCGGGTGGTGGGGCCCTCCGGGCGCGTGTATGCCAACGACATCCAACCCGAGATGATCGCCCTCCTGAAAAGCAACATGGCGGCGAGGGGCACCACCAATGTGGTCCCGGTGCTCGGCACCACCACCGACCCGAAGCTTCCCGCCAACACGCTCGACCTGATCCTGCTCGTCGACGTGTACCACGAGTGCGACCACCCGTTCGAGATGACCAAGCGCATGACCGATGCGCTCAAGCCCGGGGGCCGACTGGTGTTCGTCGAATATCGCGGTGAGGAGCGGTGGATCCCGATCAAGCCGCTGCACAAGATGACCGCCGATCAGGTGCGCAAGGAAATGGCCCTCCACCCGCGCCTGACCTTCGTGGAAAACCTGACCCAACTTCCCCGGCAGCACATCCTGGTCTTCCGGAAGACCGGGGCCTCGCCAGCGAAACCCTGACCCCCGCCCTGACCCCCGCCCTGACTCCCGCCCGGGCCGAGCCCGAATTGTCCGTGGACCGGAGCGGGTTCCCGTGACAGCCTCTTCTGACAAGTTCCCGCCCCCCATGAACGCTCCACGGATTCCCTGCAATGGTCCCCTGGGCACCCGCCGCGAATGGCTGCGGGTGGGAGGACTGGGGGCGTTCGGGCTGTCGCTGGCGCACCTGTTGGGGCCTGCCGCGCGCACATTCGGATCACCGGTGCCCACTTCGGGCGCATCCCGCTTCGGCCAGGCCAAATCGTGCATCCTGATCTTCCTGGCCGGGGGGCCTCCGCAGCACGAGACCTTCGATCCCAAGCCCGACGCACCCTCGGAGATCCGGGACAATTTCCGGTCGATCCCCACCCGGATCCCCGGTGTCCATTTCTGCGAGACCCTGCCGTACACGGCCAAGGTCGCCCATCGGCTCAGCGTCATCCGCTCGATGACCACCGAGATCGACGCCCACTCCACGAGCGGGGCCTTCATGCTCACCGGCTACGAACCGCAGACCAAGGCCGAGAATGTGCCCCCGGGTCCGCAGGACTGGCCGAGCATCGCCTCCGTGGTGGGCATGCTCAAGCCGAGCACCCGTTCCCCCATGTCCTCAGTGGTGCTCCCGGAACCGCTGGCCAACGACGGCAACATCCTGTGGCCGGGGCAGAACGGTGGATTCATGGGGCCTGCATGGCACCCGATGCTCATGCGCTGCGACCCCACCCGACTGCCGATGCAGATCGAGGGCTTGAGCCGGCAACCGGGCGTTTCGGACCTCCGCCTGGAGGATCGCCGCCAACTGCTGGAGCAATTCGACGCCCGGTTCCGCCAAGGAACCGGCAGCGGTGCCGTCGCATCGTGGGACCAATCGCACCAGAAGGCCTTCGAACTGCTCCACGCCGACGCCAGCCGTCGTGCCTTCGAACTGGAGCGCGAACCCGCTGCCGTGCGCGAGGCCTATGGCCCCCACAAATTCGGCCAGAGCCTGCTGCTGGCACGGCGACTGGTGGAAGCCGGCACCCGCCTGGTGCAGGTGAACTGGCCGCGGGAGGGCAAGGCCGAGGTGGCGGGAAGCCCGCTGTGGGATACCCACGCCAGCAATGGCAGCCGCGTCCGGGATGTCCTGTGCCCCCAGTTCGACCGGTCCTTCGCCACCCTCATCGACGACCTCGCGGCCCGGGGCCTCCTCGACGAGACCCTGGTGGTGGCCATGGGTGAATTCGGCCGCTCGCCCAAGATCAACGCTGTCGGCGGCCGCGATCATTGGGGGGCCTGCTTCTCGCTGGCCCTGGCCGGTGCGGGCGTTCCGGGCGGCCAGGTCATCGGTTCCAGCGATCGCATCGGCGGCTACCCCGATTCGCGGCCGGTGCGCCCCCGCGACCTGTCGGCCACCCTCTTCCACCTGCTGGGCCTGTCGCCCAACGCCGAGTTCATCGACGCCCTCGGCCGCCCGCGCCCCATCACCGACGGCGGCGTCGCGCTCCGCGAGATCGTGGGCGCCTGAGCCCGTCCCGGAATTCCGTACGATTCGCCGCCAGGGGATCGCTGACGAACTCTTGAGACTTGTCAGCCCCGGGTCATTTTCCGTCTGGAAAGAAGCCCCGGTTGTCGCTTGGCTCGGCTTCAACCAACGGGAAATCCAATCCAAATCCAAAAACATGCCCCATCCCATCCCGCGCGAGGTCGTCAACGAGATCTACCAGGTCTTCGAAGCCAAGGGGCACCGCAGCTATGGCGAGGATGTCACGGAACTCCAGCACGCCCTGCAATGCGCCACCTTCGCCCAGCAGGCCGGTGAACCGACGGAGGTGGTGGTGGCGAGCCTGCTGCACGACTACGGCCACCTGCTGCACGACCTCGGCGAGGACGTCGCCGACCGGGGCATCGACACCCGGCACGAACGGGTGGGTGCGCACCGATTGGAGAAATGGTTCGGGCCCGAAGTGGTCGAACCGATCCGCATGCACGCCGACTCCAAGCGGTACCTCTGCTGGAAGGAGGCGGGCTACTTCGCGGATCTTTCGGCCGCTTCCAAGCAGAGCCTGGCCCTGCAGGGCGGGCCGATGCAGGAATCGGAGGCGCGGGCCTTCGAAAAGCACCCGGAGTTCGATCGGGCGATCCGGGTCCGCCGTTTCGACGACCAGGGCAAGGTCCCGGACATGAAGACCCCGTCGCTGGAGGATTTCAGGCCCCTGGTGGAGTCGCTGGTGCGAACGCCTTCGGCCAACGGGGCCTGCTAGGATGCGGCGATGTCCGTCGGAGCCACGGCTGCCCGGATTTCTGGGCGTCGCGGCCGGCGCACGCGTTGAGCCTCCGGATCACGGCCACGGATGGGGCCTAAGTTTGCCCTAACCCAAAAACCGTCGACTCAAGCAACCGTCGGCAGGCGAAAGCGCGGATTCTGGCTGAGGAATCGCAACGGGTTCTGGTAGATGACCCGATCGATGGCCTCGGCGGACCATCCGCGACGACGCATCTCCAGCGCCGTCTTGGGAATGGCCAGGGGAACGCTCTCCCCCCAGTCGCAGGCCGAATTCATCCAGAGGCGCTCCGTTCCGTGCATGTCGAGGATGTCCACGGCGCGGGCCGGGGTGCACTTGCTGATCGGGTAGAGCGTCATGCCGGCCCAATGACCCCGGTCGAGGACCACCCGGACCGTATGCTCTTCGACATGGTCGATGAGCACCCGTTCCGGACGGATCCGGGAGTCGGCGGCCAGCAGGTCGAGGATCAATCGGGTGCCCTTGAGCTTGTCCTCGAGGTGGGGCGTGTGAACGAGGATCATCTGGCCGGTGCGAGCCGCGAGATCGACGTGCATCTCCAGCACCTTCAGCTCATTCCGGGAATTCTTGTTGAGACCGATCTCGCCGATGCCCAGCACATTGGGCCGGTCGAGGAACTCCGGAATCAACGCCAGGACCTCGGAGGCGAGGCCGACGTCCTCCGACTCCTTGGGGTTGATGCACAGCCAGCAGAAGTGGGGCAGACCATACCGGGCCGCCCGGGCCGGTTCGTACTCGGTCAACTGCCGGTAATAGTCGCGGAATCCGTCGGACGACGAGCGGTCGAACCCAGCCCAGAAGGCGGGCTCGCACACGGCCTCGCAACCGGCGGTGACCATGTCGATATAGTCGTCCGTCGTGCGGCTGACCATGTGACCGTGGGGCTCGATGTAGCGCATGCGTTCTTCCACAAGCAAAGCGGCCGATTCAAAGGACCTCAAGCCGCAAGGAGGCCCACCCGAGGGATCGTTCGATCGACGGGAGAACCGCCCCCGTGGCGCACCCGGGGAAGTCTCCTACGGGCCACCGGCTTGCCTTGGGCGATGGGTCGTCCGTATCCTGTCCCCATGGCGAATGACGTCATTCCGGTGAAGGTTCGCGGCATCCTGCCGGCCAACAGCGGTTGTGCCCTGTTCATCGGCAATGACGAGAAGGTCTTCGTCATCCAGGTCGAGCAGAGCATGGGCCTGGTGATCGGCATGGCGCTCCGCGGCACGCCCAAGGACCGCCCGCTGACCCACGACCTGATGGGCCTCATCTTCCAGGGCTTCGGCATCGAACTGGAACGGGTGGTGATCACCGCGCTGAAGAACTCGACGTTCTTCGCCCGACTGATCCTCCGGCAACAGAACGAGCTGGGCACCAAGCTGGTGGAGATCGACGCCCGTCCCAGCGATTGCCTCGCGCTGGCCAGCGCCCTCAAGCGCCCCATCTTCGTGACTCGGAGCCTCTTCCGCGAGGTGGAGGACATGAGCGAGCATCTCGCCGGGGCCGAGGAAGCCGAGGAGACCGAAGATTCCGACGAGGAAGACGGCGACAAACCCGGGGAGCAGGCTTGATGGCAGCCCGAACCGCCCCCAAAGACCCCGCCGGCTCGACGACTGCCGCACCCTTGGTGCTGGTCTGTGGCGACGATGATTTCTCGGTCAAGCAACGGGCCCGGTCGCTGTACGAGCACTGGTGCACCGAACTCGGCGGGATGGACCATGAGGTCATCGACGCCTCGGCGGCCAACGCCGGTGAGGCGCAGCAGAAGATCGCCCGCCTGCTCGAGTCGTTGAACACCCTCCCGTTCTTCGGCGGGGCCAAGGCGGTGTGGTTCCAGAACTGCAATTTCCTGGGTGAGGAACGCACCGCCGGCTCGGCTTCGGTGACCTCGGCCCTCGCCGACCTGGCCGAGACCCTCAAGTCGTTCCGCTGGGACGGCGTCCGCCTGCTGGTCTCGGCCGGGAAGCCCGACAAGCGCCGGGTGTTCTTCAAGACCTTCGAGAAGTTGGGTGCCGTGGAGACCTTCGAGGCCCTGTCGCAGCAGGACAAGGACTGGGCCGGAAAGGCCGAATCCGAGGCGATCCGGATCCTTCGAGAATCCGGCAAGGACACCGACGACGAGGCGCTGGCAGAGCTGGTCCACCGGGTGGGCCCCAACCTCCGACTGCTGGCCTCGGAGTGCGAGAAGCTGGCGCTGTACACCGGCGCGAGGGCCACGATCACGCGCGACGACGTCACGACCTGCGTATCGCGCCAGAAGCTCGCCCGGGCCTTCGCCTTGGCCGAAGCACTGGGCGACCGCAACCTGGGCAAACTGCTCAACACCCTCGACGAGGAGTTGTGGGAGATCCGGGTGGGCACCGACAAGCGCAAGAGCGAGATAGGCCTCCTCTACGGACTGATCTCCAAGATCCGAACCCTGCTGATGCTCAAGGAACTGGTGACCAACGGATCCCTGAAACCGGTCCGCGACTACAACGCCTTCAAGTCCCAACTCGACCGGATCCCCGCCTCCTCGATGCCGGCGGACCGCCGCTTCAATCCGCTGGCCTCCCACCCCTTCGTGCTGTTCCAGGCCCTGAAACAGACTGCCCAGTACCAAACCGAGGAATTGGTCGAGGCGATGGAGATCCTGCTGGAGGCCAATCGCAGTCTGGTGAGCGCCGACCTCGACGAGTCGTTGGTGCTGCAACAGGCGGCCATCCGCATCGTGGGCCTCCGCCGGAAAGCCGCCTGATGCAGTGCATCGCCCCCGCTCCTAAACGATTCCCATCGAAGATTTTTAGTCGCCGATTCTCGAACGTGTGGAACCTTTGATCAGGTTTCAATGACAGACTCTCTCCGATGAAGTCGGCCTAACCAACTCCACAGCATGATGAACATTCAGAAATCCCTGCCCGCGGCCGCCCTGCTGGCCGCGGTGACGATCCCCACCGTGTCGGCCGCCACCAATGGCTTTTATGTTCCGTATTTCCGCGGGGTCGCCGGCACCGACGTGGCCGGTTGGGACCGATTCACCTCGGGCTACAATGTCGCCAACCAACCCGACATGACCGGTTCCAACACCGGCACCCGCGCCACCCTCACCCAACTCGATCCGGTGGGCGTCGTGCTGGGAAGCGGAAACATCTACGTGGGCGTCGGCGGCACGGGCAATTTCAACCTCAGCTACTCCGGCTTGGCCCCGGTCGGCCAGATCTCCTTCCAGATCCGGACCCTCGGTACCGAAATCGACTACCCGGGTCTGCGGCTCAATTACCTCTCCGCCGACAAGCCCGTGTCTCTCGGCGGCACGCCGACCACGCTGGCCATCGCTCCCGCACAGGGGTTCCCGGGCAACAACATCTCGCTGGCCTACACCTGGAACATCACCGATCCGGGCGTGAAGGATTTCTCACTGACTTTCAAGTCCACCGGTGAACACCTGAGCCTCGACGCCATCACCTTGGACGTGTTGCCGACGACCGTGCCGGAACCGGGAACCTGGGCCCTGGCCGGACTCGGTCTGGCCGCCTGGGCCATCGCTGCCCGTCGGCGTTGACCGGGCGTGAGACCCACGGTGACTCCAACCCCCGCACCACCCTGCGGGGATTTTTTTTGCCCGAGGCCAGCGGTCGCTTGATTCGACCGATGGCCCCCATACCTTTCTGAACTTTATGCCTGCCCCGTCCGCCATCCTGCGCCGTCGTCTGGCCGCCATCACCCTGGGAGCCGCCGCCACCGCAGTTCCGATCTCCGCCCAGCACAAGCTGGGGCCCCAGCAGACCTCCTTCAAGACACCCACCATCGCCGCCGCGTCGGACGAAGCCGAGCGCGCCATCAAGCGGTTCACCTATCCGGCCGGCTGGAAGGCCGAACTCTGGGCCGCCGAACCGGACGTCGCCCACGGTGTGGCCTTCGATGTCGCCGATGACGGCCGGGTCTTCGTGGCCGAGAGCTTCCGGGCCTGGAATGGCGTCCCCGACATCCGCGGGATCATGGACTGGCTCGACGAGGATCTCGCCTGCAAGTCCGTCGACGACCGGTTGATGATGATGCAGCGGCATCTCAAGCCCGACCAGATGGCCGGCTATTACCTCAATACCGAACGTGTGCGTCTGCTGCGCGACCCGAAGGGCACGGGCAAGGCCACCGTCTCGACCGTGTTCGCCGAGAATTTCGCCAGCCCTCTGGATGGCGTGGCTGCCGGTGTCTTGGCGCGGGGCAAGGACGTGTTCTTTGCCAACATCCCGAATGTCTGGCGCCTGCGTGACGCCGATGGCGACGGCGTGGCCGACGAGCGTCGCAGCATCAGCTATGGCCATGGCATCCGGGTCGGCTTCCTGGGGCACGACCTCCACGGCCTGGTCTTCGGACCCGATGGCCGGCTGTACTTCTCCATCGGCGACCGGGCCTCGATGATCCAGACCGAGGGCCGCACCGTGGGAACGCCCGACAGCGGGGCCGTGTTCCGCTGCGAACCCGACGGATCCCACCTCGAGATGGTCTACCAGGGACTTCGCAATCCGCAGGACATGGTCTTCGACACCTGGGGCAACCTGTTCACGGGCGACAACAACTCGGACGGCGGCGACCAGGCCCGCTGGACTTGGCTCGTCGAGGGCGGCGACAGCGGCTGGCGCATCGGCTGGCAGTTCCTTGAGGGCCGCAGCGCTCCGAATCCTCGCGGGCCCTGGAACTCCGAGAAAATGTGGCACCCGCAGAATGATGCCCAACCGGCCTACCTGACCCCGCCCATCAAGAACATCTCTGCCGGCCCCAGCGGCGTGAGCCACTACGAGGGCACCGGCAGCGGGCCGGAGTGGAACGACACCTTCACGCTCTGCGATTTCCGCGGCAGCTCCAGCGGCTCTGGCTTGTGGAAGTTCAAGCACAAGGCCAAGGGCGCGGGCTTCGAGATCGTGGACGACCAGAAGTTCATCTGGTCGGTCAACGCCACCGACGGCCATTGGGGTCCCGACGGCGCGTTCTGGCTGCTCGACTGGTTCGACGGCTGGGAGCCCGTGGGCAAGGGCCGCATCTACCGCTTCTCCGACCCGCGGCACTCCCAGTCGCCACTGGTCCGCGAGACCCAGGCACTGCTGGCCGCCGGCTTCGCCCAGCGCTCGAATGGCGACCTGACCCAGGGACTCGCCCACCCCAATTACCGCGTCCGCCTCGGCTCCCAATTCGAGCTGGCCGCGCGCCAGGATGACAAATCGCTGCTGAAGGCCGCGATCTCGGGCAAGACGCTCCAAGCCCGCCTGCATGGCATCCAGGGCGTCGGGCAGGTCGCCCGCGCCCAACGCAATACCCGAGTGCCGGGTGCCCGGGTGGAGTCCCTCGAACGGCTCATCCCCCTGCTGGCCGACCCGATCGCCGAGGTTCGTGCCGTGGCCGCCACGGTGCTGGGCGATGCCCGGTACAGCCGCTCCTACGACGCACTGGTCCGACTCACCCGCGACAGCGACCCGCACACCCGCGCCCTCGGCACCATCGCCCTGGGCAAGCTCGGCCGCAGGGAATCGCTGCCCGCGGTCTTCGACCTGCTCGCCGAGAACGCCGACAAGGACCCGTACCTGCGGCATGCCGGCGTGATGGCCCTGCTGGGAGCCAATGACATCGACGCACTGGTCAACCAGGCCCGCCACCCCAACGAGTCGGTCCGCATGGGCATCCTGCTGGCACTGCGTCGCCTGGAGCGAAACGAGATCGCCAGCTTCCTGGCTGACGCCTCGCCGCGCGTCGTCACCGAGGCCGCGCGGGCCATCAACGACCAACCGATCCCGGGTGCCATGCAGGCCCTGGCCCGGCTCGTCGAACGTCCCGGACTCACCGAGGCCCCGTTGATGCGCCGGGTGCTCAACGCCAACTACCGCTTCGGCACCGAAGCCACCGCCAAGGCCCTGGCCGCCTATGCCGGCCGTGACGAGGCCCCTGTGAGCCTCCGGGCAGAGGCCCTCGACGCCCTGGCCCAGTGGCCCGCCAACGCGGGCCGGGACCGGATCACCGGACTCTGGCGGCCCACCGCCTTCGCCCGCTCGGAGAAGATCCCGGCCGAGGCCCTGAAGCCGGTGTCCCAGGCGCTCCTCTCCTCGGCCCCGACCCCGGTCCGCGCAGCCGCTGCCCGTGCCGCCGGAGTCCTGAAGATCGCCGAGGCCTCTCCCGCACTCGCGGCGCTGGTCATCCAAGGTACGGCCGACGGCCCCACGCGCTCGGACGCCCTGAGGGCCCTGTCGCAGCTCCAGACCCCGGATTACGCCGCCGCCCTGACCGCCGCCCGGGACGACAAGGATGAGAAGGTGCGCAGCTTGGCCACGCAACTGGCCGTCGAGGTGCCACCAGTCGCGGCCCGCACTGCCGGGTCGGGCGGCGGCCAGGCCTCGGGCGGATCCATCGCCCCGCTGGAGAAGGCCCTGGCCACCGGATCGTTGACCGAGAAGCAATCGGCGCTGGCCACCCTGGCCACCGTCAAGGGCCCCGAGGCCGATGCGCTGCTCAAGCAATGGATGGACGGCGTCTTGGCCGGGACCGTAGCCCCGGAACTCGAACTCGACGTGCTCGAGGCGTCGGCCCAACGCGAACCGCTCAAGGATCTGCTCGCCCGGTACAAGGGCCGATTGGATGCCAAAGACCCCTCGGCCGCCTGGAAGGCCTGCCTGGTCGGCGGCAACGCCGAGGCCGGCAAGAAGGTCTTCGCCGAGCGGGCCGAGGTGAGCTGCGTCCGATGCCACAAGGTCCAGGGAGAAGGTGGCGAGGTCGGACCGGAACTCACCGGTCTCGGCAAGAAGAACGGCCGGGCCTACCTGCTGACCAGCATCCTCTATCCCAACGCGGCGATCGCCACGGGCTTCGAGAACGTGCTGGTCACCCTGAAGGGCGGACAGAGCTACGCGGGCATCATCAAGTCGGAATCGGCCACCGAGCTGGTGCTCAACTCGGCCGAGGACGGACTGGTGACCGTGAAGAAGTCCGAGATCACCGGCCGCGAGAAGGGCCTCTCGGGGATGCCCGAGGGATTCGGCGACCTGCTCTCGAAGCAGGACCTCCGAAACCTGATCGAATACCTCGCCACGGCCGAATGACCGGGGTCACTCTCCCCAACCTTCCTGATGCTGCCCACCGATTACATCCAACGCCTCCGTTCCGTCGAGGTGCGGGCGCGCCTGGTCAGCGAGCAGCTGATGGGCGGGAGGTTGGGCAGCGTGTTCAAGGGGCGAGGCATGGACTTCGCCGATGTCCGCGAGTACACCGCGGGCGACGACGTCCGGCGGATCGACTGGAACGTCACCGCCCGCCTGCGCAAGCCCTTCATCAAGCGGCACGTCGAGGAACGCGAACTGGTGGTCCTGCTGCTGGTGGACATCTCCGCCAGCGGTGATTTCGGATCAACCGCCGACGCAGCCTCCGAAGCGGGGTCGGTAACCTCGCAGCGCGAGCTCGCCGCGATCCTCGCGGGGTCGCTGGCCTTCAGCGCGGTGCGGAACGGCGACCGGGTGGGAGCGATCCTGTTCTCGGACCGGGTCGAACGTTACATCCCGCCCCGCAAAACACGGGCCCATGTGACCCGCCTGCTCCACGAGATGCTCTTCACCACGCCCAAGCATCCGGGCACCTCGGTCGGGGCGGCGCTGCGCTTTCTCAACAACCTCTTCAGCCGACCGACGTTGAGCTTCGTGCTGTCCGATTTCCACGACCCCGACACCGAGGGCTGGACCCGGGCGATCAAGGCATCCAACCAGCGGCACGAGATGATCGCCCTGCGGGTGACCGACCGGCGCGAACTCGAGCTGCCCGACCTGGGGTGGGTACTGCTGCAGGATCCCGAGACCGGCGAGGTGCTCGAGGTCGACACCTCCGATCCCCGCGTTCGCGAGGGCTGGCGACAGTCCGGACAGGCTCGGCGGAACCAACTCATCGCCACCTTCCGGAGCGGTCGCATCCCGGAGATGGAGATCCGCACCGACGAACCCTGGACCCAGCGGCTCCAGGGATTCCTCGACCACGCCGCGCGCCGTCGGGTCGCGTGAATCCCGGCCGGCCCCGCCCATGAAACCCGACCGGCTCATCGAGGACCTGACCCTGGTTCCCCTGCCCCAATGGTGGGAGAACCCCTGGTTGCTCCTGGCCCTGCCGGTGCTCATCGGTCTGGCCGCGTACGGGTTGCGCGCCTGGGCGTTGCGCCGCCGTCCCGCCACGCCGACCGCCCCCGCCGACCCTGGACCCGATCCTCGCGAGGAGTTCCTGACGCGCTTGGCGGCGCTGAGGGCCCGGGGCCCCGACTGGGTGGCCCATCCGTTCGCCGTCGAGGTGAGCGAGATCCTCCGCGGGTACCTCGAGGCCCGGTACGCCTTCCGGGTCTGTTTCCAGACCTCCCGTGAGTTCCTCGAGTCGGCCGCGGGCGATGCGCGCCTTGGATCGGCTCAACGGTCGACCCTCGGCGAATTTCTCGGAGGCTGCGATCGGATCAAGTTCGCTCAAGGCAGGGCCGCCAGCCCCGAATTGGTGGGGCTGCTCGATACGGCAGAGCGGTTCATCCGCGGGCCCGTGGCATCCCCGGAGACGGAAGGAGGCCGCTCGTGAGCGGTCTGGCTTCCATCGAATTCCTGCATCCGTGGGTGCTGCTGGGGCTGCTGCTCCTCCCGGCCCTGGCCTGGTACCAACGCAGGACACGGGCCGTGCCCTCGCTGGCGGTTCCGTCGCTGCTCGGCCGCGGGCACCTGGGTCAGATCCCCGCGCGGGACCGTTCGGTGACCCGGGCGCTGTGGACCCTCCTGCCACTGGCCCTGCTCCTGGTCGGGTTGGCCCGTCCGCGGATCCCCCGGGGCGACCTGCCCGACCCCAGCAAGGGCATCGACATCATGCTGGCGCTCGACTTCAGCCGCTCGATGGCCGAGACCGACTTCCGGCTGGAGCGCAAGCGGGTGACGCGCCGCGCCGCGCTCGAGTACGTGACCGAAAAGTTCATCCTTGGCCGGCCCAACGACCGGATCGGCATCGTCTGCTTCGCCCGAAATCCGTTCCTGGTCAGCCCGCTCACCCTCGATCATCGCTGGGCCATCGAGTCGATGCGTCAGACCGACCTGGCGACCGGCACCGGCATCGGCTGGGCGGTCATGGCCGCCGGGAATTTCCTGCGCAAGGACAGCGACCGCAGCAAGGTGGTCATCCTGGTCACCGATGGCGACAACTCGTCGGGGCCGCGCGCCTCGGAGATCATCGGCCAACTGGTCCGCGACAAGGTGAAGCTCTACTCGGTGTTGATCGGACCCGAGATGGTCACACCCTCCGTCGCCGCCACCCATGACCTGAACCGCGCGGCCCGGATCACCGGCGGCCAGTTCTTCCAGGCCAACGACACCCGCGCGCTCCAGGGCATCTACAACCTCATCGACCAACTGGAGAAGCGCGACCTGATCCAGAAGCGGTTCGTGCTCTGGCAGGAACTCTTCCCCTGGCCCGTGGCCCTGGGATCGGCCCTGTGGCTGGTCGGATGGGTCTGGAACTCGCTCCTGCGGAGCCGCCTGCCATGAAATTCGCCCACCCCCAGCTGCTGTTGCTGATCCCGGTGCTGGCGACCCTGATCGCCGGGACCTGGTTCCTTGAAGGGCGCCGGCGGCGGCGACGGATCGCCGAATTCTCCGGAGGCGCCGACCGCCCTTGGTCCGATCCGGGAATCGTCCCCTGGCGCCAGCGGGCCGACCGGATCCTGGCCGTGGCCGTGGCCGTCCTGCTGCCGCTCGCACTGGCGCGTCCGCTGGCCTTCCGGAAGGACGAGCAATCCGAACTGCGCGGGGTCCCCTACATGATCGCGCTCGACCTCTCCAGGTCGATGCTGGCGACGGACGTCCGGCCCAACCGTTGGTTCGTGGCCACCAACGCCCTGGCACGGTTCCTTGATGCCGGCCGGGCCGACCGCGTGGGCCTGATCACCTTCAGCGGCGTGGCCTACCTCAACGCCCCCTTGAGCTTCGACACCCGGGCGATCCAGGCCATGCTGCGCTACGCGTCTCCCTACACGGTAGAGATGGACGGCGAAACCGCCGGATCCAATCTGGGCTCGGCCATCGAGCGGGCCGGCCGGTATTTCCAGACCAACAACGTCCAGCCCCGGGTAGTCGTCATGGTCACCGATGGCGAGGATTCGGGCGACCAACTGCTGGAGTTCACCCGGCGCTGGGCTCGGCAGGGCGTGAAGGTCTGCACCGTGGGCGTGGGTACGCGCGGCGGGGCCAAGGTTCCACGCATCCAGTGGGGCGGCGTGGCGGTGAACAGCTCCGGGCAGGAGGTCACCTCGAGGCTCAACGAGGCCAACCTCAAGCGCATCGCAGCCTTGACCGGGGGCCGGTACGTGCCCCTCGGGGAGCAGGGGGAGGGACTGGAGACGCTCCGGAAGGAGTTCCTGGCGCCGTTGGCCGAGAGTTCCGCCCGCGAAGATCTTCAGAACTACGTCGAGGCCTATCCCTTACCTCTCTCGCTGGCCATCGCCGCCCTGGTGGCACAGATCGCCCTGGGGGCCGGCCGCCATCGCCGCCCCCGTCCCCTCGCCCCCATTCGTCCGCTCCCGCCCACCGTCGTCCCATGAAGCCCTCCCGACGACCTCACCTGTCTTCCGAACAGCCTTCGCTCGTGCGCCGACCCTTTCTGACCGTTTGCCTGGGGCTTCTTGGATCCGTGGCGCTGCCGTCGATGGATGTCCACTCCGAGAGCGTCCCCATCGACATCCCGCGGCTCCAGGCCCAATTGAACCAAGGTTCGCCGCAGGCCGTGGCCGAACTCCTGGCGGCGGAGGCCGAGCGCCGACCCTCCAGTCCTCATCTGCAGTACGACGCCGGCGTGGCAGCCTATGCCGCGCGGCGCTGGGAAGACGCCCTCGTGGCCTTCGACCGGGTGGAGACCCTCGGGAACGCCCGCCTCGCCAACCTCGCCCGTTTCCAGCGTGGCAACGCGGAATACCAGCTCGGGGTCGAATCGCTGAGCGCGAACCTCGACGAGACGATCTCACGGTGGCGCGCCGCGCTGGAGGCCTACCAGGCCGTGCTAAAGAACCGGCCCGACGAGACTCGTTCGGCGCAGAACGCCGAGTTCGTGCGGAATCGACTGCTGGACCTCCTGTTGGCGGAGGCGCGGAAATCGGCCCGCCAGGCCCAACAACCGACGAAAACCCCGGGGCAGCGCATCGGTGACCTGCGCAACGCCCATGAAAAGTTCTCCGACGCGCACCAATTGAGCCCGAGCAACCCGGAGGCGACACAAGGGGAGTCCGAGACCAAGGACCAGCTCGCGCAAGCCCTCAAGCAGGAGGGTCTTCGCAATGTCCAGACCCCGCTTTCTTTGAAGTCGAGCCGCCGCGAACCCCGACTGCCGGAGGTCGATGCCTCCAAGCTGGAGGCCGGCATCGCGCAACTCGAAGAAAGCAAGGAACTCAAGCCGGGCGACCCCCAGGTCGAGGAGGCCCTCAGGCGGGCCAAGGACCGGCTGGCCGATGCCAAGGTGAAGCAGGCCGAGACCTTCCTGGCGCTCGAGGAGCAGATTCCCATCACCAAGGAGAAACTGGCGCTGCTCCGAATGGCCCGCGAACAGGTCGACCAGGCGCTCGAGCAGTCCCCGAAGCATCAGGAGGCCCAACGCACCGGCGAGGAGATCGACCGACGCATGGCGCAGGTCCATGAGGACGAGGGCGACTTCCAGGAGCAACAGGCGGCCTCGTCGCAACTCGAGCAGCAGGCCATGCAGCTCAGCCAAGCCCTCGACCATTTCCAGCAGGCCTCGGAGCTCCAGCCCAATCAACCGCGGCTCCAGGCCAAGCAGGAGCAGGCCGAGCAGAAGCTCGCTCAAACGCTCGACAAGCTGGCCGACAAGCTCATGCAGTCGCCGGATGGCCAGGAACCGATGGAGGCCAAGGCCGCACGTCTTGAGGGGGCTGAACAGGCGCTCAATGAACTCCAAGCGATCCAACCGAGCGATCGCACCGGCCAGAGGGCCGAACAAGTCGGCAAGGAACTCGACGGGCTGCGCCAGATGTTGGCCGACAAGGGCAAGGGCTCGACCGAAAGTCCTGGGCAGGGCGATCCGCGCAACGGGTCACAACCGTCTCCCGCCCCTCCTCAGTGGATGGCACCGCCCCTCGATGGCCCCCCCCGGATCCAGCAACCCGGCGGCAAGGGACAGGCCCCGAAGGGAGCCGGACGGAACATCCGCGATTATTGATGGCCCATGGGATGACCGCTCGCAATCAAACGAGGCAGTCCACCATTCCCGGCAGCCTCTGGGAGGCCTTCTCGAGGGATTTGAGCGCTTGGCGCCGATGGGCCTCGGTTCCTTCCGGGAAGAGCAGGTTCCAGCCCACGACGTTCATCCAGTCGTTGGGCGAGCGCAGCGGGGGATCGCCCGGGTGCGCAAGACCGATCGATAGGGCGAACTGGTCGGCGATCTGCACCGCGCCGGCCAGGCGTGCGTCCCGGGTCCCGCTCGAGGGGCCACCTGCGGTGGGGGTGTGATGGTGGCGGGTGGTGAACTCCAGGGTCTCGCCCAGTTGTTGAGCCTTGAGATACAGGGCCCCGAGATGAGCATGGTCGACCCCGAGGCTGTCGAGTTCGATCAGGCGGACCGGCAGCGACGAGGTCTTCAACTGGGTCAGGATGCCCGCATGGTGTTCCGGGAACACGGTGGCGAAGACGATCCAACCCACGTCGTGCACCAGGCCGGCGACATAGTCGAGATCCTCGCCCGATTCCGGGGTCGCCATCATGAGGTCCTTGGTGACCATGGCGACGGCGATGCTGTGCTTCCAGAGGTTGCGCCAATGGGCCTCGCCCACGCCCCGCTGGGAACCGGTGATGCGTTTGAAATCCTCGATCACCGGGGTCATCGTGGCCAACTCGCGCACCTGCCGGACCCCAACATAGAAGACGGCCTCCTCGAGGCTGGTGACCGAATGCCCCAGCCCATAGTGCACGGAATTGACCAGTTTCAGCAGCCGTGAAGTCAGACCGGGATCGCGCCGGATCACCTCGGAGATCTGACCAGCGTAGCGCTGCTCGGCCGCGAGCAACTCACGAAGCGCGCCCTGGATGCTCTTGAGGGACGGAATGGGAGGACACGACTGGAGCCGACGGGTGATCTCCGCCAGCGACAGCGGCTTGGGGAGCGCTTCGTCTGTTACCGTGGGGTTCACGGACATTCAGGAAGGCATCGGCAAAACCCTTCCATGCCTGAAAGGCTTTGTTGCGGCAGGTCATGAACCGCCCGATCCGCCGGAGGGCGGAACCTTCCAAAGAGACCTCAAGTCCGCACCCCGTAATGCCGATTGCCTCTGACGATGCGTGATCATTCTTTCCATTCGCACTGCCAAGGGCCGCGGCGGCGAAAGTCCATGACCCTAATCTTTCGAAAGCGCGCCTGAAACACCGAGGCAAACACCTGCACAGGATCGGCCCGGAGGGTTCTGAATCGAACCAAAACCCGCTGCCCCCCCTCACTGACCCCGTCATCGTCGCTCCCCGTTCCCACCCCCGTTTTCAAGAGCATCCCGTTTCTCAATGAAACCAAAGATCCTGACCGTCGACGACAGCAAGACCATCCGACTGATCGTCACCAAGGCTCTCAAACCCTTCGACGTCGACGTGCTCGAGGCCTCGAACGGCGTCGAGGGAGTCGCCGTCGCCATGCGTGAGCGTCCGGATCTGATCCTCCTCGACCTGACCATGCCCATCATGGACGGGTCGGAGTGCCTCGCGAAGCTCAAGTCGCACGCCGACCTCAAGAACACTCCGGTCATCATGCTCACGGTCGAATCCGGCCGCGACAACATCACGAAGATCGCCAAGATGGGCGTGCGCGACTACCTCGTGAAGCCCTTCAAGGAGGACATGCTCATCGAGCGTGCCGGCCGCATCATCGAGCTGAAGGCCAAGGGCGGCGGCGTCAAGAAGGTGAAGCGCTACGACGACCCCCTCAACATCCTGGTGGTCGACGACAAACCGGCGATCCTCGAGCAGATCAAGGCGGCGGTTTCCGATACTCCCTGGCAGGTCCACGGTCGCACCCAGACCGGCGAGGCCCTCGACTACTGCTCGCAGCACGTGCCCGACGCCATCTTGGTGAGCCTGTCGCTCCCCGATCAGGCGGGGTTCACCCTGTTCCAGATGTTCCGGGCGAGCACACGTACCAAGAGCGCGCCGATTTTCGGGTTGTCGGTGAAGACCGCGACCGACGACCAGACCCGCGCCCAGCAGGTCGGCTTCCTGGGGGTGATCACCAAGCCGCTCGATCCCGACGATCTCAAGACGAAGATCTGCCGATCGCTCAACCTGGACACCTCCTACAAGTACTTCCAGCACCGCGATGGCGTGCTGGCGGTCATCCTCCCGCCCAATCTGAGCGCCAACATCGCCAACGAAATCTCCCTGCAGATGCGCAGCAAGGTGTCGGAGGCGGTCGATTCCGGGCTGGGCAAGATGATCATCGACATGAGCCAGGTCCGCACGCCCGACATCAACCTCGTGAAGTTGGGCATCACCACGATCCAGCTGTGCAACGAACTCTCCCTGCAGCACCGACTGGTCGGCTCCACGATCGTCCAGGCCGAATGCAGGAACTACGAAGAAACCAAGGATTGGGTCTTCGTGGCCTCCTACGAGGACGCCATCCGGGAACTCAACCGGAAGTAACCCAAACCCCGGCGGATGCCAGGAACCAACCCCGATCACATGGATGTGATGAAACGCCTCGGAATCTTGATAGGAGGAGCCGTGTTCATGGTCCCGGCCATCCCGGCCGCCAGCACCTACCTCACACGGCTCGGTCCCAAACCGCTGAGCTTCAACGCCCCCTATCCCTCGCGCGAGGAAGTGCTGTCGAAAATGCCCCCATTGAACACCGGTCTTCCTCCGCGCGAGACCGGCGTCCCCGGGGGCAGCGCCGAACCCCCACTGGTGGACGCAACCCACCTCTGGCCCGTGCCCGCCGAACCGGGCTCCACGAGTCAGACGGCTGAATTCCCGGGGCTTCCCACCGACTGGATCGAACGGCTATTCGGCCCCCCTCGCCCCTCCGGCAACGACCGAGATCCGTTCCTTTCCACCGACCCGATGGCTCCGCGTCCGCGGCACCTCAGGCCCGAGGATCTCGTCCCCTTCTTCACGACCCCCGGTTCGCAGAACAAGCCGTCGATCGTGGTGCCGGTGCCCTTCATCCCTGGCGTCCCCGGCTCGGCGGGTTCCAGTCGCGCCACCTTCACCCAGGAGTGACCCATGGGAATGCCTCCACAGCTCCATCGATGGATCGGCCGGCTCCTGATGCTGGCACTATGTGCGAGGATCATCCTGACCGGTGAGATCCGGGCCGCAACAACCTCCGAACCCGCGCCCAAGCCGCCGTCAGCCCCCCTGAGCCGACCGGAACCGGACGTCATCGCCTCCAATATCATCCAACTGAACGAGGAGATCTCCAACTCCGTCGAAAAGCGCCTCAGATCCTCGCCCCGGGCCAAAGGGGAGGTCCTGGAATCGGAGAACGTACTCGCCCGCCCGGTGGAAAAGGTCGTGGTCGACGAGATCAAGCCCTGGCGCGACCGGTTGGAAAGCGCACTCAAGAAGTATGAGAACGCCTCCGATGCGCCCGAGGAAAAGATGGCCGAGGATCTGTTGATCGGAATCGTGGTTAATCCGGACAGCCCGGTGGACATCCAGCGGGATGCGCTCAAGGCCCTGGCTCAGATGAATCTGGACGGCAGGTTCTACAGCAAGGCGCAGATGATCTACTCGCAGCTGGTGGACCGGTTCCCGTTGCACCCCGACACGCCCGCCATCCTCTACCGCCAGGGGGTGCTCTACCGACGGATCGGGGCCACCGAGCTGGCCTTGTCCAAGTTCCATGCGGTGATGTCCACCGTCTTGAGCCTGCCGGAGAAGGACATCTCGACCTACAAGTCGATCGTGCTCATGTCCCAGGCCGAGATCGCGGATACCTTCTTCATGGCCGGGCATTTCGAAAAGGCCACCGAGTACTTCAAGAGGGTCCTGAAGCTGGCCGACGAGGAGCTGAACGAAGCGCAGGTCCGCCTGAAACTCGTGAAATCGTACTTCGAGCTGAAGGACTGGAGGAATGTGATCACCGAGGGACAGCTTGCCATCGAGAAGGTGGCTCTCTCGAGCCAGGTCGCCGAAGTCCGTTTCCTGATGACAGAGGCCTTCAAGAAGCTGGGCATGCAGCGGGAGGCCCTGGAACAGACGCTGGCGCTGCTGAACTCCGAACAGGCCCGGTCGAGCAAAGATCCCGACAATTGGGCCTATTGGCAGAAACGCACCGGAAACAAACTGGCCAACGAACTCTACGAGCGAGGCGACTACCTGAACGCACTTCTCGTCTACCAGACCCTCGGGCAATTGCCCGGAGACGACACTTGGCGATCCCAGGCACTGTACCAAATGGGCCTGATCTACGAGCGGTTGGAGCAACCAGAGTGGGCGATCGAGGCCTACACCCAGATCCTCGGAGCCGGCCCTCCTTCGCCCACCCCGCCATCCTCCGGCACGAACTCCACGACCTCGCTTCCAGCCCAGGGATCGTCGGGGTCGACCAACGCTCCGTCGATCGCAGCCAAAAAACCATCGGTACCACCCCCACCTTCTTCCGCCCCGGCGATTCCCGCCACGGCCAACGATACCGGAGGTGCCCTGGCACCGGCTTCGACCCCGAAGATCGTGGATGACAAACCGACCCCTTCCCCAAGCCTGAAACTGATCCGGGACATGGCCCAATGGCGACTGAAGAACCTGCAGTGGGACCAAGGCGTCCAGAGGGAGGTCCGAAACCTTTCCCTGAAGCGGGACGCCGGCAAGCCAGGTGCCGAGATCACCAACGTATCGACCAACGACATCCCCGGCAGCAAGCCCGCGCTGCCATGACCGCCGGGTCCCCATGACTCCCGAGGCTCAAATGGTGGCAGACCTGCGCTCCCAATTGTCCCTCAACGCCGACCTCCTGGGGCATCTGGAGCAGGAATCCCAGCAACTGCGGCAACCCGACGCCGCGGCTCCCTCGGCCTCGCTGGAGGCCCGGCGTGAATTGCTGCCGCGGCTCGACGAGGCACTCCGGCGGATCCGGCAACACCGCGGTCACTGGCTCTCGCTCAGCGCCGAGGCCCGCGCCGTGCGCACCGAGATCCGGGATCTCCTGCGACAGAACCAGGACCTGATCATGCGCCTGATCGTGCTCGACCGTGAAAACGAGCAACTACTGCTCCGTCGGGGCCTAATCCCCCCGAAACACCTCCCACCAGTCCAACGGCAGCGCCCCCACTACGTCGCCGATCTCTACCGCAAAAGCCATCCCTCCGGAGCCTCTCGAAACCCCGCCGACGCCGCCGACGCCGGTTCCGGCAACGCCCCCGGACATCCTCTCCCGGGCGCCTAGGCCCGAACCCGGCGGAGCTCGGCAACGGCTCGGGATGTTCCTCGGGGCTGGGCCCGGGGCGGAGTTGCCCCGGGGTTCAAACTCGCTACTGTCGCGGCGAACATGATCCGGACGATCACGCGGCTTCTCCTGACCACCTGGGTGGGACTTCTCTTCGGGGCAGAACGCCACTTCGACTTCGGCTCGACCGCGCCGGGCTCGCTGCCCGAGGGATGGAAACCGGAAATGGCCGGCGCCGGCGCTCCGGGAGCCTGGAAGGTCGTCGAGGTGGAAGTCCCTTCCGTGCTTCAACCCCTGTCGCCCCAGGCCCCGCGGTTGAACCGCAAGGCGGCCCTGTCTCAGACCGCGGCAAGTCGCGAGGACGAGCGCTTCCCGATGATCATCCATACGGCGGAACGTTATGGGGACTTCACCTTTTCCGCCCGCATCCGGATCGAGGAGGGCAACCTGGAGCAGATCGCCGGCCTCGTCTTCCGGTACCAGGACCCCCGGAACTTCTACGTCGTGCGGGCCAGCGCCCTGGGCAACAACCTTCGGTTCTACAAGTTCGTGGACGGCGAGCGCTCCGCGCCCATCGGACCGTCGATCCGGTTCCAGAAGGGGGGCTGGTTCGAACTGTCCGTCCGGGCCGAGGGCAACCAGATCGACGTGCTCGTCAACGGCACCAACGCCCTGCCCACGCTGACCGACAACTCCTTCAACTCAGGACGCATCGGATTCATCACCAAATCGGACACCATCGCCACGTTCACCGACGCCAGCATCCGATACCGACCGCTGGAGACCCTTGCCGCTTCCCTCGTCCGACAGACCCTTGAACAGCAACAGCGCCTGATCAACCTGCGTCTCTACGGCATCACCAAGGCCACCGAGGGATTGAAATGCCTGGCAGCCAAGAACGCCTCGGACCTCGGCCAATTGGCCTCGGAGACCGTCAAAAAGGTCCATCGCGAGAACCAGGTGTATTATGGCAAGACCCCAGAGGCGGCCGTCGTTACCGCTCCCCTGCACGACCGGAACGGCGACGTGATCGGCGTGATGGAATTCCATCTCAAGCCGTTCGCGGGCCAGATCGAATCGACCACGGTCGCACGGGTGCTGCCCACGATCCGCAAACTCGAGTCCGGCATCGCGGGAGCCCAGTCCCTCGTGGACTAGAATCCGAGGGCGGCCGATTTAGCGTCCGGGACCGGGACCACGGTCATCGGAGTCAGGACATCGCCGGGGTGAGGGCTTGATCCGATGCGTCGTGTCGGGGTTCCCTAGGCCGGTCCCATGAACTTTCCAAGATGCGAGTCCCACCGTGGCTGGAACCGGTGGCTGTGCTGCCTGTCCCTCTGGGTATTTGCGACGGCGTTTCCGCCGGAAATGCTGCGGGCGGATGGTCCCGCCGACAACGCCGCCGACAAGGTGCGCAGGGTCCCCCCGCCGGGCATCGCCCTGCCGCAAGCGGTCCAGGACGAACTGGGTGCCGGGGTCCAGCGGCTGGGAGTCGATCTGACGGCGGCCAAGGAACGCTGGGCTCAGAACCCCCTGCGCCTGCGCCAATGGGCCGATGTCGCCGTCCTGCACAAGTCGGTGGACTGGGCCCTGCGTCATCAGGAGTTCTTCAAGACCAACGAGATCGACGCGGCGCGGCAGCAACTAAAGACAGGCAGCGAACGCTTGCAGGCGTTGGAACAGGGACGGGCTCCGTGGATGGAGATCCCGGGACCCACCGTCGGCGGGTACATCTCCCGGATCGACGGTTCCGTCCAGCCGTTCGGATTGGTGATCCCCCGGGGATGGACTCCCCACTCCGGCAAGCGATGGCGTCTGGACTTCTGGTTCCATGGACGGGGAGAGACGCTGAGCGAGCTGGCATTCGTCGCGGATCGGATGAAGAACCTCGGCGAGTTCGCCCCGGCCGACGCGTTCGTCCTCCACCTCTATGGCCGCTACTGCAACGGAAGCCGATTCGCCGGGGAAACCGATTTCTGGGAAGCCTTCGAGGAGGTCCAGCACCGCTTTCCGATCGATGAGGACCGCCTCGTAGTCCGCGGTTTCTCGCTGGGCGGGGCCTCGGCCTGGCATTTCGCGGTGCACCATGCCGCACGTTGGGCAGCGGCCGCTCCAGGGGCAGGATTCAGCGAGACGGCGGAATTCCTCCGAGTCTTCCAGCAGGAACAACTGAAACCCGCCGTGTGGGAACAGAAGCTTTGGCGACTGCACGATGCGACCGCCAATGCCGTCAATGTCTCGATGGTGCCGCTGATCGCCTACAGCGGCGAGGATGACCGGCAGATCCAGGCGGCCGAGGCGATGCGGACGGCATTGCGGGCCGAGGGCCTGGAGTTGACCCACCTGATCGGGCCCAAGACGGGGCACAAGTACGAGCCCGGAGCCAAGGCCGAGTTGAACCGCCGGCTGGATGCGCTGGCCGTGGTGGGACGGACCCGGGTGCCGAAGGAAGTCCGCATGGTGACCCACTCCCTGCGCTATCCCCGCATGGCCTGGGTGACCGTGGATGCCTTGACCGAACACTGGGAACCGGGACGCGTGATCGCGCAACTGCCGGAAGGGGACGCCCCCCTGAGGATCGAGGCGGAGGGCGTGGAGGCACTGACGCTGGACTTCGGACCGGGAGAAGCCCCGTTCCCGGTCCACCGCCCCGTGCAGGTCGCGTTCGCGGGTTCCGGCACTGCGGTGACCCTCGAAAGCACCCGACCGGGCACCGACCGCTCCTGGAAGGCCAGTTTCCACCGGAAAAACGGAGCGTGGAAGACGGGCCCCGACCTGGGCGGCAGCCTCCGCAAGCGCCACGGACTCCAGGGGCCGATCGACGACGCATTCATGGATTCGTTCCTGATGGTCCTGCCCACTGGAAGCCCTCTCAATGCCCGGGTCGATGGGTGGGTGAAAGGCGAGTCCGCCCGAGCCATCGAACATTGGCGACGGCATTATCGGGGAGATGCACGGCAGAAGTCGGACCAAGAGGTGTCCGAGGCCGACATCCGCGACCACAACCTCGTGCTGTGGGGTGACCCTTCCAGCAACCGACTCTTGGCGAAGATCGCGCCTTCGCTGCCCATCCGCTGGGAGAAGGACCAGATCGTGGTGGGGACACAGACCTTCCCCACCGAGACCCACGTGCCGATCCTGATTTTCCCGAACCCTCTGAATCCCACCCGCTATGTCGTGCTCAACAGCGGATTCACCTTCCGCGACTACGACTACCTGAACAACGCCCGTCAGACACCCAAACTTCCGGACTGGGCGATCATCGATCTCCGGCAAACGCCCAATGCCCGGACCCCGGGCGGGATCTCCGCCGCGGGTTTCTTCGGGGAACGTTGGGAATTGCGCTGACAGCGAGCCGCGCCCAGGGCGTTCCGCGGGGGCGCCGGCCCGCCTCACGGCAGGCTTGGGTCACAGCAGGGTTTTGGCCTTGGCCAGGGCCTCATCGAGGCGGGCGGCGTCCTTGCCGCCACCGCGGGCGCCATCGGGGCGCCCCCCGCCCTTGCCCCCGACGATCGGGGCGATGGCTTGGATGAGCTTGCCGGCCTGGACCTTGCCGGTGAACTCCGGTGTCACCGCGGCGACAAGCCCGACGGCCCCGGCCGATTGCCCCCCCAAGAGGATGACCCCTTGGAATTGGGATTTCAGCGCATCCACCACGGTCTGAAGGGTGTCGCCATCGGCCTCGCCGAGATTGGCGATCAACGCCGGGGTGCCATTCAGCATCTCTGCCTTGGAGATCAACTCCCGTGCCTTGCCGGCCGCATCGCGCTGGGCCGCCGCCTTGAGCGCCTTCTCCAACTCGCGGCTATGCGCGAGGAGGGCATCCAACTTCTTCTCCAACTCGCCCAGAGGGCTGTTGAGCCGACCGGCGAGGCTGCGGATCAGCGCCTCGTCAGCGCGGGCCTTGTCGAGGGACGGCATCCCGGAGATGGCCTCGATGCGGCGGACGCCGGCGGCCACGGCCGATTCGGCCAGGATGCGGAACATCCCCAGCTCACCGGTGGCCCGGGTGTGGGTCCCGCCGCAAAGTTCCATGGAATACCCGTCGAGCTGGGAAGCCCTTCCCCCGATCTGCACCACCCGGACGACGTCGCCGTACTTGTCGCCGAAGAACTGGAGGACGTCCTTGCGGTTCTTGACCTCCACATGGGGAACCTCGACCCAGCCCACCGAGGCGTTCTCGAGGATGCGCTCATTGACCAGGCGCTCGATGTCCACGACCTGTTGAGGGGTCAGCGGGGCGCTGTTGAAGTCGAAGGTGAGCTTGTCTGGCGTGACGTTGGAACCCTTCTGGGAGGCCTCATGCCCGGCCACCTCATGAAGCGCCCAGTGAAGCAGGTGGGTCGCGGTGTGATGACGCTCGATGGCATGGCGGCGGCCCGCATCGACGCGGAGGCCCACCGAGGAACCCACGACCGGGGCATCCCCCCCCTCGATGAAGTGCAGCCACACCGGGCCCGACTTCTGGGTGTTGGCGATGCGCCAGAGTTGGCCGGAGCCGCTGATCTCGCCGGTATCACCCACCTGGCCACCCATCTCGGCATAGCAGGCCGAGGCATCGAGGATGATGGCCGTCTTGTCCTTCAGCCCCACGACCTCCAGGACCCGAGCCTCAACCTCGAGGGCGTCATAGCCGCGGAATCGGGTCGGGGACTTGGTCTCGATCTGGGACAGCTCGATGACCTGCTTCTTCTGGGACGCGCGAGCCCGAGCCCGTTGCTCTTCCATCAGGGCCTCGAAGCCGGCCTTGTCGACAGACAACCCGCGCTCGCGGGCCATGAGCTCGGTGAGGTCGATCGGGAAGCCCTGCTCGTCGTACAGGCGGAACGCGAACGAGCCCGAGATCTGTGACAAACCGGGTTGGGAGGCTTCCTTTTCGAAGAGTTCGATGCCGCGATCCAGGGTGCGATTGAACGACTCCTCCTCCAGGCGAAGCACATCCTTCACCTGCTGCTGGCGGGAGCGGATCTCCGGGAAGACATCGCCCATGGTCCGCACGAGCACATCGACCAGCTTGTAGAAGAAGGGCTCGTGGAACCCGAGTGTCCGACCGTAGCGGACGGCCCGACGCAGGATGCGGCGCAGGACGTAATTGCGGTCGCTGTTGCCGGGCTGGATGCCGTCGGCGATGGCGAAGCTCAGGGTCCGGATGTGGTCGGCGATCACGCGGAACGCCACATCGACCTTCTCCTGCTCGTTGTCACCGGTGCTGCCGGGTTTCGGGAGCGTGGAACCGTACTTTTGGCCACTGAGTTGCTCGATCTCGTCGAAGATCGGGCGGAAGATGTCGGTCTCGTAGTTCGAGATCTTGGCGTTCTGGAAATCGGTGAGCCCGCGGGTCCCCTGAATGATCGAGGAGACGCGCTCGAAGCCCATGCCGGTGTCGACATGCTGCGCGGGCAGCGGAGTGAAGGTTCCGTCCGGGTTGGCGTTGTACTGGATGAAGACGTTGTTCCAGATCTCGATGCATCGGGCGTCGGAGCCGTTGACCAGTTTGGCTCCTTCCACCTGCTCTTCCAGCGAGGTCTCGCGCGGGCCAGGACGCAGGTCCACGTGGATCTCGGTGCAGGGACCGCACGGGCCGGTCTCGCCCATCATCCAAAAATTGTCCTTTTTGCCGCCGTTGACGATGTGGACCTGCGGGTCGAGGCCCACCGAGCGGAACTTGGCCGCCCAGAATTCCCAGGCCTCCTGATCGCGCTCGGCCGGGTCGTTCTTGGCCGCGTTGGGCTGGTAAATCGTGGCGTAGACGCGCTGCGGAGGGAACTTCCAGACCTGGATCACCAACTCCCAGGCCCAGTCGATGGCGTCCTTCTTGAAGTAGTCGCCGAACGACCAGTTGCCCAGCATCTCGAAGAAGGTGTGGTGGTAGGTGTCCAACCCCACGTCATCGAGGTCGTTGTGCTTGCCGCCGGCGCGGATGCACTTCTGGGTGTCGGCCGCACGGGTGTCGAGGGACGGGACCGATCCGGCCCACTTCGAGACGTCGGCCTTGCGTTCGCCCAGGAAGATCGGGACGAACTGGTTCATGCCGGCATTGGTGAACAGCAGGTTGGGGCTGTCGGGCATGAGGCTCGAGCTGGGGACGATCGTGTGCTGCTTGGAGCGGAAGAAATCCAGGAACGATTGGCGGATTTGGGCGGACGTCATGGTATTCGGTTCCGGGGGGATCAAAACACGCCGGAAACAGGGGGCGGAGAGTAGAGGTTGGCCCGAAAATAGGAAGAATCCTGTTTGCACCCGATGGCACTCATCCGTCCGGGCACCCTCTCGGTGGGTTCCCGTGTACCGGTAGATTCCCGACTCACCTCGGATAAGGCCAGCCCGCCGGAAAAACCGTTCGCCAGTGACTACGGGATTCAGGAAATTCGAACGTCTGCGGTTCCCGACAGGTTCGGAAGCCCAGCCTGCCATGACCAACCACCGAATACTCGCTCCGATGCTCGCCTCCTTGCTGATCTGCGGCTGCGGATCCGTGGGTGGGCCCTCCCTCGACTTCACCGCTCCCCGCGTGAGCGGCCGCGTCCTCGATGCGGAGACGGGCGAGCCCGTCCCCCGGGCCATGGTGGGACGGACGCTGTGGACCCTGCGCCACCCGACCGGCGGCTTCCTGAGGGCCGCGGAAGAACAGGTGCTGCGGCAGGACTTCGCCACCACCGACGCGAGCGGACGGTTCGTCCTGCCGGAACAGCGGGTGGCCCTGTTGTTCTCGCTGGGAGAGACCCGCCCCAACCTGCGGCTTGCGGTGAGCCACTCCCGACATCTTCCTTGGACCACCAATTACCCGATGTCGGCCCTCGAGAAGGATCCCCGGCGGCCGACCCTCGACGCCGGGGGAGTCCTCCTGGTGCCACGCAGCCGTTGAGGTCCTTCGACGCCCCGCATCACCGCCTGCCGCTCCGAAAGCCTGTCCCCATGAAGCATCTTCCACGAACTTGGCGCCTCTGGGCGATCGTCCTGGCATGGGCCACGGCGGCGACGGGTTTCTGGGCCCGCGCCGAGACCCGCCCGCAACAACCCGGACGGCCCAACGTGATCCTGATCATGGCCGACGACCTCGGCTTCTCGGACCTGGGCTGCTACGGCGGTGAGATCCCGACCCCGCACCTGGACGCCCTCGCCAGCAACGGGCTGCGGTACACCCAGTTCTACAACACGGCCCGGTGTTGGCCCTCGCGGGCCGCGGCTCTGACCGGGTTCTATGCCCAGCAGGTGCGACGGGATACGGTGCCGGGCGTCCCGAGCGGAAACTCCGGGGTTCGCCCGGCCTGGGCCCGACTCCTGCCAGAGCGGCTCAAGACCCTCGGATACCGAGCCTACCATTCCGGGAAATGGCACCTGGATGGCAAACCCTTGGCCCACGGGTTCGATCGGTCCTATCGCCTGGACGACCACGACCGTTACTTCGCGCCCCGACTGCATTTCGAGGACGACCTTCCGCTGAAACCCGTCGCCACGAACTCGGATTACTACGCCACCACCGCCATCGCCGACCATGCGATCCGCTGCCTTGAGGACCATTCGAACCGCTTCGCCGCGCAACCCTTCTTCAGCTTCGTGGCGTTCACGGCTCCGCACTTTCCCGTGCAGGCCCCGGCGACCGATATCGCACGGCATCGCGACCGGTATGTGGGTGGTTGGGACCTCCTCCGCGAGGAGCGTTGGCGACGCATCCGCCAGCAGGGCCTGATTGCCGGGGAACTCTCGCCCATCGAGCGGGAAGTCGGACCTCCCTATGCCTTTCCCGAGGCGATCCGGGCCCTGGGGCCCGATGAGTTGAACCGACCGCTGCCCTGGTCCGAACTCTCGGATCGGCAGCGGCGATTCCAGGCCGACAAGATGGCGATCCACGCCGCCATGGTCGACCGGATGGACCGGGAGATCGGGCGCATCGTGGACCAACTCCGATCGATGCGGCGGCTCGAAGACACCCTGATCCTCTTCGTGTCCGACAACGGGGCCAGCGCCGAGATGATGGTCCGGGGCGACGGACACGACCGGGACGCGCTGTGCGGCACCGGAGCCACCTTCCTGAGCATCGGTCCGGGCTGGTCTTCCCTGGCGAACACCCCGTTCCGCAGGCACAAGACCTGGGTCCACGAAGGCGGCATCTCCACGCCGCTGATCGCCCACTGGCCGCGGGGCATCTCCGACCGGGGCGCGCTACGGAGAACCCCAGGCCATCTCGTGGACCTGGTGCCCACGATCTTGGAGATGACCGGAAGCCCGTGGCCCGCCCCCGCCTCGGATTCCGACATGCCGACACCGCCGGGCCGGAGCCTGGTGCGGACCTTCGCCAGAGACTCGGACCTCCAGCGTGAGGCCCTGTGGTGGCAGCATGAGGGAAATCGTGCCCTGCGCATGGGCGACTGGAAGATCGTCGCGGCCGGCACGAATGCCCCGTGGGAGCTGTACCACCTGGCCGAGGATCGCACCGAGACCCACAACCTCGCTTCCCGCCATCCGGAGCGGGTTCGCGAGCTGGCCCTCCGCTGGGAGGCGATGACCGCCGCACACGCGGCCACGGCCCGCGCTCAGTCCACCAGCAGTGCCAAGCCCGCAGCCCGTGCCCAGCCCACCGCCAACACCCCGTTCGGAGCCTGGAAATATTCGGGCTCCATGTTCGTGCTCACAACCCCCGATGGCGCCGCACTTCCGGAAGGCGCCGCCCTGGAGGACTTCCCGCTGCTGGTCCGGTTGGAGGGTGAGTGGTTCGATTTCTCGCAGGCCCGCCCCCGGGGCGAGGACCTGCGGGTCTCGACGCCTGCGGGCCAACCCCTGCCCTTCGAGATCGACGCCTGGGATCCCCGGGCGGGTTCCGCCGCGATCTGGGTGCAGGTGCCTCGGATCCACGGGAATGATCGGCAGGAATTGCGCCTGCACTGGGGCAATCCCGACGCCGCACCGGCCTCGCAGGGAACCCAGGTGTTCGGCCGGACCAACGGCTACCTCGGCACCTGGCATCTCGGAGACACGATCCGGGATGTGACGGGGACCCTGGAGTCCGAGGACCGCGGAACCTCGGCCGAGGCCGGGATGATCGGGACCGCGCGCCGCTTCCGGGAGGGCCGGGGAATCTTCGGCGGCAACACCCTCGACCGATACCCGGCCGGATCGGCCCCGCACACGTCGCAGGCCTGGTTCCGGGCGGACCAGCTCCACGGCCGAATCCTCGCCTGGGGCAACGAACAACCCCAGGGCAAGGTCGTCCTGCATTACACCAGTCCGCCCCAGATCCGCCTCGATTGCTACTTCTCCGGAGCGAACGTGAACACCCGCACCGCTGTCGCCACCGGCCAATGGCATCACGTGGTGCACACTTGGGAGGCCGGTGAATCGAGGGTGTACCTCGACGGAGTCTTGGACGGCATCTCGAAAGGCCGACAGGCCCCGCTGAACCTGCGCCAACCGGCGCGCCTTTGGATCGGCGGTTGGTACGACCACTTCGATTTCCAGGGC
>CAIOKD010000179.1 GCA_903858835.1 uncultured Verrucomicrobiota bacterium
GCATCTTCAGGCGATCATCCACTGTCTCGCCGAGACCGATGATCCCCCCGGAACACAACGTCACGTTGGTCTTGCGGACCTCCTCCAGCGTCTTGAGGCGATCGGCGTAGGTGCGCGTGGTGATGATGGTCTCGTAGAACTCGGCCGAAGAATCGACGTTGTGGTTGTAGGCGTACAGACCGGCCTCTTCGAGGCGCTTGGCCTGCTGCTCGTTGAGCATGCCCAGCGTGCAGCACACCTCCATGCCGAGGTCGGTGACCCCGCGCACCATGTCGAGCACACGGTCGAACTGGGCGTTGTCTTTCACTTCGCGCCAGGCGGCCCCGAGGCACACACGGGACACCCCCGCCTGCTTGGCCCGCTGGGCGATCTCCACGACCTTGTCCTTCTCCATCAGGCGCTCCGGATTGACGCCGGTGGAATACCGGGACGACTGCGCGCAATAGGAGCAGTCCTCCGGACAGGCCCCGGTCTTGATGGAGATCAGCTTGCTGACCTGCATCTCGGCCGGATCGTGGAACTTCCGGTGCACGCTGGCCGCACGGAAGACCAGTTCCAGCAACGGGCGGTCGTGAAGTTCGCGGAGGGACTCGAGGGTCCAGTCGTGTCGGATGTCGGCGGTCATGCAAAGGGGTCGGCGCCATCGCCTTCCCGGAGGTCAGTGTGACGCGTGGCGACCGGCCTTGTAAACCCAAGGATGACGACGGATTGACGGCACTGGCAGGCCCACATCGGGCCTCGTCGTGGACACCGGTCGGACGAAGGCCGGCTGACACATCGGACGGACACCCATCATCGCAGGGACATCCCACCCGTTTCGGCCAACCACTCGGCCGCCGACTCGACGGCCACGGGGCCTCGTTGCTCACGCTGGCGAAGGTGACGCACCAGGAGGGTCGTCGAAGCGCCGGGAAAGCGGACGGCCATCGCGGCAAGGTACGCAGGCACCGACGGATCCGCCCACTTGCATTCCACGAGGCGAACCGGCGCTCCCCCTTCGCAGACGGCGAAGTCGATCTCACGCCCATCCTTGTCCCGGATGTACTGCAGGCGTGCGTCCACCCCCTCGGCATCGCGCCTGGCCTGCACGGCCGCATGGAGCATGGTGGCGCAGGCGTTCTCGAACCTCGGACCATCGCCGCCGCTGACCAGGCCGGTGTCGTGGAAATAGATCTTGGGTTCCTTCAGGAGAGAGCGCGCGACGTTGTGGTGGAACGGGCGGACCACGAACACCACGTGCAGCGTCTCCAGGATCTCCAGGTAGCGCGCCAGGGTGGTGGGCGACACCTGCAAGTCGCGGGCGATGGATGCCAGGGACAATGGAGAACCGACCCGTTCGCGCAGCATTTCGACGAACAGGCGCATCGCGCGGACCTCGGCGATCCTTGACAACTCGAGGATATCGTCGCGGATCAGGCCCTCGAGGTACAACTGGCGCCAGCGCTGGGCGTCGGCGGCGTCTTCCGCCAACAACGGTTCAGGGAATCCCCCTCGCTGCAACAATCGCGTCAAGGCTTCCTGGGGGGTGGCACCGGTCGACGTCACCAATTCGCTCACCGTGACCGGCAGCAGGTGCCAGGAATAGTACCGGCCGGCCAAGGACTCCCCCGCCTGCCGAAACGCATCGAGACGGGCGCTGCCGGTCACCAGGATCGACTGCCCCGGTGCCCGCCCGTCGAAGACTCCCTTCAACCAGTGGCGCCAGTCCTTCATCTTGTGCAACTCATCGAAGACGAGCAGCGGTGCCGTTGGCACCCAACTCTGGGCCAACAGCACCCGACGATCCGCCAGCACATCCCAGTTGAACATCTGGGCACCGGGCACACGGGCGGCGACGGCCGAGGCGAGCGTCGTCTTCCCGGCCTGACGAGGACCGGTCAGGAACACCATCTTGCGGGCGAGATCACGCTCTACCCGAGACTCCAGCCACCGTTTCACGCGCCCATATTGCCACTATCTGGAATTTGGTCGCGACCTTTTTCCATATCTATGGATTTTAGTCGGATCCTGAACCCTGGGATGACCTCGAGATTCCACCCTCTTCCCCTCACGCGAGCGCTTCGCCGCGGAGGATCTCGAGCGGTGATTGGCGGGTGATGCCGCGACTGGAGGCCAGGCCCACAACCACGGTCATCGCCGTGACCAGGGCGACCGCTCCCAGCAACAGCAGGGGTGACGCGGCGAACGGCGCCCGGAAGGCGAATCGGGCCAGGGCCCAGGCGGCCACACAGGCCAGGAGGGTGCCGGTCAAGGCCCCCATCACCCCGAGGGCCGCATATTCGGCCAAGAGCGCCTGGCGCAATTGCCGTCGGCTCGCGCCCAGGGTGCGCAGCAGCACCATCTCACGGACGCGCTGCCAGCGCCCGGTCAGGATCGCCCCGGCCATGACCACCAGGCCGGTCACCACCGTGAACAGCGCCATGAACCGGATGCCGTGGGCGGCCTGGGTGACCACCCGGTCGAGGGTCTCGAGCACCAGCATGAGGTCGATGGCCGACACGTTCGGGAACCGGGCCACCAGTGCCCGCTGGAGCCGGGCGGATGCGGCGGCATCCGGGACCCGGGTCGCCAGCACGGTCATCGCCGGAGCCGATTCGAGGACACCCTCCGGAAAGACCACGAAGAAGTTGGGCCGGACCTGCTTCCAATCCACCTCGCGCAACCCGGCCACCCGGGTCTCCATGGGCACGCCCTGGATGTCGAAGGTTACCGCGTCGCCGACTCCCAGGCCGAGGTCGCGGGCGATGCCCGATTCGAGGGTGATCGGCACGGGGCCTTCGTCCTCGCGGGCACGCGGCACGAAGCGGCCGGCCACCAAGCGCTCCGAGCCCACCAGGGATCCGCGGAAGGTGGAACGGTATTCGCGACGGAGGGTCCACCCCGGGATGGGACTGTTGGACTCGGCCAGGATGCGGTCGGAGCTGCGACCTTTCAGAGCCGAGATGCGCATGGTGACGATCGGCGCCGTGTCGAGCACCGGAAACCCCTCGGCCCGCACGGCTGCGATCACGGCCTCCCGTTGATCGGATTGGATGTCGAACAGGATGGCGTTGGGCTGCTCCAGCCGATCGGCCGGGAACAACTGCGTCAGGAGCACATCGCGGGTCAATTGGAGGGTGACCAACAGGAAGGTCCCCAGCCCCACCGACGTCAGCACCAGCAGGGTCCGATTGCCCGGTCGATGCAGGCTGGCGAGCCCCTGGCGGATGGCGAAGGGCCAACCCGCGGGCGTCCACCGCCGAACGCCCCACATCAGGAGTCGGGCCACGAGCGCCAACGCACCGAAGGCCGCCAGCAGTCCCCCCACCGTCGCCAATCCTTCCCTGGGCCGACGGGCTTGGATCACCGCGAAGAGGGTCAGGCCCGACAGGATCGCCGCGCCGATGCCGGCCCGCCACCGTCGATCGGGGGCGCCTATGCGGGTGTGGTCGGCCCGGATCACGCTCAAGGGAGACACCGAGCGGATGATCCCCAGCGGCAGCAGCGTGAAGGCCAGGCTCACCAGGAACCCGGCCAAGGACGCCAGCACGGCGGGCAGCGGCTGGAAGCGCGCCTCAAACGCCACCGGCACCCATCCCTGGAGCAACCGGGGAATCCACGGCTGCAGGAAGCCTCCGAGCGCCAGGCCGACGGCGGTTCCCAGGGCCGTGAGGGCCAGCCCCTGCGCCAGATAGATGGCCGAGGTATCGGCGATGCCCGCGCCGAGGCACCGGAGGATCGCCGCGTTCGGCAGCTTGGATCCGACATGCACCTGGAGAGCGCTGGCGATGCCGATGGCCCCCAGGATCAGCGCCACGGCCGCCACCAGGTTCAGGAAGCGATTCAGGTTCTGGAGGGTCCGACCCAGGTCCTCCTTGCGCTTGTCCACGGTGTCCCACTCCAGGCGCAGCTCGGGCAACTCGGCGCGATGCGTGGTCGACCAGCGCTCCACCGCGGCGGGATCGGGCCACCGGAACATCACCCGGTATCGGGCCAGGCTGGCGGTGCCCAACAGTCCGGTCTCGGGCAACCGGGAAGCGGCCAGGTAGGCCCGAGGGGCCAGGGTGGAGAACGCCACGGAGTCGCCCGGAACGCGCACGAGCGCGCCCAGGATGCGGGTCTTCCAGCGTCCGATGTGCACCGGATCGCCCGTCTTCAGGCCGAATTGATGGAGCACGGAGGCATCGAGGATCACCCCATCGCCCCGCCTCAGCGCCTCCAAGGCGGACGGAGGATCGCACTCCAGTCGGCCGTAGAACGGAAACCCACCCTCCAGTGCCCGGGCGTTCACCAATCGTGTGGCCGGGGTGGGACCCGGAAACACCGCCATGGTCGAGAAGCTCGTCTCTCGGGCGGTCTCCAGCGCCGGCACCGATCGGGCGAGCGCCTCCGCGGCCGGCGAGAAGGGTTGCCTCGAGGACAACACGAGATCCGCACCCAATAGGGTCTTGGCCTGGGCATCGACGGCCTCCCGGAGGGTGGCCGACAGGGATCCCACCGCCGCCAGCGCCGCCACGCCCAAGGAGATCGACAGCGAGAACCAGACCAGCCGAAGGCGGGAGGTCCGGGACTCGCGCCAGGCCATCCGCCACGTCCACCGATGAAACAACGCCCGAATCACCGGGCCAACCTAGCCGGAAAGCCCTGGGAGGCGAGTCCTTCGCCCACGAATCCGCATCCGGGGATTTCAATGCACCGGCAACTCCTGATAGCGTCTGTCCGTCCGAGAACCGCACCGCATGCAACTCCGCTCCGCCCAATTCGTCACCAGCGCCACCGACCTCGACGGTTGTCCCGATCCGATGATCCCGGAGTTCGCCTTCATCGGGCGCTCGAACGTCGGCAAGTCATCGCTCATCAACCGACTCACCGGCCAGCACGGACTGGCGAAGGTCTCGGCGACCCCCGGGCACACCAAGACGCTGAACTTCTACCTCATCAACAAGGACTGGCACCTGGTGGACCTTCCCGGATACGGCTTCGCCCAGAAGAACCTGGCCGACCGGGAACGCTTCGAGGCGATGATCATCGAGTACCTCGAGCAGCGGGAATCCCTCATCCGGGTGTTCGTGCTCATCGACTCCCGCCTGCCGATGCAGAAGCTGGACCGCGACTTCGTCCGGTGGCTGATCGGGGCCGACATCGACTTCGCGCTGGTCTTCACCAAGGTCGACAAGACCAAGCCGCCCGTGTTGCGGGCGACCCGCGGGGAGTTCGAGGCGATCTTCCGGGAACTGGGACTGTCGGAGCCCCCGATGTTCGAGACGTCGTCCGAGACCGGCGCTGGCAAGACCGAACTGCTGCGGTTCATCGCGGCCGAGGTGGCCAGCGTGGTGTCCGAAGACGAAGACGACACGAACGAGAAGGGACCCGGCTCGGAAGACGCGACCGCCTAGGGGACAGTCCCTTCGGCGCAGGCACTTCAGCGCGGCCGGATGACCAGTTCCTCGATGACCGCGCGCGACGGCAATTGGATGGCCAGCATGGCGCAGGCGGCGATGTCCTCGGGCTGCATCATTCGGGCACGGGCCGAGGCGTCGGGCACCACCGGACGGCGATTCAGCAGCGGCGTGTCGATGTCCCCGGGAAAGATGCCGATGGCCCGGACTCCTCGGGAACGTTCCTCGGCATTGATCGCTTGGGTCAGACCCGCCAGGCCGAACTTCGACATGACGTAGGCCGGCCCCGCCTTCGGGGAGGCCTGCTTGCCGGCATCGGAGATGATGTTGACGATGGTGCCCGAGCCGCGCTGGCGCATTCCCGGCAGGAAGGCCTGAACGCAGTGGTAGGCCCCGTTCAGGTTGGTATCCATCATCGAGCGGTAATCGGCATCGGACAGCACCTCCAAGGCGCGCTGTGGGGCATTGGTTCCGGCTGCATTGACCAGCACCTCGACGGGCCCCAACTCGGTCTCAATGCGTCGACCGACCTCGCGGACCGCGTCCTGTTGGGCGATGTCGCATTCCATCACCGTGACGCGCCCGGCCAGCGCCCCGGCCAGCGATCGCGTCTCTTCGAGGGCGGAGCGCCGTCGTCCCAGAGCGACCACCGACCACCCCGCCGACACCAGGGCCAGCACCGTGGCCCGCCCCACCCCGGATCCTCCGCCCGTCACCACTGCCCATCGATTCATGGGGCGAAGGCTATGGGGTCTGGCGACAAAAGGAAACCGAAGGAATGGGGCCCGAAGGAATGGGACCACTGCTGGGCGCTCAAGGCATGGGCCTGGAATCGGGCCGTGCCGGGTGGACGACTCAGGACGCCACGGGACTCGGGCGAACACGGGCCCGATGGCGGGCCTCGAGGTCGTCGAGCGCCCTGCAGACTTCGTTCTGATCCATCGTGTGGACTTCCACGCCGCGCCCGATGTCGTTCAACAGGGTGATGGTGAGTTCGCCGCCGAGGTGTTCCCGGAATTCCTCCAACCCCTCCAAAACCCCATATTGGCCCGAGGCGGCCACGGTGCGCAGTTCCGGGTCGAACAGCGTGAACCCCAGGCGCTCGAGGAGTCCCAGGATGCGCTCCGCCGCCGGTGCCGCCAAGAGCCCCTGCCTCACCGAATACAGGACATCGAGGGCGATGCCGATGGCCACGGCCTCGCCATGGCGCAGGCGGTAACCGCTCATCTGCTCCAGCTTGTGGGCGGCCCAGTGGCCGAAATCCAGCGGGCGGGCGCTGCCCATTTCGAAGGGATCGCCCCCGTCGGCGATGTGGTTGAGATGCAGTTCGGCACTCCGCCGGATGAGGTGTTTCATCGCCTCGGGCTCGAAGGCGGCCAGCGCGGTCGCGTCGCGCTCGAGCCTTTCGAAGAATTCCCGATCCCGGATGCAGGCCACCTTCACCGCCTCGACGTAGCCGGCCCGCTTGTCGCGATCCGGGAGGGTGGCCAGGAGGTCGAAATCGTTGATGACCGCATACGGCGGGGCGAAGGTCCCGATGAAGTTCTTCTTCCCGAAGGCGTTGACGCCGTTCTTCACTCCGACCCCGGAATCATCCTGGGCCAACGTGGTGGTGGGAATCCGGACCAGACGGATCCCCCGATGGGCCGTGGCCGCGGCCAACCCCACCATGTCGAGGAGGGCGCCACCACCGACCACCACCAGGTAGTTGTGCCGATCGATGTGGAACTGGTGAACCAATTCCAGGACCTCCTCCACCCGGGACCAGTCGTTCTTCACGGCTTCGCCGCCATGGACTCGGACTGGAGGGCGAACCAGGTGGAGTCGATCGGCGTGGGCCTCGAAACAGGCCTCGATCTGGCCCGGAAGTTCGGGCCGGGCCGCCGCCAAGGCTTCTTCCAGCACCAGCAGCACCTTGACCCGATTCGCATTGCCCTGGACCGGGGCCGACGAGCCCTTGTCACCCAGCAACACCGACGGCAGCACCGGGTTCTCCCGAGCGAAGACGCGATCGGTGAAATGGAGCTGATGCCGGTAGTGGACCGAGATGACACGTTCAACGACGGACATTGGGTGCGCAGAGACTGGAGTTCCGACGTCACAGCGCGAGGATTATTTAAGGGCCGTTCATCGGACCTTCCCGCCAGGAGAAACCGGAGGCGACAAGCCATCGACTCTGCCCTACCTTCCGCCGCCGATCCATGGCGGAAACCCCCGCATCCATCCCGGTCCGAGTGCTGTCCCGTCTTGCGCGGGTGGTCTACCTGCGCCGCCACTGGTTCATCCTGCCGCAGTTGATCCTCGCGGCCGCCTGCATCTGGTACACCGTCGCCCGCCTGGAATTCAGCGTCGACCGCAACGACCTCGTGGGGTCCGACCAGGAGTACCACCGGAACTTCCTGGAGTTGAAGCGGGAGTTCCCCGGGCAGGACGACCTGGTGGCCATCATCGAGAGCGACGACGCTGAGAAGAATCGGCAGTTCGCCGAAAGACTCGGGGCTCGGCTCGACCGGGATTCCACCGCGGCCTCGCCCACCAACCTGTTCACCGACGTCTTCTACAAGGGCGACCTGCCCCTGATGGGACGCAAGGCCCTCCTGTTCGTGCCCGAGGGCGACCTGCGCGAGATGCTCAAGGCGATCCGAGGTTTCCGGCCGTTCATCGAACAGTTCTCCAAGGCGACCAACCTGACCGAAGTGTTCCACCAGGTCAGCGTCCAGATCCGCTCGGCCGACCGGTCCACCAACGCCTCCAACGACGCCCTCATCGGGGCGCTGCCGGCGCTGGAGCGGATCATCCAGCGATGCCGCGAGAGCATGATCCGCCCGGGAATCCCCCCTTCTCCCGGGGTGGATGCATTGTTCGGCGCCGGCCCAGAGGCCGAGCGGGCCAAATACATCACCTTCGATCAGGGACGCCTGTACCTGGTCAACGCCAAGGCCCGCCTCGCGACCCTCGACGAAATCCCCAAGACCACCCAATCCCTGTGGGATCGATGGCTCGGACGCAGCCGGGCGAAGACGCCCCAGGAACTCGAGGCCGACCTGAAGTGGCGCCAGGGAGAACTCAGCGAGGCGGCTGTCCATCGACTGCGGGAATTGATCGCCGACACCCTGCGCGAGGTCCCGGGCGTGAACGTGGGCCTCACCGGGGAGCCTGTGCTGGAGGTCGACGAGATGAAGCAGTCCGAAAAGGACTCCACCTGGGCGACCCTCCTTTCCCTAGTGCTCTGCGCCCTGCTCTTCCTGATCGGCTACAATCATCGGGGCCGCCCCCAGAAGACCGTCCTCTCGCTGGTGGTGGGGCTGTGTTACACGATGGGCTACACCACCCTGGTGGTCGGCCACCTGAACATCCTGACCATCACCTTCGCGCCGATGCTCATCGGACTGGCGATCGACTTCGGCGTGCACCTGATCAGCCGCTTCGAGGAGGAGGTGAACGGTGGGGAAACCGCCTTCACGGCGATCCACCGGGCGATCGTCAACACCGGCCAAGGCATCTTCACCGGTTGTTTCACCACGGCCGGCGCCTTCTTCGCCATGGCCCTGACCGATTTCAGGGGCATCCAGGAAATGGGAGTGATCAGCGGGGGCGGCATGCTGATCTGCCTGGTCCCGATGATGACCCTGCTCCCGGCGCTGCTGCTGGGCGAGAAGGGGCTCCGGCGCGAGTCCACGGATCTGGGGGCACAACCCGCGCCAGTGCCGCCCTCCGATGCAGGCCCCACTGCCACGGATTGGAGAGAGCGGACCGAGCGTTTCTGGCTGGAACGCCCCTGGTGGGTTCTGGGCGCGGGCGTGACCCTGAGTGGCCTCTGCGTCCTGTACGCCTCCCGGGTCTCGTTCGACTACAACCTGCTCAACATGCAGAGCGACGGGCTCTCCTCGGTGATCTTCGAGAAGAAATTGGTCGAGGCCGCCCGGGTCCGCAAAGGCGCCGCCTCCGAAGAACGGACCCAAGGCGTGTTGTTCGGCGCCGTAATGGTCCCGTCGGTGACCGAGGTTCCCGCCATCGAGGCGAAGTTGAAGGCCCTGCCGACGGTGGCCGGGGTGGACTCGATGGGCCACTACCTCAACCAGGATTCGACCGAGCAATTGAAGTTGATCCGGGAGATACGGCAGGAGACCCGATCGATCGCCTTCCCACGGGTGGCCGACGGTCCGATGGACCTGCCCAGCTTCAGTCAGCGCCTGTGGGGCCTGCAGGGGCTCTTGGCCCTGGCGGCCGAGGAGGTCCGCAAGACCGCCCCCGAGGAGCGGGACCTGCTGCAGCACCTGGTTTCGCTCCGGGAAGCCATTGCCGACCTGCGTGCCGCCATGTTCCGCGGAGACCGGGAGGCCAACGCGCGGCAATTGGGGCGATTCCAGTACGCGCTCTTCCGGGACATCCAGGACACCTTCAACACCCTGCAGCAGCAGGACGACTCGGGCGGCCTCCGCGAGTCGGACCTGCCACCGGTGCTGAAGAACCGGTTCATCGGCATCACCGGCAAACAACTGATCCTCGTCTATCCGAGGGAGGATGTCTGGGAACGCAGCGCCCAGCACGACTTCGTGAAGGAAATCCGATCGGTGGCCTCGACGGCGACCGGCACCCCGGTACAGCTCTACTACTACACCGAGCTCCTGAAGGTCTCGTACGTCGAGGCGGCCGGTTGGGCCTTGGGAGCCATCGTCCTGCTGGTGTTCATCCATTTCCGGTCGCCGATGCAGGTGTTCCTGTCGCTGTTCCCTGTGGCGGTCGGTTCGCTCTGGATGGTCGGCTTCATGGGGGCCAGCGGAATCCACTTCAACCCGGCCAACATCATGACCCTGCCCCTGGTCATCGGCATCGGGGTCACCAACGGCATCCACATCCTGAATCGGTTCGCGGAGGAGAAGACGCCGGCGATCCTGGGCAAGAGCACGGGCAAGGC
>CAIOKD010000180.1 GCA_903858835.1 uncultured Verrucomicrobiota bacterium
AGCCGAGCGCGAAGCCGGCCAAACCTTTTCCATTCTTGACAAACAGCTCCAAGGTGGACTACAAGGCTTCTCCGCGAACGACATCGGGCCGCTCGTCATCGCCTACGAGCCCGTCTGGGCCATCGGCACCGGCAAGACCGCCACCAGCGCCCAGGCCCAGGAGGTCCACGCGTTCATCCGCAAGGTGCTGGTCTCGATGCACGGAGAGGCCGTCGCCCGGCGGGTCCGCATCCAGTACGGCGGCAGCGTCAAGGGTTCCAATGCCCGCGAACTGCTTCAGCAGCCCGACATCGATGGCGCGCTGGTGGGCGGTGCGTCGCTCGAATCGAAGAGTTTCGTCGAAATCATCAAGAACTCGATCTGAGTCGTTTCCGAAGATCCTCGAACAGTCCCCACCATTTTCAGTCTCCAACCGTTTCATATCATGGGAATCCTGATTGGCCTCTTGAGTTTCGTCCTCGTGATCGTGTGCCTGCTGCTGGCGTTGCTGGTGCTCATCCAACTCCCCAAGAAGGAGGCGGGCATGGGCATGGCTTTCGGCTCCGGCGCGGTCGATACGCTCTTGGGAGCCGGCGCGGGCAGCGCGCTCACCACCATCACGAAGTGGACGGGCGGCATCTTCCTGGGCTTGTGCATCCTTCTTGCGTGGCTCGGCAACATGAAGAGCGGCTCCGGCTCGGCGGCCAAGGCCGTCCGCGAGGCGGTCAGCCGTTCCGAGGCGACGGCTCCTGCCGCGCCCGCGGCCAGTGGGCTCATCACGCCCGCCGCGCCGACCAGTGCCGTCCCGGCTGCCACTCCCGCTCCCGCGAAGTGATCGGCGATCCTGGTCAACGAAACGCCCTCGTTCCAAAGACGGGGGCTTTTTGTTGCCCGGATCCCCGCTTCGGTCCGGCCGTCGCGAGTGCCCTCAGCGGTTTCAGACTGGTGTTCTTGGTCTTGCTGGTCGCCTTCTTGATACTCGGCGGTGGGGCGGGGTGCTCCCCGGCCGATCGGGCGGACCTGGTGCTCCACAATGGGCCGGAGCCCGAGACCATCGACCCGCAAATCCTCACCGGTCAGGCCGACGGACGGATCGCCTCGGCCCTGTTCGAGGGGCTCACTCGATTCAATCCGACCAATGGGCTGGCCATGCCAGGGTTGGCCTCGCGGTGGGACATCTCTCCTGACGGGCGGACCTACACCTTTCACCTCCGGCCCGAGGCCCGCTGGTCCACCGGCGAAGTGATCACGGCCGACGAGGTGGTCTGGTCGTGGCGACGGGCCGTCACCCCCACGACGGCCGCCGATTACGCCAGCCAGTTCTTTTGCATCCGCAATGGACGGGCCATTGTGAACGGCGAACTCCGCGATGCATCGCAATTGGGAGCCGAAGCGCCCGATGCCCGGACGGTCCGGGTGCACCTCGAGAACCCGACACCCTATTTTCTGGAACTGGTGGCTTCCCGGGTCTTCTTCCCGGTACCCCGGAAGGCCATCGAGCAGCAGGGCGATCAATGGATCCGGGCCGATCCGTTGCCGTGCAGCGGTCCGTATCTCTTGGAGGGTTGGCGGGTCAACGACCGCTTTCGCCTTCGGCGCAATCCCCGCTACTGGGATGCCGATCGGGTCGCCACCGAGCGCATCGACATCCTCAGCGGCGACAATCCCTCCACCGCGCTCAACCTGTTCCTCAAGGGCGAGGTGGATCTGATCTCGGACCGGAAGATCATTCCCGGGGAGCTGGGGCCCGAGTTGGCCCAAAGGCCCGATTTTCAACGCTTCGACTACCTCGGGCAGGACTTCATCCGCTTCAACACCACTCGCAAGCCCTTCCAGGATGCCCGGGTGCGCCGGGCCGTGGCGATGGCCATTGATCGATCCCGCATCACCGCCCGCATCACCCGCATGGGCGAACGCGCCAGTGCCGCGGTGACCCCGGCGGGCACCGGGGGCTACGAGCCTCCAGCGGGACTTCCCTGGGACCCGTCGGCCGCCCGGGCCCTGTTGTCGGAGGCGGGTTACCCCGGCGGACGCGGATTCCCTGTCATCGAATACACCTTCAATGTCGGTTCCCGGATCTACGAGCAGACCGGCGTGGAGGTCCAATCGATGCTCCGGGAACACTTGGGGATCCGGGTCGAGTTGCGTCCGCTGGAATGGAAGACCTACCTCGCCGAGATGTCCGCATTGAACTATGACTTCATCCGCGGATCGTGGGTCGGCGACTACGACGATCCGATGACCTTTCTAGACATCTTCCTCTCCGACAGCGGCAACAATCGCACCGGGTGGAAGGACTCCCGCTATGACCGATTGCTCCAGACGGCGGCCGCGGAAGCCGATCCTCGCCGCCGGTTGGGGATCCTTCGTCAGGCCGAGACTCTGCTGGTCGAGGAGGCCGTTCCGGTGACCGGTCTCTACAGCCACGTGGGACTCTATGCCGCCGATCCTCGGAAGGTGGGTGGAATCTGGGCCAACCGGATGGACGAGCATCCCTTCTTTTCCATGAGGAGACTTCGGCCATGAGGTCCTGGATTGCCCGCGTGGCGCTCATTCCGGTGATGCTCTGGGTGGTGGCCACCCTCGGGTTTTTCCTGCTGCGCGCGGTTCCAGGCGGCCCCTTCGATCGCGAGCGGGCGGCGGCCTCGCGGGAGGTCGAGGCCGCGTTGAAGGCGCGTTACCACTGGGACGAACCGCTGTGGCGGCAATACCTCCGCTACCTGGGGAATCTCGCCCGAGGTGACCTGGGGCCGTCGCTCAAGTACCGCAACCATTCCGTGAACGACCTGCTTGGCCAGACGGTGCCCGTGTCGTTGTCGCTGGGAGCCATGGCCTTCGGAGTGGCGATGGGGTTGGGGATCCCGATCGGAGCGGTCGCTGCGCTCGGTCGATACCGCTGGGCCGATCGGGTCGCCAGCCTGCTGACCTTGGTCGGGGTGTGCATCCCGGTCTTCGTGCTCGGGCCATTCTTGATCCTGGTGGCCGGGCTTTGGCTGGAATGGTTGCCCGTGGCGCTCTGGGGGCACTGGAATCATGCCGTGCTGCCCACCCTGACGCTGGGCCTCTACTTCGCGGCCCGGGTCTCGAGATGGATGCGCGAAGGGATGCAGGAGGTCCTCAAGAGTCCCCATGTGCAGGCGGCCCGGGCCAAGGGTTTGAGCGAGACGGTCGTAGTGGTGCGCCATGCGTTGCCGGTGGCGCTGCTGCCGGTGATCTCTTACGCCGGTCCGATGCTGGCCGATCTGCTGACCGGGTCGTTCGTGGTGGAGAACCTCTTTCAGATTCCAGGGACCGGGGCTTTCTTCATCAACAGCTTCTTCAGCCGCGACTACACCATGATGATCGGCATGATCCTGTTCTATTCCCTGCTGCTGCAGGTGCTGAACCTGGGGTCGGACCTGTTGCTGCGTTGGGTGGACCCCCGCATCCGCGCATGAGCATCGAGGGGTCCAGCCCGGGCCGGATGGCCTGGAGACGTTTCTGCCGTCGGACGATGGCTGGAGTCTCCTTGGGGTTCCTGCTGCTGGCCGCGGTCGTGTCGGTGCTGGGGCCCTGGGTGTTGGGCGTGGATCCGAACCAGGGCGGCGAGACGCCCTTCGCTGCCCCCGATGCGCGGCACTGGATGGGCACGGATATCCATGGCCGGGACCTGCTGGCGCGGGTGCTGATCGGCGCTCGCATTTCCCTGATGGTCGGGGCGGTCGGTGCGATGGTCAGCCTGGTCATCGGCGTCGGTTGGGGCCTGGTGGCGGGATGGCGTGGTGGGCGCACCGACGCCTGGATGATGCGCCTGGTCGATGTGCTGTACGCCTTGCCTACGGTGGTATGGGTGATGCTGGCACTCACGTTGTTCGAGACGCGCGGCCTGGGGTGGCTTTCGGAACGGTGGCCGGCCTCGATCCCGGCGCTGAGACTGGCGGCGATGATGATCGCGCTCGGTTCGGTGTCATGGTTGACGATGGCCCGCGTGGTCCGGGCCCAGGTGCTGAGTCTTCGCGAGCGCCCGTTCATCCTGGCGGCCCAGGCGGTCGGCGTGTCGCCTGCACGGCTGATGCTTCGACACCTGTTGCCCAACCTCACCGGGGTGATCCTGGTGTACCTGACCCTGACCGTGCCGTCGGTGGTGCTCTACGAGTCCTTCCTGAGTTTCCTGGGCCTGGGAGTGCGACCGCCCCAGGCCAGCCTGGGAACCCTGATCGCCGACGGTGCTTCGCAATTGAACCCGATTCGGGTGCGTTGGTGGTTGCTGGTGTTCCCCGCTGGACTGATGGCGCTCCTGCTCGCCGCGTTGAACGCGGTGGGGGAGGGGTTGCGGTCGGCTCTGGAACCCCGCGACGAGCGCTGAATTCGCAGATTGAGATTTGGGGCGTCTGGCGCGCGATGGGTCTGGAAATCACCCTGTCCTCTTTGCAATCCGTCCGTCTGGGGCATGTTGAAGCACCAACGATGTCGATGCCTCACGAATCCCCAGCGACGCTCCTGCAACCTGCCATGGCGCTTGCGATCGCCGAGACCCGTGAAGCCCTGCTCGGGCACCGCCTGTATGACCGTCTTCAAACCTTGGACGACCTGACCCGGTTCATGGAGCACCACGTGTTCGCGGTGTGGGATTTCATGTCGCTCCTGAAGGCGTTGCAGGCCCGCTTGACCTGCTTGACGGTGCCATGGCGTCCGGTGGGCGATGGGGAGGTTCGGCGGTTGGTCAATGAGATCGTCCTGGGCGAGGAAAGCGACAGCCTGCCGGAGGGAGGAGTGGCCAGTCATTTCGAGTTGTACCTTCGCGCGATGACCGAGGCGGGGGCCGACACGAGCCGGATCGAACGGTTCATCAGTCTGCTCGAGGACGGGCAGTCGGTGGCGGGCGCAATGGATGAGGCAGGCGCGTCTTTGGCCGTGAAGCGGTTTGTAGGGCACACCTTTGGAGTCATCGGCGGCGGCCGCGCCCATGAGATCGCGGCGGCGTTCACCTACGGTCGCGAAGACCTCATTCCGCAGATGTTCACCCAGTTGGTTCACGGGCTGGAACGCCAGTTTCCCCAGCGTTTGGCCACCTTGCGCTACTACCTGGACCGTCATATCGAGCTGGATGGCGACCAGCATGGGGCCATGGGCCTGAGGATGGTGGACCTGCTGTGCGGCGATCATCCGGTGCGCCAAGGCGAAGCCATCCAGGCCGCTGTCGCTGCTCTCCAGGCCCGACTGCAGCTTTGGGACGCGATCGCCGACTCCTTGGGGGATGCAGCGTAGGCGGCGGTGAGACCCCAACCGATCTCCCTCCGAGCGCTCGGATCGATCCGGATAAAACAATAGGAGGGATCCACCGTGGTGGCATCCCTCTTCGAATCCGTCGATCGGTTGGGCCGGGGCTTCCGGCTCCGAGACGTCGGCCCGGCCGGTCAGAGCGAGCGCACGAAGCGATCCATCCGGCTCAGGCCCTTTTCGATATTGGCGAGGCTGGTGGCGTAGCTGATGCGGATGTAGTCATCGGCTCCGAAGGCGATGCCCGGGACGGCGGCGACCTTTTCCTGCTCCAGCAACCGGGCGCAGAAGTCGGCCGACTTCAGGCCGGTCTTCGAGATGTTGGGGAAGAGATAGAAGGCACCCTTGCTGTTCACGCAGGAGACCCCAGGCATGGCGTTGAGCATCTCCCAGGCGCGAGTGCGGCGCTTGGCGTATTCGGCCAGCCAACCGGGCAGGTGGGCCTGCGATCCGGTCAGCGCCGCCACGCCGCCCTTTTGGGCGAACGAACAGGGATTGCTGGTGCTGTGGCTCTGGATCGCATCGATGGCCTTGGCGATGGGTTCCGGAGCGGCGAGGAAGCCCAATCGCCATCCGGTCATGCTCCAGGCCTTGGCGAATCCGTGGACGATGATGGTGTGGTCGTAGTGGGCCTTGCTGAAGCTGGCCACGCTCTTCACCTGGGCTCCGTCGTAGGTCAGGTGTTCGTAGATCTCGTCGCTCATGATGAGCACGCCCTTCTCGACGCAAATGTCGCCGAGGGCCTTGATCTCATCGGGGGTGTACACCGATCCGGTCGGATTGCTGGGCGAATTCAGCACGAACAGACGGGTCTTCGGTGTGATGGCCGCGCGCAACTGCGCCGGCGTCACCTTGAACTCGGTCTGGTCGGTGGTCTCGAGGATCACCGGGGTGGCGCCGGCGAGCTTCACCATCTCGGGGTAGCTCAGCCAGTAGGGGGCCGGGATGATCACCTCGTCGCCCTCCTGACAGGTGGCCAGGATGACGTTGTAGCAGGAGTGCTTGCCGCCGTTGCTGACGATGATCTGGGAAGGCTTGTAGGTCAGCCCGTTCTCGCGCTGGAACTTGTCGGCGATGGCCTGGCGCAGCTCCGGGATGCCGCTGCTGGGGGTGTACTTGGTGAAGCCCGCGGCCAACGCCGCGGCGGCGGCGTCCTTGATGTGCTGAGGCGTGTCGAAGTCGGGTTCGCCGGCTCCGAAGCCCACGACGTCTTCGCCCTTGGCCTTCATTTCCTTGGCCTTCGAATCGATGACGAGGGTGAGGGACGGTGACAGCGAGGCGGCGCGGCGCGCGATCGGGTAGTTCATTTGAAAAAATCCGGGCGCGAGGTTGGGGCGGACCCGCGCCCGCGCAAGACGGATTTTCAGGGGTGACGGCGGTCCGGGACGGATTCCGGAGCCGACCTCACTTCGCCGGGAGGGCGGTCTTGAGGCGCGGATCGCGCGTCGCCTGCTTTCGTAGATCGTTGGCCTTGGGGTCCTGCGCCAGCCGGGCATCGCTGAGTGCCAGCGCCTTTTTGAGGGCTTCGGCTCCGCTTTCACGGCGCCCCGAGGCGATCTGGACGGCCGCGAGATCGTACCAGCCTTCGGGTCGGGAGGGCTCCGCGACCGTGTACCGGGCGAGGGCACTCTCCACCTTGTCGACCCGGCCCAGTTGCCGGTAGCCGTCGACCAGCGACAGCAGTACCTCGGGCTTGGTGCTGGCGTTGGTCAGCAGCACCTCCAGGGCCTCCACGGCCTGGTTGCTTTGGCCGGCCGAGAAAAAGGCGGAGGCAAGGTCGAAGACGGCCTTGGCATCGGCGTTGGGCCCGCTGGCCTTGGCCTTGGTCTGGGCGTCGGCCTTGGGCAGCACGCTCTTCTGAAGGCCCTCCAGCTGTTCGACCAGATTGCGGATCCCTAGGTTGTCGGCGTCGAAGATCTCGCAGGTCTTGGCCACCAGGAGGGCGTCCTCGTAGCGGCCGATGGTCGCCAGCAATTGGGAGTAGTTGAAGACGGTCTCCGGGCTGTAGGGGCAGAAGGCGAAGGCTTGCTTCAGGGCGAACTCGGCCTCCTTGACCATCCGCTGCTGCACCTGCGGACTGGGCGGGGGCGAGCTGATGCGCATGGCGTAGATCGACTTGCCGATGGCGTTCCGCAGCTTGGAAAAGGCCTTCTGCGCGTTGTCGTCACGGACGAAGGCCGGGTCGCCCTTGAACCCGGTGAGGTCGCGCTGCAGGTAGGTCTTGAGTGCCCAGTCGCAGACCTCGCGGGTGGGGGTCTCGTACTTGATCCAATTGCCGATGAACCGCTCGGAGTACTGGCTCCAGTACTCGTGGTCGCGGCGGACCATCTCCTCGGTGATCTCCGGGACCGGGTTCCGCTCGATCTTCATGATGATGCCGTAGGGCGTCAGGTGCGGGTACATCCAGTCGAGCGGGAAGGATTCCTCGATGTAGAACTCGTGGCCCGGGTTCTTGTCGAAGATGACCTTGGTGAGCAGTCCGTTGATCTGCATCACCGCCACCTGGCCCGAGACCGAGATCCGCCCGTCGGGCAGCGCGAACACCTGTTCGCCGGGCTTGAGGTTGTTGGGATACCGCTTGGCCGCATCCATGGTGTAGTCGCTGAAGGCCTTGCTGGCGTCTTCCGGGGTGGCCGAGAGGATCTCACGGTCGGGATAGAGTCCTCCGGGGCTGGCGGTGAACAGGCCGGGATACGCACCCTCGAGCAACAGGCGGTTGAGGCGGATCCGGTTGGGTGTCGGCGGGTTCTGGGCGGCGAAGGCCCGCACGTGCGGGCTGAGCGTCACCGAGGCGAACCTCGCGGGTTCGATGGCCAGCGAGGGACCTCGTAAGAGGCGGTTCAGCCCCTCGGCGACGGCCTGTGGGGTGGAGGCTGCGCCGAGTTCCGACTTCAGGTGCTTGGATAGTGGGTCGGCGGCGGCGTTGATCTTGGCCGTGAAGGCGGCGAAGTCCTTGAAATGCTCGGGCTTGAAGAATGATTCACCGGCCCGCCGATCCTCCTCGATCGAGGCTCCCATTCCCTGGATGAGCCGGTCGAGCGGGGAGAAGAGCGAGGCCAGGGCGTTGGTCTTGCCCCGCGCTTCCGACTTCGCGTCATTGAGCATGCCGAGGAAGAACGGCTTGTCGTATTGGTACTGTTCCGATCGGTTGTAATGGGCGCGGATGTAGTCGAGGTAGGTGTTATCGGCCAGGGCGTTCTGGGTGATGACGTACACGTCGCGGCGATCGAAGCCCTGGTCCAGGCGGTGCTGGGACGGGGTGAACGACTCGGCGAAGATCATGTAGGTGGGGCAGAAGCGGCCGGGATCGGTGCCCCCGTACAGGACGGCGTGTGGGGACATGGCCGGGTAGAGGGGCACCCCGTTGGTGTCCTTGGGGGCCTTGCCGTGTCCGGCGTCGCGACCCGGCTCGAACATGTCGTGGCCGAACCAGTAGCCGAAGAGGTGGCCGCGCTGCTCGTTGTCGCCCCAGTGAGAAAGGATCGAATCGAACGGGATGAGTGCGAATATGGCCAACACGGGCGCGATTCGGATCTTCTCTCGGTTCAGCAGGATCCAGCCGGTGAAGGCCAGCGACAAGGCCAAGCTCAGGGCTCCGGCCACCCGCAGTATGGTGAAGACGGTGCTCAGGTAGATGTCGGCAAATTCATACAGGTTGAAGGCGCAGGCCACCGCGCCGCCCACCCACATCCAGAACCGCGTGTTGCCCCGGTGGTATTGGGTCACGAGCAGTGCCGCCACCAGCGACAGGCCGTAGCCCACCGCCAGCGCGATGATGGTGTGGGAGGAGGTGAAGAAGACCTTCACCAGTTCCTTGGCCGACTTGTCGATGCCAGGGTTCAGGAGGATCAGCAACAGGATGGCCAGACACAGGTAAATTGCCGAGAGGCCGATCAGCCAAGCCCGTTCCCGGAGGCGCATCTTTTTGAGGAAGGCGAACGGCACCAGACCCACCAGGAGGTTGGCCCAGTTGAACTCCTCCTGGGCACCCTGGGCATACATCCAGAGTTGGCGGAAGATGATCACCGGGTCGGTGCTGGGGTGTGTCTTCTCGTACTGGCCCCGGGTGAAGGCGTGCACGAAGCCCTCCCACGTGCGCGGGTAGCCCCAGTTCATCGGTGGGTTCGAGGCCGAGGCCAGGGGCATGTAAAAGTAGAAGGCCGCGCCCACGGCGAAGGCCAGGCCGGCGAGGAGCACCACGTGGAGTTGGTCGCCCAGTTTGCCCGTCTGGGACGACAGCCAAAGCATCGCTCCGAGGGATCCCAGACCAACCAGATTGTAGATCATGAAGACCGGGATGTTGTCTTCGAAGGTGTGGATCTTGCCGGCAAAATGGGCCAGCAGGCCCAGGAGCCAGATGATGGTGTTGCCCAGGAAGAAATCGCGGCCGAGGCGCTTGTCGGCCGCGGCGATGGCCACCTCGATGCCCATGGCGGCCACGATCAGCGTCTGGTGGTTGCAGAGGCACAGCCCGAACAGGAAGAAGACCCAGTGCAGATAACGGCGTCGGTCGGGCCGGTACATCCACATCAGCAACAGGCAGAACATCCCCACGAGGTTCAGCACGGCAAGGGTGTACACCTCGACGATCACGCCCTGGCTCCAGATGAACCCGTTGAACCCCAGCAGCGACCCGCCGACCCAGGCGGCCACGAAGGTGATGGCGTTTTCGGTCTTTCGCGGCAGGTCCTTGAAGAGGTCGATGCCCTCCAAGATGAGGCTCGATCCGCGGGAGATGAGCAGCGCGGTCAGGCCGGCCGACAGGGCCGCGGCGACTGCCGACGAGACCGCCACGCGCCAGGCGATGCTCGAGAAGGGGAGGATTTTGGTGAAGAGCCAGGAATAGATCGTCCACACCGGATAGCCAGGGGGATGGGGCACGCCCGCGTACATGGAGCCCACAGCCAACTCGCCGGAGTCCTCCAGGGTGAGGTCGGGGGCGACGGTGTACAGGTAGCCGGCCAGCACGAACAGCGTCACCAGGACGAACGTCAGCCAATCCATGGGACGGAAGAGGCGCCCCTGGGATTCGCCGGTCGGTGCGTTGGGGGTTGGGGCGGGCGCTTTGGGAGAATGCTTGGTTTCCATTCGAACGATCGTTCCAGCCGTGGCACGCCTGGGGGCGATGCCCGTGCGGACTGGGCCGAGAGGCTGTTAGTGGAGCGGGGCGAGCTTTGGTTTGTCGACGTGAAATTGGGCGATGCTTGGGAACCGGGAGTTTCCGGATCGTTGGGACATCCCGGGGCGAGGCCGCGTTCAAAAACCCGGCTGGGCAATCGTCGGAAATACGAGGAGTATCGGGGGTCAAGCTGCGGTCAACGCAGATTCCCGCCATGGTGCAACCATTTGAATCGTCCGGTGTTGTTGAGAGCATGCCGATGCCATCACCGGGAACCGTTCGCCTCGAGGGCTGGCGCGCCCAACGCGCGGCCGCGATCCCTGCGAGCCCAGGACGGGCGTGCCTCCGCACGGTTTCCTCGCGATCGGCATGCCTCCCGGGGTTGGCCTTCCTGATCGCGTGCCTGTTCATGGCGGGCTCTCCCCTGCGCTCTGCCGAAACGACCCCGACCTTGGCGACGTCGGCGCCGAAGGCGGATTCGAAGGCAGCCCCCCAGGCCAATTCTGGGCCCCCCTCCGAGACTCTTTCCGAGCCATCTTCCGAGACCCCTTCCGAGGCTCAGGCTGAACCGTCTGGCCCCACCCATCGGTATGCGCGGATTCCCAAGCGGAACGCCTTCGGCATCAAGCCGCCGCAGGCCCCGGCTCCGCCGGAGCCGGAAAAGGAGCCGCCGAAGGATCGCCCCGAGTTCTTCCTCACCGGGTTCACGACCATCCGTGGCGTGAAACGGGCCTTCGTGGCCTATCAGCCCAAGGGAAAACCCCTGCAATATCCACGGCCGCTGATTCCCGACGAAGAGGTGGGCATCGCCGACGGCGTCCTCAAGTTGGTGTCGATCGATCCCATCGAGAAAGCGGTGACCATCGCCTACAACGGCGAGGAGATTCCCCTGAATTTCAAGGACAACGCCGTCAAGACCACCCCTGGGGGGCCGGCGCCCGCTGGAAACATCCCGGCCCCGGGTGCCCCTGGGTTGCCGCCGGGCGCGCTGCGGGGCAACCAACCGCCCCCGCCGATCATGAATGCTCCCGCCGCCGGTGGAGGTGCGTTCGGGGGAGTTCCGGGTGCCGCCCCGGGGGCGATCGCACCGACCGTGATCGGGCGTGGCGGGGCCATCTTGAGCGGCGGCGGTGGCGGTGTTGGCACGTTCCAGGCGACTCCCATGACCGCCAACGCCATTCCGGCAGGTGGAGTGCAAGTGCATGGGGGCATCGATGTCCCGGCGGTTGCGCCGGCAGCCGATCAGTTGGGGGGCACCGTGCCTGTTCCGACCACCCGTATCCGCAATATCCCTCCGCCGCCTCCCGCTCCGTTCCCGGGGTTGCCCGGCCAATGATCCCCGAGGTTTGAGCGACGGCGATGATCGCCGAGTGGGGTTTGGTGGGACGGTCGGCTTGGTCGGCTCGGTCGGCTCGGCCGGCTCGGCCGGCTCGGAGATCCGGCCTTACCCAACCGGCCTTACCCAACTGGCCTTACCCAAAGGTATCGATCGGGCTTCGGTCGCCCTCGCGTCGCCGGTTCAGGCCGATCGCGCCGCTTCGATGAGCCGACGAACCTTGTCGGTGTCTTTCCGACCCGGGGCGGATTCCACCCCGGAAGAGACGTCGATGGCGAAGGGGCGCACCTGCCGCACCGCTTCCGCGATGTTCTCGGGTTTCAATCCGCCGGCAAGGATCAGCGCGTGGCCGAGTTCGCGTGCCTGGACGGCGAGATTCCAGTCGAAGCGGGCACCCGTGCCGCCGGCCGCCCCGGGCACGTAGGCGTCGAGCAGCCAGGCATCGCTGGAATCGCGGTGGGCGGGCAATCGATCGAGGGTCTCGGGTCCTTGGACCCGGAAGGCCTGGATCACCCGGGCCTGGCTGCGAAGGTCTTGGCCCACCTGGGGCGATTCGTCGCCATGCAATTGCACGGTATCGAGCCGAACCTCGGCGAGGGTGGCCCTTATGAATCCGGGGTCGGCGTTGACGAAGAGCCCGACACGGCTGACGAACGGCGGAAGCCCATGGACGATCTCCGCGGCGCGCCTCGGTTCGATGAACCGGGGCGTGCCGGGCACGAAGACGAATCCCAGCGCATCGGCGCCGGCGTCGATGGCCGCCCGCGCATCCTCCTCCCGGGTGATGCCGCAGATCTTGATGCGCAGGGCCATGACTGGGACCTTTTGAAGGGACTTCAGAACTGGCGGTCGGTGACCGCGCCTTCGCTGGCGGTGCTGACCGTGGCCGCATACTTGGCCAGGATGCCGCGGGTGTAGTTCGGCTTGGGTTTCTTCCAAGCCTTGAGGCGCGCGGCCAATTCCTTGGCCGGGATGCCCAGGTTGATCTCGCGTTTCTTGGCGTCGATGGTGATCGGGTCCCCGTTCTTGATCACGGCGATCGGGCCTCCGTCGAAGGCTTCGGGCGTGGTGTGGCCGATGACGAACCCGTGTGAGCCGCCGCTGAAGCGACCGTCGGTGATCAGGGCGACCTCCTTGCCGAGGCCCTTGCCCATGATGGCGCTGGTCGGCGACAGCATCTCGCGCATGCCCGGGCCGCCCTTGGGGCCTTCTCCGCGGATGATGATCACGTGACCGCTCTTGACCTTGCCGCCAAGGATGCCCTGGAGAGCCTTCTCCTCGTTCTCGAACACGATGGCCTTGCCGCTGAAGGTGAGGCCCTCCTTGCCCGAGATCTTGCCCACCGCGCCGCCGGGGCAGAGGTTGCCGCGGAAAACCACCAGGTGGCTGTCCTTCTTGATCGGGTTGTCGAAGCCGCGGACGATGTCTTGGCCGGCGGGGTAGCTGGGTGCGTTCCGCAGGTTCTCGGCCAAGGTCTTGCCGGTGACGGTCATCACGTCGCCATGGAGCAGCCCCTTGTCGAGGAGCATCTTCATGAGGGGCACCGTGCCACCGATTTCGACCAGGCGGGCCATGACGTACTTGCCCGACGGTTTGAGGTCGGCCAGCACCGGCACCCGCTTTCCGACGCGGGTCCAGTCGTCGATGGTCAGCTTCACGCCGGCGCAGTGGGCCATGCCGATGAGGTGCATGACCGCGTTGGTCGACCCGCCGAGGGCGATCTCCACCGTCATGGCGTTCTCGAACGCCTTCTTGGTCATGATGTCGCGCGGACGGATGTTTTTCTTGAGCAGGTTCAGCGCGGCCGCACCGGCGTCTTCGCAGTCGCGCGTCTTTTCTTGGGACACGGC
>CAIOKD010000181.1 GCA_903858835.1 uncultured Verrucomicrobiota bacterium
GAACCCGGTGCCACCGGACGTGGAAGCGATCCATCGGGATCCCTCCACACGCAGGGAGGTGAGCGCCGTCTCCAACAGGACGTCCAGATCCAGGGCCAGATGCTTGGCTACGCCGGACATGGCGGGAGCGCCCCGCCAATGGCATGGTACCGCAGCCCCGGGGACCTCCGTGGCCGGCCACCATTCGACCAGCGCGGGACCGAGGCGTTCCCGCCACCACGGGTCCGGCAGGATGCCCCGATGCCGGTCGAGGCAGGGGGCCCCATGGTCGAAGATCGCCTCACCGATCCGCCGGGTGGCCAGGCGCCCGCCCACGCCGCGGCCCTTGTCGACCACCCGCACGGTGAGTCCCGCCCGCTGCAATTCGCCCGCAGCTACCAAGCCGGCCAGCCCGGCTCCGACGACCAGGACGTCCGAAGGCCGGGAGCCTCGGGTAGAAGGATCTCCTCCCGGAGTCGACGCACTGGATGACATGCCGCGAGTCTGGACCGGGGACCCGGGAGCGCAACCCGCAGGAGGCTGGGGAATCCGGGGGCTGTCGACGATCCCTGGCATCGGTGTTTCGGCTCGGATGCATGCCGGTAGGACGGTCGCTGACTCGTGGGCTCAGATCCGGGGAAGCGCACTCTGGGCTGGCCGAGCTATGCGAGGCGACCTGGGCCGACCCGATCACGGCGACGCCAACACGTCGATCAGGTAGCGCAGTTCCTCCTGCACGTCGTCGCCGTCCGCCAGAGTCTGGGATATCTCGGCCCGCACGGCTTCTCGGAATCGCCGCCGCAACCGGTGGACGGCCACCTTCAACGACCCTTCGGTGAGTCCGAGTTCACGGGCGAGGTCTGCGGGCGATGGAAGATCGTCTCCGAGCAGCGCGGGCTTGAGGCGCTCGAAGTGGCCCGACTTGCCGGCCGATCGCAGATCATTCTCGACCGTCGCCAGAGCCCGTTCGAGGAGAGTGAGGGCCCATTCGCGGTCGAAGCGACCCGGGTCGAAGCCCGGGGTGGTCGGCTCGTCGATCCCCTCCTCGGAAAACGACGCGGTCGGGAGCCCGCCGCCGCGTTTGAGTCGTTGGGCCCGCTCACGCAGGTCCGACTCGAAATGCCGGAGCGCACCGAGCAGATAGGAGCGGAATCGCCCGCGGGCCGGGTCGGCTCCCGCGAGGCGGCCGCCGGCCAGCACATGGGCGAAGAACGCCTGAGCCGATTCACGCGCCTCGTCGTCGGTGCCATGCCACCGCCGCAACGTCTCGAAGACGGGTCGCCAATAGGCCTCGCACAATTCCGACAACGCCGCCCGTGCTTCTGGTGTCGTACCCCGCGCCTGCGCCACCAGCGACCAGCGTGTGGGGGCGAAGCCGGCGATCGGTGATCGGGGGGTGTTCATGGGGGGCGTGCTCTGGTGGGGCGCTGGTCCGGATGGCTCCCCGTACACAAATCGCCAGAAGGCCCGGACCGATGGGTTGGATCGGCTCAGGTGTTCCTGGGATCGCGCCTCGGACAGCTGTTGGAAATCATCACCTGAGTCTAGTACCCACCATGTCGAACAGGAAGGAGCGGAATCGCTCATCGGACATTGGCTGGACCGACCCGTCCCCCAGCAGGACCGATCGGCCCTGCGTGTCCGGATCCGGGGGCGACACGGCGAGTATCTCGTCGGGTGACGAGTTCGTCCCGCTGGTTGCGAGGAAGAACAGGTAGGGTTTTCCGGTTCGGGGATCTGTCATCGCGTCTTTCCGTCCGAAGGGTCCTAGACGCTGGAAGTGTTCCCAGGCGGCTCGATACGACGGGCTGGCTCGGCTCAGGCTCTGGCGGAATTGCTCTTCGGACAGTTGCAGGACCGACCCGTCCCCAAACAGGACCGTGGGGTTTTTCAGGTCGGGTCCCCCGGGCGCCACGGCGAGAATCGGGTTGGGTGATGTGTCCGTGAGGTCCGGTCCAAAGAACACGACGGGTTGACCGGTTAGGGTATTGATGTTGGAGATCAGATCCTCAACCTCAAAGGTTCGGTGTGCCAATCCGATTTCCTGGAGCCGATGGACACCGGCGATCCGGTCGACCTGAGACTTGTTCTGTTGAAGCAAACGGACGGCGAAGCTCAGTACAGCCCACGCCGCGAGAAGCGCGACCGCGACCGCCCCGACCACCCGGAATCTCGTCCTTGTGCCGAAGCGGCTCCTGATCACGCCTCGCGCCCATCGTTCGACCTTCTGCAGAGTTTCGATCTTCCCCAAACCCTCGACCTCGGTCTTCACCTGTTCGGCGGTCTGCTGGCGGAGTTCCCGTTCCTTGGCCAGTGCGCGGAAGACGATGTCGTCCACGCGGGCATCGAGACCGGCCTTGATCGAGGGAGCGGGAAATCGCCCGAGGGGAAGCTCCCCGGTGAGCAGTTCGTAGAAGACCACCCCCAGCGAGTAGATGTCGGCCCGGTGGTCTACCTGCTCGGGCGTCTCCACTTGTTCCGGGGCCATGTAGTGGGGCGTCCCGACCCGGGCCCCGGTGCGGGTGAGCGTGTACGCCTCGGCCGACGAGTCACCCGGGCCCTCGAGCAGTTTCGCGATGCCGAAGTCGGCGATCTTCACGCGGCCCTCGACATCGAGCAGCAGGTTCTCCGGCTTGATGTCCCGATGCAGCACCCCCTGCGTGTGCGCGGCTTGCAACGCCTCGCAAATCGGCGGAATGAGAGCCAGTGCCTGATGCGGGGTGAAGCGCCCGGATCGCAGCGCCTGGCGAAGGTTGGCTCCGTCCACGAACTCCATCAGGAGGAAACAGAACCCGCCCGCCTGCCCGAACCCATGGACGCCCACGATGTGGGGATGGCGCAACCGTGAGAGCGTCTGTGCTTCGCGCTCGAAACGTTCCACGAAGGCCGGATCGGTGGCCAATTCACGGGGCAACACCTTGAGCGCCGAGATCCTGCCCGAATCCCGTTCCCGCACCCGGTACACACAGCCCATGCCGCCCGTGCCCAAATGTCCGAGTACCTCCAGCTCGGGGAAGGCCGCGGCGATTTCCGCCAGGGTCGGCGTCTTCCACACCTGGGGTCCAAGACCCGAATCCGTCGGTGCATGGGCACCGTCCAGCAGGCAGCGCGGGCATAGGCCACCCGGGGCCCGGTCGGGAATGGGGGACAGGCATCGCGGGCAGGGTTGCGAGGGCCTTCCTGAAGCGGGCGCTGATGGGGATCCGGTGCTCATACACCACTCCATGGGGTTTCTACGCCCTCAGGTTACATGGAATCCGAGGGGCTGTCAGGGTCGTGGGTCCGTCATCCGGTCGCGGTTCCGAGTTGCGGCTTCCCACGCACCCTCGTGCAGACAAAAACCCGGCTAGGAACCCAGTCCTAAACAGTTGAGACGGATCTGCTTTTGGCCATGGGACGGATTCGAGAGAGCACCCCTGGCGGCAGCGGGATCGGTCCGCAGCGAGCATTGGAAGCGAACACCCTTCGCCCTCGCGCACAGCGCGAAAGCTCCACCTGCCCTTGAGCTTACCTGCGAGCGCAGGACCGTTCCCGCGGAGCCCCTCGCGATGCCCTCATCCCCAGCGCCAGCCCCGCCATTCCGAACCCACTTCGGCAATCGTGTGTTCCCACCGCGCCACCTGTGTTGCGTCAGGGGCACGGCGCGGTAGCGTGGAGGCCTTGAAGGGCCCCAGGGTCATCACGTTCTCGCCGTCACTGACGATCCCGCTCACCCGGGACTGTCCGTGGGATTGCGCCTACTGCGGGTATCGGCGCGATCGGGAGGGCCTGATGCCCGAGGCGCGGTTCGAGGCGTTGCTGGCCACCGCGCGGAAGAGCGGGGCCACCGAGATCCTGTTCCTGGCGGGCGAAGCCTCCGATTCCCTGGCGCATCTGAGGTCCGAGATCGCCGGAAGGGGTTTCCGTGGGTTCGTGGAGCTGGTGCGGAACGCCTGCGAACGGGCGCTGGCGGCCGGGCTCCTGCCGCACACCAACATCGGGGCCATGTCGGAGCACGACTTCGAGCGGTTGGCCGAGGTGAATGCCTCGATGGGCCTCATGCTCGAGAACATCGACGACGCCTTCAATCGCACCGTCGCGCCGCAGAAATCGGTCCGGGGTCGCCTGCGCACACTGGAGGCCGCGGGCCGTGCCCGAGTGCCCTACACCAGCGGCCTCCTGATCGGCCTGGGCGAGTCGCGGGAATCCCGGTTTCGTTCGCTCGACGCCCTGGCCGAGATCCATGCCCGCCACGGCCACCTCCAGGAGATCATCCTCCAGAACTTCATCCCCAACGCAGGCTCGCGGCTCGACCCCGGGTTGCCGGCGCCGACCGTCGAGGAGTACCTCGAACTCATCGAGCATTGGCGGCGTGTGGCACCCGGGGTGGCGGTCCAGATCCCGCCGAACATCAATCCCCACTGGGAGGCCCTGCTGCCCTGGACCGACGACCTCGGCGGCATCAGCACCGATGGCGATTGGGTCAATCCCCTCAATCCCTGGGCTCCACCCACCCACTATGCCGAAGCATGTCGCCGCCACGGGTTGGAACTGCGCCACCGGTGGCCGGTTTATGACACCTTCGTCGAGAAGGGCTGGATCTCCGATCGGGTGGCTTCCGTGATCGCGGCCCGGGAAGGGGGAAGTGGGCCGACCGACGCCGTGCATCGTCCACCGGTAGACGAACCCCATCGCTGGCGCCCGCCCGCCGATCCCCTGACCCGGGCCCTGCGCGGCGAGTCGTTGTCGGTGGAGGAAACCCTGCGGTTGGTGCAGGCTGACGGCTCGGCCCAGGACGAGATCCGCGACGCGGCCGACGCCCTGAACCGCCGGCTCCACGGCGAGGAGGTGACCTATGTCGTCAATCGCAACGCCAACTTCACCAACGTCTGCACCACCCATTGTTCCTTCTGCGGATTCTATCGGCCGCCCGGCCATCCGGAGGCCTACACGCGCAGCGTCGGGGCGGTGGTCGAGCGGGTGCTCCAGACCCCCTGGGTCAGCGAGGTCTGCCTGCAGGGAGGCATCCACCCGGACCTGGGCCTCGAGTATTACGAGGAACTCCTCCGTGCCCTGAAGCGCGCCTTGCCCGGGGTCCATCTCCACGCCTATTCGCCCATGGAGATCCACTCGCTCTGCCTCAAGAGCGGCCTGGATGCCGCCACCGTCGTGGGGCGACTCCGGGACGCGGGCCTAGGTTCCGTGCCGGGCACCGCGGCCGAAATCCTCGACGACGCGATGCGCGACCGCCTTTCGCCCGACAAGCTCCGGGCCGCCGAGTGGGAGTCCATCATCGAGACCGCCCACAGCATGGGACTCCGATCGACCGCCACCGTGCTCTTCGGTCATCGGGAATCCTGGGAAGACCTGGTCCGGCACCTCGACCGCATCCGCGCCCTCCAGCGGCGCACCGGAGGGTTCACCGAATTCGTCCCGTTGGCCTTCGTGCCGTATCGCAATCGCCTCGGCGGAACCCTGGCCCGTGAGTCGGGCGTGAGCCCGGAGGCACTGGCGGAGGCCGGGACCGAACGCGTGGAGCGGTTGTATCCGGTGGCCCGCCTCTTCCTTGGCCATGACATCCCCAACCTTCAGACGAGCTGGGTGAAGCTGGGTCCGGAGCGCGCGGCGGCCATGCTCCGGAGCGGCTGCAACGACTTCGGTGGCACGCTCTACGAGGAGAGCATCACCCGCGAGAGCGGCGGGCGTTTCGGGGAATGCATGACCCCGGCCGAGATCGAGTCGGCCATCCGTTCGGTCGGCCGGGTGCCGCGCCGTCGGACCACCCTGTACGGAGCGGTGACCTCCGGCGCCGAGGCCTGCTATTCCCGGCAGACCGAATCGTAGAGCCCCACGTATTCGGCCGACTGCTTCTCCCACGAAAAATCGGCCACCATGCCGTTGTGGCGGATGTGCCGGAACCAGGCCGGTTCTTTCCAGAGCGCCTGCGCCTTGAGGATGGCCTTCTGCAGCGCGCCTTCGGTGTAGGGCGTGAATTTGATGCCCGTGGCCCGGGCGGCATCCTCTCGAGGATCGACCACCGAATCCTGCAGCCCGCCGGTCGCCCGGACCACGGGGATGGCCCCGTAGCGCAACGAATACAACTGGTTGAGTCCGCAGGGTTCGAACCTTGAGGGCATCAGGTAGAAGTCGGCGCCCGCCTCGATGCGGTGCGACAGCGCCGGATCGAAGCCGATCCGTGCGGCCACCTGGTCCGGGAAGCGCTGGGCCAGGTCGCGGAAGGCGTTTTCCAGGGCCTTTTCTCCGCTGCCCAGGATGGCCAATTGCAGCGACTCACCGGCGCCGAGCAGGTGGCGCACGGCCTCGACAATGAGTGCCGATCCCTTCTGGTCGGTGAGTCGCGAGATGTTGGCGAAGAGCGGCACTCCGGCCTCCGGCGGCAGGCCGAGCTCGCGCTGCAGCGCCGCCTTGCAATGGGCCTTGCCGGCGGGATCCGCGGCCGAGAACCGCGCGGGCAGCGCGGGATCCGACTCCGGGTTCCACTCCACGGCGTCCACCCCGTTGAGGATCCCCGTGAGATCGTTGTAGCGCTTGAGCAGGAGTTCCTCGAGCCCGCAGCCGTACTCGGGGGTCAGGATCTCCCGCGCGTAGGTCGGGCTGACCGTGGTGATTGCGTGGGCCTGCGTGAGGCCCGCCTTCATGAAATTCACCCGGTCGAAATGGAGCGCGCTTTCGAGGTGCAGCCAGTCCGCCGGCAGCCCGGTGAGTCCCCAGCTCGACGCCGCGAACGATCCCTGGAAGGCCAGGTTGTGGATGGTGAACACCGTTCGCGGCGGGTTTGCCCATCCGGAATGCAGGTGGGCGTGCCGGGCCAGGATCGGGATCAGCCCCGTCTGCCAGTCGTGCGCATGGATAACCTGCGGCGGATCCGGCAGGTGCCGGGCCAGGATCAACGCCGCCCGGCTCAGGAAAACGAATCGCGCCGCATTGTCGGCATAATCCCGGTTCGCCTCGGCGTACAGCCCGGCCCGGTCGTAGAAGCCGGCCTGTTCCACGAACCAGAGTGTCAGGTTCGGCGACACCACCCGACGGTGGAAACGGCCCTCCACCAGCGAGTCGCCCATGGGGATGGCCCACCGCCACGAGGTGGGCTCGATCGCGGGATGGGCCGCAGGCATCCCGCGGTAGAGCGGCGTGACCACCGACACCCGCAGTGCGCTGCCGGTCGCCGGATCGGCCAGCGCGCCCGCCAGGGCCGACACCATGTCGGCCAGACCCCCGGTCTTCGAATAGGGATTCAGCTCACTGGTCGCCAGCAGCACGTGCATGACCAGAGTCTCGGGCGCACCCGATGGGGCGAACAAGGCCGAAGTCTTCCCGCAGGCGGAGCACGGAGCCGCCGCCCATCCCCGGTGTGGCCGGAAACCTGGCCCGTTGCTAGGGTGTGACCACCGTGAGCCATTCCCCGTGAAAGCCCTCATCGAAACCGCGGACAAGAAATCGGAACGCGCCTTCCTGGTTGGCGTCGAGCTTCGCAGCCAGACGTCCTGGGACGTCGCCGACTCCCTCGAGGAACTGGCCGAGCTGGCGACCACGGCCGGGGTCGAGGTGGTGGGCCAGGGGATCCAGCGGCTCGAGGCGCCGCATTCGGGTACCTTCATCGGGGCGGGTAAGGCCGAGGAGTTCGCCAAGGCGGCCAAAGAGGCCAATGCCGACACCATCCTGTTCGACGATGAACTTTCGGGGGCCCAGGCCCGCAACCTCGAGGAGATTTTCGGAGCCAAGGTCATCGACCGCACGGCGCTGATCCTCGACATCTTCGCCCAGCGAGCCCGCACCCGCGAAGGAAAGATGCAGGTCGAGCTGGCCCAATTGCAGTACCTCATGCCGCGGCTCACCCGCTACTGGACCCACCTGTCGCGGCAACGCGGGTCCACCGGGTCGATCGGCGGCGAGGGCGAATCCCAACTCGAGGCCGATCGCCGCAAGACCCAGGAGCGCATCGAGAAGATCCGCACCGAGCTGACCCTCGTCCGCCGTCAGCGTTCCACGCAGCGCGAGGGTCGTCAGCGCCACCAGTGGCCCCTGGCCTCGATCGTGGGCTACACCAACGCGGGCAAGTCCACGCTGCTCAACGCCCTGACCGGCGCCGAGGTGCTCGCCGAGGACATGCTCTTCGCCACCCTTGATCCCACCACCCGCCGGCTGCGCCTGCCCTCCAACCAGAACGTCCTCCTCAGTGACACGGTGGGCTTCATCCGCAAGCTCCCGCACGGCCTGGTCGAGGCCTTCAAGGCGACCCTGGAGGAGGTCGTCGAGGCCGACCTGCTGATCCACGTCGTGGACACCAGCCATCCCAACGCCCCCCAGCAGATGGACGCGGTGAATGCGGTCCTGTCCGAGATCGGGGCCCTCGACAAGCCTACGCTCATGGTCTTCAACAAGATCGACAAGGCCGGAGCGACGGAGCTCGCCGCGATGTACTGTCAGCAGTTCCCCAAGGCCGTGGCCGTTTCGGCGCGCAAGAAATCGGGGTTCGAGGCGCTCTTCGCGGAATTGGGCGCCATGCTCAAACCGATCCGGGACTTCGTGGAGATCCGCATCCCCCACCACGACCAGAAGGCCATGAGTCGCCTGCACTCCGTGGCGCAGGTCGTTGAACAGGACTATTCCGGCGGCCAGGAGGCCCGCTTCCGGGTCCGCCTGCCGCCCCACGTGCGTCACGAATTCCAGGACTATCTGGTCGAGGCCCGCGACGGCCATTGACCCGGGTCGTCAGGAGCCGCGACCGGCATGGTCGGCGAGAGGTTGAAAGGGGGGCCTCCATCGGGCCGAAACAGGGGTTTCTGCGAGAACTTTGGATGGTGGGGTCCGCCGGAGCGTTCGGCCCGAGGATTTTGGTTTCGCCCGTCCGGTCGGTTTGCCAACCTCGACCCATCATGCGCCTCTTGTGTTGGTGGACCGTGCTCTTGTGCTTCGTCTCCCGGGTGATCTGCGGGGAGTTCCGGACCATCACCGGCGACCTCTATGTCGGCGAGGTGTCTGCGGCCGACGCCGACGGGCTCATCGTTCGTCTCCAGACCGGGACCTTCTCGCCCCGGATCGACTGGGCCAAGCTCGACGAGGCCACGCTCAAGTCGCTGGCGAGACATCCCCGCGCTGGGCGCTTCGTGGAACCCCTGCTTGAGCCCCCGGCCGAGGAGATCGCCCGCGCCGAGGCCCGCAAGATCGATGTCCGCCAGCCCGAGCGCGTGGCCAGGCCCGCGGCCGACATCGCCGGCAAGGGTGTCTATGCGGCACTGACCTCCCCCAACGGCCTGATGCTTATGGGCGCCCTCTACCTGGCCAACCTGTACGCGGCCTTCGAGATCGCCCGCTTCCGGTGGCGTCCGGTGCCGCTGGTCTGCGGCATTTCGGCGGTCCTGCCGGTGATCGGGCCGACCATCTTCCTGGCCCTGCCCCGGCGTGAGGAGGAGGAGGTCGTCAGCGCCACCGACGAGGCGGTCGCCGCGCAGTCGCTCAATGTACCGTCGCAGCCGGTGGCCTCCGCATCGGCGGCCGCAGCCCCAGGGTCGACCACCACGGCCGCCCGCGGCGCTGCCGCCGCTCAGGAGTCCCTCCCCAAGCATTTCCGCCGTGGCGAGACCACCTTCAATCGACGGTTCTTCGAGACCCAGTTCCCTTCGTTCTTCAAGGTCGTCGCCTCCGAGGCCGACAAGGACCTGGTGCTCGAGGTCACCACGGCCGCCGGGGTCACCGTCGCCAACCGGATCACCCGCATCAGCGCCACCGACCTCGCCCTGAAGGCGGCCGACGGCTCCGAGACATCGGCCGAGTTCGCCCAAGTCCTCGAGGTGAAGCTCCGCGACCGGAACGCCTAGAGACGCTGCAACCTCGACGACCCTCCCTCGATGAAATATCGGGCCATCCTCCTCTTCGGCGCACCGGGTGCCGGCAAGGGAACCCAGGGAAAGATCCTCGGGCAGATCCCGAACTTCGTGCACTTCTCGTGCGGCGACGCTTTCCGCAACCTGCGGGTCGATTCTCCCCTGGGGCGCGTGTTCGTTGAGTATGCCTCCACCGGCCGCCTGGTGCCCGACGAGCCCACCATCCAGCTCTGGAAGCAGTCGATGGACGGGCTGGCGGCGACCGGGCGTTTCAACCCCGAGGCCGACACCCTCCTCCTCGACGGCATCCCGCGGAATCCCCGCCAGGCCGAGATCATGCGCGACATGATCGACGTGAAGGCTATCTTCAACCTCTTCTGCCCGGTGATGGACAAGCTCATCGTGCGGCTCCAGCGCCGCGCCCTGAAGGAGAACCGGCTCGACGACGCCAACGTCGAGACCATCCGCAGCCGGCTTGAAACCTACCGGAGCGAGACCCGGGCGGTCCTCGACTGCTATCCCGAGGGGCTCATCCACCAGATCGACTCCACTCAGGAGCCCATTTTGGTGCTTTCCGACATCCTCAAGGTCATCGTCCAGATCCCCAAGCCGGCGGTCAGCGACGGGGGCACGGTGTTCACGGCCTGAACCCGGGCTTCAGCCACGGGATGGGTAAAGCGAACGGCGCCACCCCTGAGGTGCTCCGAATACGATCGGCTTCAGATCGATTCAGAACGATGTTGACACCCCGGGCCGGGCTTCCTATCTATTCCTGCTCAATCGAAGCGTTGCATGCACCGTGTTCGGTTTCTGGTCCGCGGAGGACCGGAGATCGGACTTTTTGCTGTCGAAAGGTGGCAACCGGTCGGCAGGCCCGTTGAACGAGCCCGAGGCGAAAGCCTTCGGGAGCGGGAAAAGGGTCCCGGACAGGGAGAGTGCAACCGGACAGGGCCCGCGTAGCTCAGTTGGCAGAGCACGTCCTTGGTAAGGACGAGGTCATCGGTTCAAACCCGATCGCGGGCTCCATCCGGAGCCAGGTCCCTCAGGGGGCCGGGTTTCCACGGGAGATTGGGGCCCCTCGCCGGGCGATTTTCAGAAACGAAGAACAGAAAACGATACGACACATGGCTAAAGAAACCTTCAACAGGACGAAGCCCCACATGAACGTGGGAACCATCGGTCACGTCGATCACGGCAAGTCAACCCTGACCGCCGCGATCGTCGCCGTGCAGAACCGCAAGGGTCTGGCCCCGATGATCGAGTACAAGGACATCACCAAGGGTGGCACCGTCCGTGACGAGACGAAGACCGTGACCATCGCTGTGTCGCACGTCGAGTACGAGAGCCCGAAGCGGCACTACGCCCACGTGGACTGCCCCGGCCACGCCGACTACGTGAAGAACATGATCACCGGTGCCGCCCAGATGGACGGCGCGATTCTGGTGGTCAGCGCCGCCGACGGCCCGATGCCCCAGACCCGCGAGCACATCCTCCTGGCCCGCCAGGTCGGCGTGCCGAGCATCGTGGTGTTCCTCAACAAGGTCGACCTCGCTGATGCCGACCTGCTCGAGTTGATCGAGATGGAGATCATCGACCTGCTCAACAAGTACGGTTTCCCTGGCGACAAGACCCCGATTGTCCGCGGTTCCGCCACCGCCGCCATCGCCGGCAAGCCGGAGGGCGAGGAGGCCATCGCCAAGCTGCTCGACGCTCTGGACAGTTTCGTCCCGGAGCCGGTCCGCGAGCAGGACAAGCCCTTCTTGATGTGCATCGAGGACGTGTTCAACATCGAAGGTCGCGGCACCGTCGTGACCGGTCGTGTGGAGCGCGGCGTCATCACCAAGATGTCCGAAGTCGAGATCGTCGGCCTTAAGGAGACCCGCAAGACCACGGCGACCGACATCGAAATGTTCCGCAAGCTGCTCGACAGCGCCCAAGCCGGTGACAACGTCGGCGTGCTGCTGCGCGGCACCAAGAAGGAAGACGTCGAGCGCGGCATGGTTCTCGCCAAGCCCGGTTCGATCACCCCGCACACCAAGTTCAAGGCCGAGGTGTACGTCCTCACCAAGGACGAGGGTGGCCGCCATACGCCGTTCTTCACCAAGTATCGCCCGCAGTTCTACTTCCGCACCTCCGACGTGACCGGTTCGATCACGTTGCCCGAGGGTGTCGAAATGGTCATGCCGGGTGACAACGTGTCGGTCGAGGTCGAGCTCTTCGCCCCGGTCGCCATGGAAAAGGGTCTGCGCTTCGCCATCCGCGAGGGCGGCCGCACCATCGGTGCGGGTCGCGTCGCCGAGGTGATCGCCTGATGGTTTCGACACGGGAGGGAAGGGGCATCCGCTTGGATTCCCTCCTTCCCTCCCGGGTTTGGTTGTGTTTGTGTGGTCCGTGTCAGTGAACAGGGCGTTAGCTCAATTGGTAGAGTAGCGGTCTCCAAAACCGTTGGTTGGGGGTTCAAGTCCCTCACGCC
>CAIOKD010000182.1 GCA_903858835.1 uncultured Verrucomicrobiota bacterium
GGCCTGATGTTCGCCGTACCGGGGTGAGGCGAGCAGGCGATCGACCAGGCGCTCGTAGGCCTGCGACCCCGCGCCCCGCGGGTTTCGGGACTCCTGCAGGCACTCCCTCTCAAAAGCCTCGACCTCCTCCACCGAAGGCGGAAGCCCGGTCAGGTCGAGGCTGAGCCGTCGAATCAGGGTCCGGGGATCGGCCTGAGGTAGGGCGGCCGATTTCGACCCGGACGCGCCCGACCACAGCCAGGCATCCAGGGGTGAGGGAGCTCCTACGCTTCCGGCCGGATCTGAAACCACCGGAAGTGCCGTCCGATCCCTCACCGGTCGGAGCGACCAGAGGTCGAGACGCTGCCCGCCGAAGATGGCGACGATCGGATTGCGCGGGTCTTCCCAAGCCCTGCCCACCCGCCCGGTCGGGGCCGACTCGGCCCACGCCCACAGCGATGCCAGGCAGCCCCAGATCGGGAGGATGCACCGGAGGAATCTCACGCGTGATCATCCTCGCTCTCCGGCCGACCCGATGTCCAAGGCAAAGCCGGCCCCTTGCCGGATCGTCCCCGCCGTGCTCATGGTGATCCATGTTCGTGACGCTCCAGGAGGGGACGCGGCGGCGCTTCCTCGGCACGATGGGCACCGGCTTCGGTGCGCTCGCGCTCCGGGCGTTGTCGGGCCTCGAGGCGCAGGCCGCCGCCGCACGGACGGCGCCCGATCCCCTGGACCCGTTCGCCCCGAGGCCCGCTGCGCGGCCTCCCAAGGCCAAGTCGGTGATCTTCCTGTTCCTGGTGGGCGGCCCTTCCCAGATCGACACCTTCGACCACAAGCCCCTGCTCCAGAAGCTCCATGGCAAACCGGTGCCCGACTCCTTCCGGAAGGCGGTCGAGGCCACCCGATTCGCCAATGTCTTCCACGGCTGCAAAGACGAGCTGATGGCGAGCCCGTTCTCGTGGTCGCAACACGGGCAATCCGGACTGTGGGTCAGCAACCTGATGCCCGAGATCGCCCGGCATGCCGACGACCTGTGCGTGCTGCATTCGCTCCAGGCCGACTCCAACAACCATGCGCCCGCGAGCTACCAACTCCACACGGGCGACATCCGGCCGGGCAAGGCCAGCCTCGGGTCCTGGGTCACCTACGGCCTGGGCTCCGAGAACCGCGACCTGCCGGGATACGTCACCCTGTTCGACGCCGGCCCGCTCGGAGGTGCTGCCAACTACTCCAACGGATTCCTGCCGGCGGCTTTCCAGCCCACCCGCCTGCGGGACCGCGGCGTCCCCGTGCTGGACCTGCTGCCGCCGCCGGAGTTCGCCCAGGGCCAGCGCGATTCCCTGGACCTGATCCGGCACCTGAACCTGCGCCACCGCGATGCCCGCCCGGCCTTCGCCGAATTCGAAGCGCGGATCGCCAGCTACGAATTGGCCTACCGGATGCAATCGGCGGCGCTCGAGGTCGGCGATGCCGATCGCGAGCCGGCCAGCCTGCGTCGGAGCTATGGGCTGGAGCACGCCGACCCGCGCACGCAGGCCTTCGGACGCAAGTGCCTCTTGGCCCGGAGGCTGGTCGAGCGCGGCGTCCGATTCGTGCAGGTGTACGACATGCCCGACAAGGACGGCTGGGATGCGCACGACCAACTGGTCAAGAACCACGAGCCGCGCGCCCGCTGGACCGACGCACCGGTGGCCGCGTTGCTGGCCGACCTCAAGCAACGGGGCCTCTTGGACGAGACCCTCGTCGTCTGGGCCAGCGAATTCGGCCGCACCCCGATGATGCAGGGCAACCTCGGGCGCCAGCACAACGCCGCCGGATTCACGATCTGGATGGCCGGCGGCGGGGTCCGGCCTGGCGTCCGCATCGGCGCCACCACGACCTTGGGCTCATGGCCGTCGAGAAGCCCCTCCAGATGAAGGACCTCCACGCCACCGTCCTGCACCTGCTGGGCCTCGAACACGAAGCGTTGAACTTCGAAGTGCAGGGCCGACTCGAGCGCCTGACCGGCATCGCCGGCGGCGCCCGGATCGTGCACGAGGCGGTGGCCGGGTAGCGAAGGCCCGGGTGGGGTTCAATCCACGAATCGCACGTTGTCGACGTACACCGTGCCGCCCTGGGCCGAGCGGAAGAGCAGGTTCAACTGCCACCAGGCACCGGTGTCCGGGGCACCGGCCTTCATGGCCGAGTAGTCGAACTCGAGCGTCTTCTTGGCCGAGGCACCTCCGTTGAGCCATTCCCAATTCAGCACCTGGCCCTGCGTCCAGGTCGCCCCATCGGCATTCAGGCCCACCTGCACCTCCAGATTCCAACCGGCGGAAAGGGCCGGGCGGTGGATGTCGAAACGGACCTTGGAATGCCGCTTCCATGCCTCGTAGACCGAGGGACCGAACGATTGACCGAGCCACTCCCAGGTCATGCTGTTGTCGACCACCACCTTGAGGCTCTTGGCACCGTCGGTGACCCCGGCGTCGGAGGCGGCCTCCACGCTGACGTAGGGCGGATTCTTGCCGCTGGGCAGCGACTCCTCATAGGACTCCACCAGGGTCGGCGTGATCGTCGGTCCCTGGTTGCGCAGCCGGAAGAACTTCGCCCCGGCCGCGGCATCGGCTCCCGTCTCGGCCACGAAGACCGTCCGGGACCCACCCTGCGTCAGGGGCGTCAGCCCAGAGAACGCCCACTCGTTCGAGGCGAGGCCCTTCGCGGACCAGAGGAACAGTCCCGAATCGGGCAAGGGCCACGACACGCGCCAGGCGGTGCCCAGCGGCCTCAGCACCACGCCACCGGTACCCTCCTGATGCGGCTGGAGTCGGGCGTCCAATGCCGTGGCCGTCGTGAAATCCTGATCCACGCCCGCGGTGAAGTCGACCCCTCCGGCGATGCGCACCCGGCTCAGCGTGAGCACCCGATCATTCCGGGTGTAGGGCTGGGCCCCGAACATCGCCCAGGTGTTGTTGTCCGGCGCGAAGGCCTCGAACAACTCCACAGGAATCTCCACCACGCCCGAGAGACCCCCCGGCGCCTGGACCGTCAATGACCGTCCCTGCAGCGTGAGCGACCAGGTGCCCACCAGTGACGTCAGGCCGCTGTTGGTCTTGGCCCAGAGGAGGCCAGCCTCGGTGAAACGAACCCCGTGCCCGTTGGCGGCATTCACCTTGTACCGAAGGTCCAGGGAATAACCGCCCTGCTCGGTCTGGCGCGCTTCCAGGAAGAGCCCATTCGGATGGTTCCAATCCGGGCTCGCGCTGGCCGGTGCATCAGGGCCCGAGGTCAGCAGGATGTTCGCAGCGTAGCCCGACGAACCTGCCGCCACCGTCTCGCTCACGGTCATCGAATAGGTCACCGGGCCGGTCGAATTGCGCCACGACAATGCCGGCGCCTGCTCCGCGGTGGTGCCGATGTTCTTGCGGGAATAATCAGGATTGCCGGTGGTCCGGATCTCGAGGCCCGGTTGGGCCCGATTCAGACTGAGCGTGGGAGGCGGCGGCGGAGCCGAGGCCTTCACGAAGACGAGGTTGTCGATCCAGAGGGACTGCGCCCCGGTCAGGCCGGAGTTCCAATGGATGTTCACGCCCACGCTGGCCGTGGCGGAGGCAGGGAGAGGCTTCTCGAAACGGGTCCATCCGGTCTTCGTCAGCGTGCCCATGGGCACCTCGGTCCCCGGCCAACCCCAGCCCACCGGCCGGAGCCGGACCGAGATCGTTCCGTAGTCTCCCTTGGCATTCGGCTTGGTGGCCGGATCCACATAGACATCCAAACGGACCTTGTCGTAGGGAGCGAAGTCAGAGACCTCGAGGCCGGCCTGCAGGGTGGTGTCGCCGCCAGAACTGAAATCCACGTCGGCCCGCAACGACCCCGATTCGGCGTTGCCGGCCCCGTCGAGGGCGGGGTCCCAGGAATAAGCCCGCTCGGCGCCCCACCCCCCGGAGAAACCCTCGATGTTCTGGTCGAATTTCTTGGCGACCAGATCCTCGGCCGAACCCTGGAGCAGAAACGCACCCAAGCCGATTGCCGTCACCCACCGCGATACACGGGCACAAACCCTCGTCATGCTGTTGAGATTCATGACCATTCCTTAGCACAATCCCACGGAAATGCAGGTGGAATTGCGGAACCCACCGACTGATTGCCTTCCGGTCCCGACCCGATCCCCGCCCCACCCGAAGCAGGCTCTCATGAGCTTTCCCAACCGAGGCTTTGCACGCACCCTCGGGGCCATGCCCACCCGGATCCCTTCCCGACTCCCGGACGCCCCGAAGCCAAAGGTTTGAGAAAACACCGATCATGAAGCGACGCACCTTTTTCCGAGTGGCCGGAGGCCTGTTCGCCACCGGGTTCATGGCACCGGACCTGGCGGCCAACCCCTCCGGTCGCCGCTCCCCCTCGCCACGATCCGCTTCCGTGCGGGAACCGGCACCGGATGCGGGCGATTGGGAGACGGTGTCGGCCCTGCTGGAAGACGCGTCGAGCGTGTGCACCGAACCCTGGGACGACGCGACCTGCCGGACCCTCATGAAGGGCGCCTACCTGGGCAACGGCGACCTGGGGGTCCACCTGGGAGGCACCCGGCACTCGCTGGTCCATTACCTGGGCAAGAATGGCTTCCATGCCGGCAACGATGTGACGGGATTCCGTTCAGGGGACGATCCCGCACCGGGCCCCTACAAGCAGCACATCCTCAATCTCGCCCGACTGACGCTCGAGTCGGTGGCGGGGCCCGAACCTAAGGAAGATCCAAAGGCCCCGTATCGGGTGGAGCAGGACCTCAAGAACGCCGAGATCCGGACCGAAACC
>CAIOKD010000183.1 GCA_903858835.1 uncultured Verrucomicrobiota bacterium
CGAGTCGGGAGGTTCCGTGACCTTCCGCTACCGGGTGCTGCTCCATCGCGGCGATTCTGGTTCGCTGCGCCTCGACGATCTTTATCGGGCCTACGCGACCGAGAAAGGGCAACGGTGAGGTTCCGAAGGGTCCGTGGATCCTCGTCGGGACACTCCCGGCGCATCCTCCCCTGTGCCTTGCCGAGGGCCGGGTCGTGGTTGGCTCTCGGGTTGTGCTGGGTCGGTGGGGTCGGTTGCCACTCGCCGGGATTCTTCGACTTCGGGGGGCGGGCGGGCCTGGCCACGGGCGCGCTGTACCGCCACGCCGAGTCCATCGTGATGGCCCGAGACCGTGACGCCGCTCCGCAGTGTCGCAACCGGAGCGTCCGCGACACCCGATTGATCGAGGCCCCGGAGGCCGTCGCAGATCCCCATGGCGGGCGCGACTCGGTGTCGTTCTCGGGCTCCGGAACGCCGTCGTCGTACGTCATCCCTGCCGAGCGACGCTATTCCCAATTTGTCGAGCGGTGGGTGATCCAGCGTTGCGACACCGAAGTGGTCTACCGGGTGACCTTCACCCCCAGCGCTTCGGGCACCGATATCACCGCCGAACTGGAAACCACTCCTCCCTCACCATGAATCGTCGTCAATTCCTCACCGCCACCTCGATGGCCGCCGGAGCCGTCGTCACCGGTTGCACCACCACCGCTCCCGCCGCCCGATTCACCCCCAAATCGCGCGTCATCGGGGCCAACGACGACATCCGTGTCGCCGTCGTGGGCTTCAATTCCAGGGGCAACGACCACATCGCCGGCTTCAAGAGGCTCAAGGGAGTGCGCTTGGTGGCGCTCTGCGATGTCGATTCCAAGGTGCTCGAGAAGGGGCGTGCCGATCTCGCCAAGGACGGCATCCAGGTGCAGACCTTCACCGACGTTCGCCGCCTCCTCGAGAGCGGAGACATCGACGTGGTGTCGACGGCCACCCCCAATCATTGGCACGCGCTGCTGGCCACCTGGGCCTGTCAGGCGGGCAAGGATGTCTATGTCGAGAAGCCCGTGTCCCACAATGTCTGGGAAGGTCGACAGATCGTGGCCGCCGCGCGCAAGTATGGCCGTATCGTGCAGACGGGCACGCAGTGCCGATCCAACCCGGGCCTGCGCGAGGCGATCGCATGGATCCACGAAGGCAACCTAGGCAAGATCCAGGTCGCCCGCGGTCTCTGCTACAAGCCGCGGCAGAGCATCGGCAACGTCTCGGCGCCGACCCAGGTTGCCGATCACATCAACTACGATCTGTGGTGCGGGCCGTCACCGCTCAAGCCCCTGATGCGCTCGAAGCTGCACTATGATTGGCACTGGCAGTTCGTCACGGGCAACGGCGACCTTGGCAACCAAGGCATCCACCAGATGGACATCGCCCGCTGGGCCCTGGGCGAACACACCCTCAGCCCGAAGGTGTTCAGCGTGGGCGGGCGCCTGGGCTACCAAGACAACGGCGACACCCCCAATTCCCAGTTCGTCTTCCACCAGTACGAGAAGGCCTCCCTGATCTTCGAGGTGCGCGGACTTCCGAAGTCCAAAGAATACCAGGACGGCCGGTGGTCCAAGAACATGCCCGAGTACCGCGGCGCCCAGGTGGGCGTGGTGGTCCACTGCGAGAACGGCTACTTGGTGATCCCGTCCTATGACAGTGCCAAGGCGTTCGACCGGAACGGCCGGGAGATCAAGTCCTGGAAACAGGGGGCCGATCACTACGCCAATTTCGTGCAGGCGGTCCGAAGCCGCAGGTCGGGCGACCTGAACGCCGAGATCCTCGAGGGACACCTCAGCAGCGCTCTCTGCCACACGGGCAACATCAGCTACCTGCTCGGAAAGAAGCTCGCGCCCGAGGCGATCCGCGAGCGGCTCCAGGACAGTCCTGAGGCCGCCGAGACCTTCTCGCGCCTGTCCGAGCACCTGGTCGCCAACGGCATCAACCTCGAGACCCAGCCGCTGGTGCTGGGCGAGATGCTGCGCATGGACCCCAAGACCGAGCGGTTCATCCGCAACGACCGGGCCAACCAGATGCTCACCCGCGAGTACCGCAAGGGCTTCGAGGTGCCGTCCCGAGTGTGATCGTCGGGACCTTCGGTGGGCTTCAGTCCCCGAGGTAGAACCGAGCGCAATTGCCGCCCCAGAACGCCTCGGCCTTTGCAGGGCCGAGGTGGCGCACATAGTCGCGGGCGAGTCCTTCGACCTGCTCGTAGCTGCCTGCGAGCAGGCACACCGGCCAGTCGGAGCCGAACATCAACCGCTCGGGCCGGAACGATTCGAACACCACGTCGAGGTACCGGCGGAAGGCCCCGGCCTGCCATCGTTGGTGATCGGCCTCGGTGACCATGCCCGAGACCTTGCAGCACACGTTCGGGTGCCGGGCCAGTTCGCGGATCTGCGTGGCCCAGGGTTCGAAGACTCCCTCCCGGATCAGCGGCTTGGCGATGTGGTCGAGCACGAAGGGTTGCTCCGGGAAGCGCTCCACCAGTTCCAAGGCGGCCGGCAATTGCTTCGGGTAGATGAGAATGTCGTAGGTCAGCCCGAAGGAACGGAGGGCCCCGATGCCCCGGAGCACCGAGGGGCGGACCAGGAACCGGTCGTCGGGTTCGTCTTGCGCGACATGGCGGACCCCCACGAACCGGGGGTGGGCCGCGAGCGGGGCCAGACTCTCCTGGAGTCGGTCGGATTGCAGGTCCACCCATCCGACGACGCCCTTCACGCGCGGGTCGGCATCGGCAAGACCGAGCAACCACCAGGATTCTGCCAACGACTGGCGGGCCTGCACGGCGATGGATCCGTCGAATCCGAGGGAGCGGTGGATCCGCTCGAGGTCGGCGGGCAGCCAGTCCCGCTGGAGGGCCGATCCCTGGGGGATCCACGGGTATTCGGCGGCGCTGTAGCGCCAGAAATGCTGGTGGGAATCGAGCTTCATGGAGAGATCCTGGCAGGGCAGGCGACGTCTGGAAACCGCCGAAAGTCCGCAGAATGAATTGTGGGAGGGGCGTTTCGGGGGTTGCCCCGGCGGCGATCCGGCGGGTATCAACCCCGCGTGCCCAGCGTTGCTGAACAGTTGAAGGCCGAGCGCGAGCGTCAGGGACGCAGCGTCCACGACGTGGCCAACATCACCAACATCAAGACCGACCACATCCGTGCGTTGGAGTCGGGCGATTGGGATGCCTTCGGTGCGCAGGTGTACATCCGGGGGTTCACCCGTACCTACGCCAAGGAACTGAGGCTCGATGTTCCCCGGATCATGTCCGAGTTGGAGGCGGAGCTCGGGCAGAGCGGCGAGTATTCGGCCCCGCCGCCCCTGACCGGCCGTCGGAAGGGACCGCTCGACTTCGTCATGCTCTGCCTCTCGAGGGTCCGCTGGCAGTGGATGTTCCCCATCCTTTTGGGCCTCGGCGTGTTGGGTGCGCTCTGGTTCGGATATCGGTCATGGGTCTCCTCGCGGACTGCCTCGGCGAGCGTTCCCGCCCCGGTCCGAAGCACGTTGGCCCCGGCCCCGGCACCCGCCCCGGTTCCTCTGGGGAATCCTCTGCGCCCGTTGCCGCGCAAGGTACTCAATGCCCAGGCCCCGTTGCCCACGAACGCGGCAACGCCACCGGCGCGTTCCCGCTGATCAGGGCACCGGTGGCGTTGTGTTCGGGGACGGGGAACCCGGCAGGTACCTCCGTCCGTCGTTCAGCCTGGCAAGGATCGCCGATCAGGCCTCGATCTTGGTCCAGGCGGCGTTGGCCTTGGATGAGGCGACCACGGCTTCGATGAAGGCCATGCCCCGCACGCCGTCCTCGATCTTCGGGTAGTCGTTGGCCACGTCGTCCTTGGCGAGCTTCTTGCCGGCCTGCTTGGCGCGGATCGCGTTGGCGAAGTTCTTGTAGATGTTGGCGAAGGCCTCGAGGTAGCCCTCGGGGTGGGCCGGGGGCGTGCGACCCGCGGCCTTGGCGGCGTCGCTCAGGTAGCCGTTGGCGGCGCGATAGACCTGCATGGGCTGGTCCATCCACTTCACGAGCAGCGTGTTTGGTTCCTTCTGGTGCCATTCGAGGCCGCCGAGTTCGCCGTAGACGCGGATGTTGAGGTTGTTCTCCTCGCCCACCGAGATCTGCGAGCTGTGCAGCACGCCCTTGGCTCCGCCCTTGAAGCGGAGAAGGATGTTGCCGTCGTCATCCAGCTTGCGTCCCTTGACGAAGGCCGTGAGGTCGGCGGCCAGTTCGCTGATCTGCAGGCCGGTGATGTACTCAGCGAGATTCTCGGCGTGGGTCCCGATGTCACCGATGCAGCCGGCCGCGCCGCTGCGCTTGGGATCGGTGCGCCAGGCCGCCTGCTTCTGGCCCGAGGCCTCGATCCGCGTGGCCAGCCAGCCCTGAGGGTACTCGACCACCACCTTGCGGATCTTGCCCAGTTTGCCCGAGTGGACCAGGTGACGGGCCTCCTTCACCAGCGGATAGCCGGTGTAATTGTGGGTCAGTCCGTAGAGTCGGCCGGTCTTCTTCACGATGGCCGCCAGCGCCTTGGCCTCGGCCAGATCGAAGGTCGCCGGCTTGTCGCTCAAGACGTGAAACCCGGCCTCCAGGGCGGCCTTGGCCGCGGGGAAATGGACGTGGTTCGGCGTCACGATCGCCACGAAGTCGATCCGCTGGTCGGCCGGAAGGGCTGCCTCACGAGTCACAAGTTCCTGGTAGCTGCCGTACACCCGGCCTGGGGACAGGAAGAGGTCCGCACCGGAGGCCTTGGACTTCTCCGGATCGGCCGAAAACGCCCCGGCCACCAGTTCGATCTGGCCGTCGATGTTTGCCGCGATGCGGTGGACCGCGCCGATGAAGGCGCCCCGTCCGCCGCCGACCATTCCGTAACGAATCTTTCTGCTCATGATGGGTGTGTGTTGAACGACTGTGTTTGCCGTGAGGTGACGCTCCAGAAGATCGCCGTCCGGCGGCCCCGGAGTCAACGGCCGACGCGGTGGGGCGGGGCCGGTCCGGGTCCCGAACCCGGGAATCCTTTCGCTGTTGTCCCGGGGTACGGCTGGACTAGGTTGGTTCGGTCCTCGGCGCCAAGATGGTGCCGATGGAGTCTCCCATGCTTGTCCACCTGCTGAAATCCAAACTGCACCGGGCCACCGTCACCGCGGCGAGCCTCGATTACGAAGGAAGTCTCACCATCGCCGAAGACCTGATGGAGCGCGCCGGCCTCCGCCCCTACGAGCGGATTCTCTGCGGAAACATGGCCAACGGCGCCCGCTGGGAGACCTACGCCATCCGGGGGCCCAGGGGTTCCGGGGCCATCGAGCTGAACGGCGCGGTCGCGCACCTGGGCAAGGCCGGTGATCGGCTCACCATCATGTCCTTCGCCGAGGTCGAGGAGGCCCGAGCGGCCGAATGGACACCCAAGGTCATCGTTCTGGACACGGCCAATCGCATCATCAACGAGCGAGGGATTTGATTCGGGGCGTTCGGTGTCGGCCGGTGTTACCGATGAATTTCCTGTTGGTCTGGAGGAGCCTCGCGGCGCATAGTTCCCGACCGCCCATCACGGGCGGCCTACTTTGAGCCGATCATGAGAGACGAACTTGAGAAACTGGTTGCCGCCGGGAAGATCCAAAAATCCCACGTCGATCCCCTGATCCAACTGACCGAGGCGGGCTTCTGCCACCATCGGAGTTGGGGATTCGGCCGCATCGTCTCCGTCGACCTGGCCCTGGGTCGTCTGAACATCGACTTCACCACCAAGGCCGGCCATTCCATGGACTTGGCCTTCTCGGCCGAGTCGCTCAAGCCGATCGGCAAAGACCACATCCTGGCCCGGAAGGCCCTCGACCTCGATGGTTTGAAGCGCGAGGCGGCCCTGCACCACCTGTCGGTCGTCAAGTTGGCATTGTCCAGCTTCGGTGGGGCGGCCACGGTCGACCAGATCCAGAACATCCTGAAGGATGTCATCGGCAGCGACTGGAAGAAGTGGTGGGAGGTCGCCCGTTCCGAGATGAAGAAGGACGGGCACTTCACCGTGCCCCTCAAGAAGACCGAGCCGATCGTCTACCAGCAGTCGGAGGTCAACATCGGGCAGCGCCTGGCCACCGAGTTTCGGGGTGCCAAGGGCCTGAAGGCCCGCGTGGCGGTGGCCTCGGAGATCCTCAAGAGCGTCTCCGACATCGACGACAAGGCCGTGATCACCGAGATTGTCGGCATCCTCGAGGGCGACATCAACAGCCACTCGGTCACCATGCCGGCCCTGGCGCTTGAGGGCGTGTTCGTCCGCGACGACCTGAAGAAGGCGGCCGGCCTAGACCTTCCCGAGGGACCGGTCACGGCGCGGGAGATCCTCGCCAACCAGTCCAAGTTGGTGGAGTTCTTCAACGAACTCCCCGCGGCCAAGCATCGCCGGGCCCTCGAGGCGCTCCGAGACTCGGTGCCCGACTGGGGCGCCAAGCTCATCCTCATCATCAACAATGTCAGCGCCAAACTGGCCGGCGAGTGCGCCCGGTTGCTGTTGATCGAGAACCGCGGCCAGCTCCTCAAGCAGGAGTTGATGCGCCTCGTCAGCCAGCACGGGGCCAGCAGCGAGCTGCTCCTGTGGCTCGGCAAGGAGCGGGGTGACCATTTCGCGGATATCCTCGGGCCCGAGGTGTTCCGTGCGATGCTCACCGCCATGGAGCGGGATGCCTTCAACGAGAAGCGCTCGAATCGCCTCCACGACTTCATCCTCGACGACATGAAGCTGTTGCCCGAGTTGATCGAGTCGGCCGACATCGAGGTGATTCGCGATCTCACCCGCAGCCTCCAGCTCTCGCCCAGCTTCGACGACATGGACAAGCGGTCGCTCTTCGCCCGCATCGTCAAGGCCTACCCGGCGATCCAGGAGATGATCACCGGCGAGAACAAGAAGGAGGA
>CAIOKD010000184.1 GCA_903858835.1 uncultured Verrucomicrobiota bacterium
ACAGCACCGATCCCAAGTGCTCGGGCTGCCATCGTCGCATCGATGCCTACGGGTTTTCGCTGGAGTCTTTCGACGCGGTGGGGCGTTTCCGGGAGAAGGACCTCGGTGGCCGTCCGATCGACGCCCGAGTCAAGGCGCCCGATGGTACCCTGCTCGAGGGCCCGGCCGGCCTGAGGCATTATCTGTCGCACCAGCGGAAGGAGGCCTTCCTGCGCCAGTTCGGTCGCAAGCTCCTGGGCTACTCGCTCGGGCGCGGCGTCCTGCTGTCCGACGAGCCCCTGCTGGCCGACCTGCAACGCAAGCTCTCCGCCCGGGATGCCCGGGTCGGGACGGCCATTGAAACCATCGTCGCCAGTCCCCAATTTGTGCGGATCCGCGGGATGGACCGCCCTGCCGACGAGTGAGCCTCCCTCTCCATCGACCACCCCAACCCCACGCACCCATGCCCCAACATTCCCTGAATCGGCGCGCGTTCCTCCGCGGCGTCGGCGTCACCATGGCCCTTCCCTGGATGGAGTCCCTCACGGTCTGGGGCGACTCGCCCCCGGCGGGCAAGCGTCCGGCCAGCGAGGCTCCGGTCCGCATGGCGGTGCTCTTCTCCGGCAATGGGTTCCACTCCAAGGAATGGTGGGCGCGCGGCGAGGGATCCGCGATGGAACTGGGCCAGGTGCTGTCTCCCTTGAAGGACTTCCGCCAGAAGACCGTGTTCGTCCGCGGTCTCTACAATGCCGAGGCGCTCAAGGGGAACATCCACAGTTCGCAGACCGGCAACCTGTTGTCGGGCGCGCCGCTGGCCTCGGGGGGCGAGATCCGTTCGGGCACCAGTCTCGACCAGTTCGTGGCCCAGGCCCAGGGGCGGACGACCAAGGTGCCGAGCCTGGTGCTGGGTTGCGAGAAGTCCAACCCGTCGGTCCACAAGAACTACTCGATGCTGTACAGCTCGCACATCTCGTGGACCTCGCCGACCACCCCGACCCCGCTCGAGATCTATCCGGCGCTGGCCTTCGACCGGCTCTTCAAGGATTCCAATGAGAAGGGGGACCGCAGCGTCCTGGACGCTGTGATGTCCGATGCCCAGAGCCTGCGCCGGCAGATCAGCCTCAACGACCGCCGCAAGCTCGACGAGTACCTCGATTCGGTCCGCGACGTGGAGCAGCGCATCGAGAATGCCGGCAAGAAGGGGGAGTTGCAGGGGTGGCGTCCGACCCTGTCGAAGCCCGACATGGCCCGCCCCGCCGACGGCATCCCGCAGGACATCGCTGAGCACATGAAGCTCATGTGCGACATCCTGGTGCTCGGGTTCCAGACCGACACCACGCGGATCACCACTCTCAAGCTGAACAACGATCACAGCTCGCTGCGGTTCCCCAACCTGGGGGTGGACTACATGATCCACCACCTGCTCTCGCACAGCGACTCGGCCGACTGGCTCAAGGTGAACCAGTTCTTCGTGCAGCAGGTGGCCTACATCGCGCGCCGGCTTGAGGCCATCCGAGAGGGTGATCGCACGCTGCTCGACAACACGATGCTGCTCTACTGCTCGTCGATGCTGAACGGCAACCACGACGCCACCCAGTTGCCTGTGGTGTTGGTGGGCGGGGGCGGCGGCCGCATCCGGGGTGGGCGCGTGCTCGACTACAAGGACAAGCCCGATCGCCAGATGTGCCGCCTCTTCCTGTCGATGATGGACAAGATGGATGTGCGGCCGGCCACCTTCGGCGACGCCCGTCAGCCGCTCGACGAAGTTTAAGGCTCTGCGGGATCAGGCGCTGCGCACGCAGGTAAGCTCGGGGGAGGAGGGGCTTTCGCGCTGTGCGCGAAGGGGAAGAGGGTGATCGCTTCCAGTGCGTGCTCCGGCCTGACCCCGCTCCGCTGCGGGTTTGGTCGGGCTCCGCGGGACCGGGCCGTTGCTCGCAAGGAACCTCGGGGGAGCAATTGCTTTCGCGCTGCGCGCGAGGGGGGTGTTTGATCGGTTCCCGAGCGAGCGCTGGCCCGATCCCGCTCCGCTTCGGTTGTGAGTGGGCTCCG
>CAIOKD010000185.1 GCA_903858835.1 uncultured Verrucomicrobiota bacterium
CGCGGCGATCGGCCGTGATCGGTGCGCGTCGGACGCCGGCGGCCAAGCGGACCCCGGAACAACTGCAATTGCTGCGGGAGTTCCCCATGTTCCAGGACCACATCATCTTGGGCGAGATCGACCGCGAGGGAGCCAACAAGGTCGAGGAGATCCGCAAGCGGGCGGCAGCCGACCGCGCCCTGAAGCCGGCCGAACCGATGGTGCATGCCCTGGTCGAAGCCTCCGCCGAGCCGGTGGCCACGGTGCGTTTCCATCGGGGTGATCCGCAGCAACCGCGGGAGTCGATCCGGCCGGGACTGCCGTCCTTGATGGGCCTGGGGGGGCTCGAGACCGATCTTCCTGAAACGCTCCCGGGCCGCCGCACCACCGGCCGTCGGTGGGAGTTGGCCCGTCGGCTCACCGACCGGCGCAATCCGTTGACCGCCCGCGTGTGGGTCAACCGTCTGTGGCTCCAGCATTTCGGGATGGGCCTTGTGGCGACCCCGGGCGACTTCGGGGCCCTGGGCGAGCGGCCGAGCCATCCCGAGCTCCTCGACTGGCTCGCCGCCGACTTCATGGATCACGGATGGAAGAACAAGCGGTTCCACCGCCTGATCGTCACCAGCACCGCCTACCGTCAAGAGACCGTGAATCGGCCGGCCCAGCGCAAGGATCCCGACAATCGATTATTGGGTCGGTACCGCCTGCGCCGCTTGGACGCCGAGAGCCTGCGCGACAGCCTGCTGGCGGTGAGCGGTCGGCTCGATACCACCCGCTTCGGCGCACCGGTGCCGATCGCCGTCAATGCCCAGGGACAGTTCGTGGTGGGCGTGCAGAAGCGCGACGGCAACGGCGACGCCGTCGGTGTCGAGGCCGGCGGCACCGCCGATTTCCGTCGCAGCCTTTATGTGAAGGTGCGCCGGAGCACGCCGGTCGGGGTGCTCGAGACCTTCGACGCCCCGGTGGTCAATCCCAACTGCGAGGCGCGGGTGACGTCGACCTCGGCCCCGCAGTCGCTGATGTTCCTCAACGATGGCTTCGTCCTCGACCGATCGCTCGACCTCGCCCGTCGCCTTCGCCGGGAATGCCCCGATGACGAGCGCGCGCAGTTGGATCGCCTATGGCGACTGCTCTTCGCACGGCCTCCGAAGCCGGCCGACGTGGAGCGGAGCCTGAAGTTCGTCCGGGATGTGGGCGCCACATTGCCGATCCAGCAGAAACCCGCTGCGGGCAAGGGGAGCGACGGCGGGGAAGTCTCCAACGAAGAACGGGCCCTGGCCGCCTTGTGCCAGGTGTTGATGGGTTCCAACCGATTCCTCTATCTCGACTGAGCCATGGATGCCTCCGACTTCCAATCACCGTTGCGGGGCCTCTGCTCCCGCCGCCACTTCCTCCAGGCGGGCAGCGCCTTCGGACTCGGTTCCACGGCCCTGGCCTGGTTGCTCCAGCAGGAGGGATTGCTGGGGGCCCCGGCCCGGCCGGAGCTGGAGCAGCGCGCCTACGACCTGAAGCCCAAGTCGGGACATCATCCGGCTCGCGCGCGCGCCATGATCTCCATCCTGATGATCGGAGGCCCGAGCCAGATGGATCTCTTCGATCCCAAGCCCCTGCTGAAGGAGTGGGCGGGCAAACCCTTCCCTGGCGAGTTGAAGTTCGACAATGCCGGCCAGGCCAGCTCGAAGGTGATGCCTGGGCTCTGGGAATTCCAGAAGCACGGCCAATGCGGCACGGAGTTGTCGTCGCTGCTGCCCCACCTGGCCAAGGTGGTCGATGAGTTGTGCGTCATCCGGTCGATGCGGACGGGCGTGAACAACCACGGCCAATCCCTCTACGCGCTCACCAACGGCCGGATCACCGCCGGTGCGCCGACCTTGGGCAGTTGGCTGTCCTATGGATTGGGCACCGTCAGCCAGGAACTGCCGGCCTTCCTGACGCTGACCCATCCGTCGGGATTGCCGCTGCTCGCCGAGGCCAATTGGTCCAACGGGTGGTTGCCGTCGATCTACCAGGGAACGGTTGTGCGGCCCGCCGAACCGCGTCTGCTGAACCTCGATCCTGCGCCGCATCTGCGGGGAGCACCCCAGGAGCGCCAGCTGGAGCTCCTGGGCGAACTCAACCGCGATCACCGCCTGGAGCACCCGGGCGACACCGACCTCGATGCGCGCATCGCCAGTTACCAGTTGGCGGCCCGAATGCAGACCGCGGCCAAGGAGGCCATGGACATCCGCTCGGAATCCGAGGCGACCCGCCGGCTTTACGGCATCGACCAGGAGCGGACCCGCGACTACGGAACCCGATGCCTCATCGCCCGTCGACTGGTCGAGCGGGGGGTGCGCTTCGTGCAGGTGATCAAC
>CAIOKD010000186.1 GCA_903858835.1 uncultured Verrucomicrobiota bacterium
CACCGCAAACAGGCCTCGCTGTTCCAACAGCAACTCGAGGTGGCCGCGGAGTTGGGCCTGAACGTCATCATCCACACCCGCGATTCTTTCGCCCCCACGATGGATGCCTTCCGGCCCTATGCCGCCCGTGTGAAGGGCGTCTTCCACTGCTGGGTGGGTTCTCTGGCTGAACTCCACGAAGTGGAGGCCCTGGGGTCCCTGGCCAGTTTCACCGGCATCGCCACCTTCAAGAATGGCGCGAACGTCCGCGAGGCAGCAGCGGCGGTGATAGGCGGACACTTCATGCTGGAGACCGACTGTCCGTTCCTCGCCCCGGTACCGGTCCGCGGGAAACGTTGCGAACCTGCCTATGTCGCCCAGATCGCCGCGGCCATCGCCGAGGCCCGAGGCTCCACTCTGGAGGCCCTGTCGGCCGAAACCTGCGCCACCGCCCGAAGATTCTTCCCGAAGCTGGGCTGAGGATTCTTCAGGCCTGTATCGTCCGCTCGCTGCAGCGGAAACGCTCGCCCGGGAACAGGTCTCTCCCTGCGGATCCTATCGTGGGATTGCATCACTCTCAGTCTACATGGATCGACCGGTATCCCGGGAATGCCGTTTCAATCAGGATCCTTCCTTCGGGCCCCAGGACCAACAGGGCCGTGGACAAAGCATCCGAAAGGGTCGCTTCAGGGCCGGTCACTGCGGCACACCGGGCCCTTCGGACCGGTTCTCCGATGCGGGGATCCAGGACATGCCCCCACTCCTCGGCGCCATCGTGGAAGGATTTGCCCCAGACGGCCGAAATCGAGAGGGACTCGTCTTGCAAGGTCATCGACTCGCGCGTCGTGGCTCCCGGGCGGTCGGGCAAGCCCACCCGCCACGGTTGTCCTGCGGGGTCGAGCCCCCGGGTGACGATGCTGCTCGTGCCGCCGTGCAGGAGTGCATTCGGCACTTCCAACTCGTCCAGCAATGCCACGGCCCGATCCAGCGCGTACCCCTTGCCGATGGCCCCGAGGTCGAGTTCGACCCCCGGGCGATCGAAGGCCACGGACAGCGTGGCCGGGTCGAGATGAACCCGATCCCAGCCTGAGGTCGCCCGAGCCTGGCGCAAGGCCTCGGCCGAGGGCCGTTCACCGGTGCCCCCCACGAAGCCCCACGCGCGCACTAAGGCCCCTGCGGTGATCTCGAAGGCTCCCTGCGTGGCAGCCGAAAGTTCACGGCACCGGTGGAGCAATCGGAAGGTCGCTGGAGCTACTCGTACAGGTGCATGGGCTGCAGCGGCGTTCACCCGTCCGATGTCGGATTGCGCCCGGTAGCGGCTCAAGGCGGCTTCGATCGCCTCGATTTCATCCAGGGCCTCCTCGCCAGCGGCGCGCAGTCGCTCGGGCGGTTGTCCCCAGAGCACCCACTCGAATCGCGTGGCCATCGCCGAGCGGGCGAGGCGGACCACGGCAGGAGGCGCAGGAGCGGCGTCGGTCATCTCGTTGGATTCAGCGTTCGGGAAGGGCGTTGGAAAAGTCCAAAGGCGGGCCGGGGTCTACGCGTGGCGACTTCTGCGCGGGGCTTGTCCTGCCCACGGAGGCGGGTAGGGTTCCGGGCATGGGAAGAGTGCATTCGGTGCTCGCGGCGGCCTTGCTTGGGGTGTCCATGATCGGTGATGCGGCGGCAGCCCTGCCGCGCAAACTCGCGACCTCGGTCGAGCGACTCAAGGCCGTGGGGCCCGAAGGGCAGGGGAACGCGGCGGCCCAGGCGGCGTGGAACGAGGTGGCCAAGGCTAAGGCCGGCCAGATCCCCGACCTGCTGGTGGCCATGGACGGAGCCAACGACTACGCCCTGAATTGGATCCGGGCCGCGATCGAGGCGGCCGTGCAGCGCGAGACCGCTTCGGGCGGTCGGTTGCCCATCCCCTCGCTCGAGAAAGTGCTCCGCGACACGCGGCATCATCCGCGGGCCCGTCGCCTGGCCTTTGAACTGATCCAGCGGGTGGACGCGGCGCGTGCGCAGGCCATGCTGCCCGACTTCCTCCAGGATCCCGGATCCGAATTGCGTCGGGAGGCCGTCGCCCAGCTCATGGGTCGCGCAGCCGGGCAGACCAACAGCTCGGCGAAGGCCTCCGCGATCGCGACCTACCGCCAGGCCCTGGGGTATTCGCGGGAGGCCGACCAGATCGAGGACATCGCCAAGCGTCTGCAGGACCTCGGCGACAAGGTGGACCTGGCCAAGGCCTTCGGTTGGGTCTCGAAGTGGCGCTTGATCGGGCCCTTCGACAACACAGGCGAGGCGGGCTTCGCCAAGGTGTATCCGCCGGAAGAGCGGCTCGATCCGGGGGCGGAGCTGCCTGGCAAGTCCGGGCCGGTGAAGTGGTTTCCGTATGAGACCCGCAGCGAGTACGGCCTGGTCGATTTCAATCAAGCGATCTCGCCGCTGAAGGGAGCGGTGGGCTACGCCGTCGCCGAGTTCTGGTCCGATGCCGCCCGGCCGGCTCAGGTGCGTCTTGGCTGCAAGAACGGCTGGAAGGTCTGGGTGAATGGCACCCTGATCTTCGGACGTGATGAATACCATCGATCGGCCGAGATCGACCAATACCGCATGGCCGTGTCGCTGAAGGCCGGCAAAAATGTGATCCTCGTCAAGTGTGCCCAGAACGAGCAGACGCAAGACTGGGCCAAAGAATGGGAATTCCAGCTCCGGGTCACCGACGAGCAGGGCACCCCGATCGTCTCCACCCGCTGACCCATTCCCGAACCTCGCTGACCGATCCACGATCCATGAAACGTTCTCTCCACCTGACCGCGGCCCTGACACTGGCCGGCTCTCTTGCTGCGGCCGATTGGACCCAATTCCGGGGTCCGAATGGTGACGGGCTCTCCAGCGAATCCGGAGTCCCGGTCCGATTGGACTCGAACACTGTGACCTGGTCGGTGCCGCTGCCCGGGCGTGGGCTGTCCTCGCCGTTGATCCTCGGCGACAAGGTCTTCCTCACCGCCTCCAGCGG
>CAIOKD010000187.1 GCA_903858835.1 uncultured Verrucomicrobiota bacterium
CCACCATATGTTCACCACCGGGATGGGCACGGTGGCGACCGCGGCCTTCGCGCTCGCCACGATGGCCATCGCGGTCCCGACCGGCGTGAAGATCTTCAACTGGATCGGCACGATGTGGGGCGGGCGCCTGATGATGCGCACCCCGATGATGTTCGCCCTCGGCTTCGTCTGGATGTTCATGATCGGCGGCTTCTCCGGCGTGATGCACTCGGCGGCCCCGGCGGACACCCAGCAGAACGACTCCTATTTCGTCATCGCCCACTTCCATTACGTGCTGATCGGCGGGTCGATCTTCGCCCTGCTGGCGGGCATCCATTACTGGTTCCCCCTGATGTTCGGCCGCAAGGTGAGCGAGTTCTGGGGCAAGCTCTCCTTCTGGATCATCTTCGTCGGCTTCAACGTCACGTTCTTCCCGATGCACTTCCTCGGGCTGAACGGCATGCCCCGCCGCACGTTCACCTACGATCCGAACCTGGGCTGGAACACCGCCAACTACATCGCCTCCATCGGCGCCTTTGTCCTGGGCATTGGCATCGCCGTCTATTTCGCGGTGATGATCTACACCTATTACAAGGGCGAGAAGGTCGGCCGCGATCCCTGGGATGGCCGCACGCTCGAGTGGTCGATCCCCAATCCGCCCCCCGAATACAACTTCCGCGTCATCCCCACGGTCCACGCGCGCGACGCCTTCTGGTACGAGAAGAACAATCGCGAGCAGATCGCCGCGGAGCGGGCGGTCGCCGAGAAGGCCGAGGCCGACCACGGCGGCATCCATATGCCCTTCAGCTCGATCTGGCCCTTCGTCGCCAGCTTCGGCCTCCTCATCGTCGGCATCGGCTCCACCGCCTTCGAGGCGAAGTGGGACGTGCCCGGCATCCATTGGAAGCTGGGCCTGTCGCTCCTCGGCGGCCTGGTGACCCTGGTCGGCATCTACTTCTGGTCGCTCGAGGGCAACGAGGGTTACCACCTGCACCTCGACAAGGACGGCAAGCCGGTCAAGGACCACGAGCAGGACCACGGCCACGGCAAGCACTGATCCCCGCCCCCACCTCCCATGAGCAGCCACGCGGCCTCCGCTTCGATCGATCACCACCACGACCCGTCCACGTCGACGGGCATTCCGAACAAGAAGCTGCTCATGTGGGCGTTTCTGGCTTCGGACTGCATGTTCTTCGGGGTGCTGATCGCCACGCACCTCGTCTACCGCCTCCACCCGCCCGCGGGAGGATTGGATCCCAAGGCCGTCTTCAGCGTGGAGCTGACGTCCTTCTCCACCTTCATCCTCCTGATGTCCTCGCTGATGATGGCGCTGGCCGTCACCGCCATCCAGAAGGGCAACGTCCGGAGCTGCCGGTGGTCGCTGCTGACGACGATCTTCTTCGGAATGATCTTCCTCGGGTGCCAGGTCTACGAGTTCCAGCACTTTGTGGTGGACAAGAAGATGACGCTCTCGAACAGCCTGCTCGGGACGACCTTCTATACCCTCACCGGCACCCACGGCTGCCACGTGGCGATCGGGGTCCTCTGGCTGACGCTGATGTACGTCCGCTCCTTCAAGCCGGGCGCGGGCTCGGCGCAGCGGACGTGGCTTTCGCACCAGTTGCTTCACGCTTTGGCCCTGCTCGCCTTCCTGGGCCTGTGCCTGAAGGTCACGCTCGGGCTGGTGCATGCGATCCAAGTGGAGCCTTCCCTGGGGGCCGCCGCGGGTCATTTCGTGAAGGCGGAGTTCCTGGCGCTGGCCGGTGCCCTTGCCGCCCTCGGGGCCTGCGCCTGGTTCGCCCGGCCCCGCGGCCCCGTTGCCTTCGGCGAGGCCAATGCGATCGATGTCGAGTCGATGGGCCTTTACTGGCACTTCGTCGATATCGTCTGGATCGTGATCTTCACTGCCGTCTACCTGCTCGAATACCTCTGATCCCATGAGCGCCCCTTCCCATTCCGCCGGCGGTCACGCCGAGGACCACGGCCACGACGAGAGCAAGTTCCAGATCTACGTGCAGATCGCGATGCTCCTCGCGGTCATCACCGGCGTCGAGATCGTCGCCGTGTTCCTGCCCTTCCCGAAGTGGGTGCTCGTGGCCTCCCTGGTGGTCCTCTCGCTGGTGAAGTTCCTGTTCGTGATCTTCTACTTCATGCACCTGCGGTGGGATAAGCCGTTTTGCACGATCCTGTTCTTCATCGGTCTGGTGCTGGCCTCCGGCACGGTTTGGGCCCTGCTGGCGCTCAACTACCCCGAGCCGAGCCAGCCCCTCCCGACCTCCTGACCGGGAGGCCGCCCTTTCCACCCGGTTCCGCCCTGGCGCGGGACCGGGTTTTTTTGCGCCTAGGTCGATCCGAGTTGCGGCGCGGCAGTTTCGGCGCGTCCTTCCGCCCCCACCACCCGTGCATCGCCCGCTGCCTGCATCCCTCCCGGTCCGCCGGAATCCCGTATGATCGACTGGCGCCATTGGCACAATGAACCCTGGCTCATCGGGGGGCTCGTGATTGCCGGCTGGCTCTGGGCCGTGCTGGCGGGCCCGTTCCGGGCGCGGCTCGCCCCTGGGACGCGCTGGCCGCTGGGTCAGGCCGTGCAGTTCTATTCCGGACTGCTGTTCTTCTATCTCGCCGTGGGCTCACCCCTCGACCAGGTCGCCGAGCGCTACCTGTTCAGCGCCCACATGCTGCAGCACCAGCTGATGATCTATCCGGCCGCCATCCTCTTCCTGCGGGGGCTGCCCGCCTGGATGATTGACCCGGTGCTCGGGGCTCCCGGGTTGCATCCGGTGCTGCGGCTGGCGACCCATCCCTTGATCGCGGGATCAACGTATACGATCGTCGTCGGGGCCTGGCACGCGCCGATGCTCTACGATTGGGCGCTGCAGGACCGGCTGGTGCACATCATCGAGCACCTGATGTTCTTCGGGGCGGCGCTGCTCTATTGGTGGCCGTTGTTCAGTCCTTCCAAGGTCCTGCCCCCGCGCCGCCCCGGGGTGCAGATGGTGTACCTGCTGGGGGTCCTCATCGCGATGACGCCGGTGTTCGCCTACATCACCTTCAGCCACGACGTACTCTATCCCACGTACGAATACGCTCCCCGCCTGTTCCCGAATTTCTCGGCGGCGGATGACCAGTTGCTGGCCGGGGTGATGATGAAGCTGGTGGGCGTCTTTGGCGCGATGGCCGCCCTCGCCGTGGCCTTTTTCGGCTGGTACCGGGAGCGGCGCTGAACGGTGCCGGGGAGGCCTGGGGGAATCATGGATTTTGCGGGCTAGCAGAGGTACGAGCCGCCCAGCGGCATCAATGAGAGCTAGGAGCAGGGCCGCAAAAGGCGCAAAAGGGTCGAATCCGCGGTTGGGACCGTGCGTGGCGTCCAGAGACGCCGCGGGGCTCGATCGCGGGAGCCGCCGAATCGGGAGCTCAAGCCGAGGTGCTTCCGACCGCGCAGCTGGATGGTTCGTGCCTTGGTCCGGAGCCCTCCCCTGCGAGGCGCTCGCCTTGCAAGCTCCGCGGCGTCTATGGACGCCACGATCAGCCCGG
>CAIOKD010000188.1 GCA_903858835.1 uncultured Verrucomicrobiota bacterium
CCGTGGATCCGGAGGTTCTCCTCGACCCCGTTGTGGGCGTCCCAGTTCTGCTGCTGGTGGCCACCGCCGTGGTAGATCTGGATGAACCGGACCCCGCGTTCGACCAGTCGGCGCGCGATGAGGCATTGGCGGCCGAAGGGAGCGGGGCCCAACGCGAGCGGGTGGGTGTCGGGTTTGGACTCGTGTATCCCGTACCGTTCGAGGGTCCCGGTGGATTCGCGGGACAGGTCGAGGGCGTCCGGCGCACTCCGCTGGAGCTGGAAGGCGAGCTCGTAGCTGGCGATCCGGGCCTGCAGCTCGGAATAGCCGGGACGGCTCGCCAGATGCCCCGCGTTGAGGTCGTTCAGGGTGGAGATGATGTCCCGCTGTGCGGCTGCCGGGGTGGCGTCGGCCGGGTCGAGGTTGAGGATCGGGTTCCCCGACGCCCGGAACACCGTGCCCTGGTAGGCGGCGGGCATGAAGCCGCTCGACCAGTTGGCGGCACCGCTGATCGGTCCGCCCCGGGGATCCAGCATCACGACATAGCCGGGCAGGTTGGCATTCGACGAGCCGAGCCCGTAGGACATCCACGAACCCATCGAGGGCCATCCCTGGAGGACCCGGCCGCTGTTCATCTGGATCATCGCCGAACCGTGGGCGAAGGAGTCGGCGTAGAGCGATTTGACCACGGCGAGCTTGTCCATGTGGCCGGAGAGATGCGGCAGGACGTCGCTGCACCAGAGGCCCGATTGCCCATGTTGGCGGAAGGTCCGCTTCGAGCCGAGCAGGGTGCCGGGCTTCACGTCGCGCCGGCGTTGCTCGAGGGAGGCGGTCTGTCCGTGTCGACGGTTCAGCTCGGGCTTGTAGTCGAAGAGGTCCATCTGGGACGGCCCCCCGTACATGAACAGGAAGATGCAGGCCTTGGCCTTCGTCGGATGGTGCGGCGGACGCACCCGCATCGGATCCTGGCCCAGCGACCGGGCGACGTCGGGGCGATCGAAGAACCCATCGGCCTGGAGCAGTCCGGACAGGGCCATGCCGGTGAAGCCGGCCCCGAACTGGGCGAGGAAATCCCGACGGGAACCGCAGCAGAGGTCTGCGCCGGAGGGAAGGGGATCAGTCGACATAGGCCACTTCGTTGAGATTGAGGACCATCCGGCAGACGGACTCGAGGGCTTTCCTCCGGGCCCAGTCGCCGGTAAGTCGGTTCCAGAGCGCGATCTCCGAACCCCCGGCGGTCCACCGGGCATGGTCGAGGCTCACCGCTGCCCCCCACGCCCGGAGGCCGAGGTTGCCCGGGGTGGGCACCGAGGTCGGAAGGGACGCCTCCATCGAAGGCTCCTGGGCACCGTTGAAGAAGACGCGACACCGATCCCGGGTGAGCACCAGGCGCAGCGGGATCCGTTCGTTTTGAAGCATTGGGTTCTCCCAGCGCGCCAGGGTCTCCTCGCCCGTGGGGGTGAGGCGTCGGATCCGGGCCCGTCCCTCGCGGGGTTCGATGACGAGCTCGAGACCTGTTTCCGCCTCGCCCGGCTTGGCTCCAGGGGCCACCCGCCAGAGGAGGCCGAACTGCGTGCAGGAGACCTGGGGCATGAGGTCGGCTGCGAACTCGCC
>CAIOKD010000189.1 GCA_903858835.1 uncultured Verrucomicrobiota bacterium
ATGGCCGACCTCAAGGCGCGGATTGTCAGGCTTCAGGCCGAATTGGGCGACACCGGTCAATTCGCCGACAAGATCCCGACCGACACCGTGGACCGCCGGCCGAAGCAACTGGACCACAAGCACCCCGACTCGCAGTTGTGAGTGGTTGGGGGAGGGTCCGTCTGGCTAGAAGGCGGATCAATCCTTCGGCTCGGGCAGCCAGCAGGCGATGCCGGCGGCCGGCACGAAGAGGATGGCCGCATAGAGCAGGGCCTGCCGGACGTCGCCGACCTTGGTGAACAGGCCAAAGAAGACCGTGCCTCCGGCAGCGATGAGTCGGCCGATGTTGTAGCAGAACCCGGCGCCGGTGGTCCGGAGCAGGGTGGGGAAGAGCGGCGGCAGGCACATGGTGAAGAGCCCGAAGACGCCCTGGCACAAGCCGATGATGAAGAAGCCCGCGAGCACTGTCGCGTGATCCCGCGGTGCCAGGAAGGTCACACCCATGGCTGCGCCATAGACCAGGCAGAATGACACCACCGCCTTCCGATAGCCCACAGCCCGCGCGACCGCCGCCGCCGCATAATTGCCGAGGATCGATCCGGCCATGAGGATCATCAGGGCGATCACCGCGGCCCGGTTCTGGCCGGCCGAGGACAGGTCACGCACCTCGGGCAGGTCGCGGATGTACTTCTGCTGCCAGAACATGAAGGTCCAGTGGGCGGTGAGCGAAACACCGCAGATGAGGAGGACGATCCAGGTGGTCTTGGCCACCTTGCCTCGGAACAGGTCGGTCAGGCCGGGTGGTTTTTCGGAACCTGCCCGTGCGGTGTGCCATTCTTCGGTTTCGGGTACGGCCCGCCGGATCCACAGCACGATCAGCGCCGGGAGGACCCCCACGAGGAAGATGTAGCGCGGCTCAGTGTTCTCGAAGAGGTACCCAAAGAAGCAAGCCAGCAGCACCCCCATGTTGACGGCCGTCTGGAGGGTGGCGGCGATCCAGGGGCGCCAACGCTTGGGCCAGGTTTCCGAGAGCAGCGAGGCCCCCACGGCCCATTCCCCACCGATGCCCAGGGCGGAGAGGAATCGGAACACCAGTAGGTGCCACCACTCGGTGGAGATGGCCGACAATCCTGTGAAGCCCGCATAACACAGGATGGTCAGGCACAGGGCCCGGCTCCGGCCCATCAGGTCTCCCACGCGCCCGAAGAAAGCGCCACCCAGGGCCCAACCGATCAGGAACGCCGCGTTGATGAGCGCGCCCTTTTCGCCGACCTGCTTGTCGGTGCGGGGCAGGGCCAACAGCTGAGCCACGAACGGAGTCGCGACCAGCGTGTAGATGTGCATGTCCAGCCCGTCGAACATCCACCCGAGCCACGCGGCCAGGCCGGACTTCTTCTGATGGGAGGTCAGGTCACGGAACGAGGTGGCTTCGGTCGGGGCACTCATGGCGGGGTCGGTCAATGAACCCAGACCGCGTAACGCATCTCAAGCCCGGATGCGGGCCCGAAGCCCTATTTCAGGGCCTCGCACTGACGGCGTAGGGCCTGGTGCAGGATCCACGCGGTATCGGGCCCCACCGAATTGACCTCACCATACGGCGCACCCTTGGCCCCGAAGAGGTGCGGTGGCTCGGTGTCCCACTCCGACTTCGGCAGGATGTAGCCGATCTCGTCGTTGGCCAGGCCCAGCACAAACTTCACCCGGCCCGGCATCAGCTCGCGCAGCGGCGGCACCTCGAGGGGCTCGATGTCGTAGTCGCCGCCGGGTGCGCGGACGATCCCGCCGTTCACAATCTCCGGATATACCTCGCCGGGGATGCATGCCATCGAGACCTCCCCGAGCCGCAGGATGCCCACCTCGGTCCGGAAGTGCAGCCAGCGGCTATGCCCCCGTTCCAGAAGGCCCAGCAGCGACGCAGCCATGAAGCCTTTGTTCCGCAGCGGCAGGTCCAGCGTCTTGGCCTCGATCCCGATCGGCAGCGAGCCCACGCCGGCATCCTTGGCCGACGCGATGCGGTCGAGGATGCGCGAGGCGATCTGATTGCCCACGGCCCGGGTCTTGTCATGGGACGGTTCCTTGAAATCGGTCTTCAGGAACGGGTCGTGCACCGTGACCGAGGGATGGGTCGTCATCAGGCCGCCCACCGCGCCATTCACATAGACATGGATGCCGCCGAGCCCGGGCTTGTGCGTGGTGCCCCCGTAGCGGATGCCCTTCTCGAGCGATTCCCGAATGATCCCCGGGAAATCGGCCGTGATGTCGCGATTGTTCGACCACGGGGTCTCGGGATGGTTGGCCCAGCCCACGAGCGTGCCGAGCGTCCGCCCGTCGTCGGCTCCCAGGAAGTGCAGGACCCGCACGTCCGGATCGTACACCTCGGGCTTGCGCGTGTCGGCCACCAGGCCCGCGGGCGACACGGTCAACTCATGGGCCGCCATGCGGGCTGGCTTGAGCGAGCGGACGGCATCTTCCACCACCCCGACGCAGGCGGCGATGACCTGCTCCCGGTAGCGAGGGTTGACCCCGGAATGGAGCGGGTCGGGCCCCCACAGCCCCAGGAGATCGGGCGTCGAATGATTGTGGGTCGAGCAGACGATCGTGTAATCGACCTTCAAGTCGGCTGGGATCCGTTTGCGGACCGCGACCACGTCGTCGTGGAAGAACCCGATGGCATCGATCGATACCAGGGCGATCCGGCGCTGGCCGTTGTCGATCACCACGCCCACCGCCTCCAGGTTGTCGTGGATGTTGGTCGCCGAACGGCCTTGGCTGAACCCGGCCATCCAGACGGGCTCGGCCGGATTGTTGAGATCGGGGTTGAGATCGCGCCGACCGAACCCGGCCTTCAGCGGGCCCGCCGCTCCGGGCGTTGCCGGATGCGCGTGGTGCAGTTCGACCGTGTAGCCAGGCTGGCGATCGCGTGTGACCCAGATGAACCGGGCCAGCATGGCAACGACCAGCACAACGACCAATACCGCCAACCCGCGGAGCAGACGTTTCCAGAGCGGCGTTCGGGCAGGGGAGCGGGACATGCGGGCACGTTACGGGGCGGGCCGTCCGGTGCAATGCGACAAACGCCCCCGTGCGATGGCCTCAGACGTTGAGCAGGTCTTTGGGGATTTCCACGCGGCCGCCCTTGAGCACCGCCTCCTGAGCCTTGGCCGCCAGCACCACCGCCCGGTAGCCCACCTCGGCACTCGCCTCGGGTTTGGTGCCGTCGTTGACGTGCTCCACGAACTTCTCGAGCGCATAGCGCACGGGAGAGTCGGTCTCCGAGGCCGCCTCGGCCGGCTTCTTGCCTTGGGCCAGGATCTTGGTCGCGTTGGCCACCAGGGCGATGCCGGAATCGGTCAGGAAGTCTTCCTTGCGCGCGTAGACCTCCCAGCCGAGCAGCTCGGCGTCGGATTCCTTGAACATCCAGGCCCGATTGTCGCGAATCAGCACCGCGGCCGAGGCCCCGAAATAGATGTCGTGTTCGCCTTCGAACGAGTTGGCCAGCGTGGCGCTCCAGGAATGGCGGACGCCGTTGGCGAACTCCACCACCACGTGGACCGTGTCGGCCACCTCGCGGTCGTCCTGCCACTGGGTGATGCCGCCGAAGCCGGTCACCGAGACGGGTGCGCTGCCGAGGTACCATCCGGCCGTGTCGAGGCTGTGGATGCCGATCTCACCGACCAGCCCAAGCGACGTGTCCTTGTAGAGCCGCCAGTTCAGGGCCTTTTCGCGATCGGGATTGGGCGAGGCCTTGCGCCAGTTGGTCTTCTTGTTCCACTGGCCCCGGCTCATGGCCGGCTTCCCGGTTGCGCCGGTTCGGATGAACTTCAGCACGTGGTGGTGCTGGGGGTTTTCTCGGAATTGCATGCCGACTTGGAAGGTCTGCTTGGCGGGCAGGGCAGCGGCGGCCTGGGCGATGGCCCGGGCGTCCTCGATGGTGTGCGCGATGGGAGCCTCGAGGTACACGTGCTTGCCAGCCTTCATCGCGGCGAGGGCCAGGTCTTTGTGCTGGTGCGTGGGCGTGGCGATCACCACGGCCTGGACATTCGCGTCGGCGAGGAGTTCCTCGGCCGTGGCGTAGCCCTTGGCATTCGGGGCCGAGTCGGCGGCTCGCTTGAGGGTGGACTTGTAGGAATCGCAGATGGCCACCACCGGCGCATTGGGCAGCTTGTTCAGGTGGGTGATGATGTCGCGCCCCTGCGGCCCCAGGCCGATGACCCCGAATTTCACCGGCGGCCCCACGGGCTTCTCCTTGTAGTTCGGATCGGCCTTGGGCGGTGGCAGGTTCTTGTCGCCGGCGGCCTTGTTGGCCTCCTCGGCCGTGATGGGAACGGCCCCCATCAACGCCAGCATGCTGGCCATGGAAGCGCCCTTGAAGAACGTGCGGCGATTGAGATCCGTTCCGGTCGAGTCGGTCTGCATAGGAGAGGTGGGCAGACCTTAAAGAGGTCTGCCACGGAAGCAAACGGTTCAGAGCACAGGGAAATTCACGATGAAATCATTCCGGTCGGCGTTTGCCGTGGATCGGGCATCGCTTTCGCAGGCTTTCTCTCGCTGTGACCGTTGGCTAGTTTCAGCAGCACGTGTCCGAGAGCCTGTTCCAGTTGAAATCCGAGTATGCGCCGGCGGGGGATCAGCCGGCGGCGATCGCCAAGCTGGTGGCCGGATTGCAACGCGGGGAGACGCATCAGGTGCTGCTCGGAGTCACCGGATCGGGCAAGACCTTCACCATGGCCAATGTGGTGGCCCAGATGGGGCGGCCCGCACTGGTGCTGTCGCACAACAAGACGCTGGCAGCCCAGCTCTACGCCGAGTTCAAGAGTTTCTTCCCCGACAACGCAGTCGAATACTTCGTCAGCTACTTCGATTTCTACCAGCCAGAGGCCTACATCCCGCGCACCGACACCTTCATCGAGAAGGACAGCAGTGTGAACGAGGAGATCGAGCGGTTGCGCTTGTCGACGATGAACTCGCTGCTGTCCCGGCGCGATGTGCTGGTGGTGGCGTCGGTGTCGTGCATCTACGGCATCGGAGACCGGCGTGATTACGAGAGCATGGTGGTGCCTCTGCGCATCGGGCAGTCGCTCAGCCGCGAGCAGTTGCTGGCCCGGTTGGTGGATCTCCAGTACTCCCGCAACGACTTCGACCTCACCCGCGGCAAGTTCCGGGTGCGCGGCGATGTGGTGGAACTGCACCCGGCCTACACCGAAGACGCCCTGCGCATCGAGTTCTTCGGCGAGGAATTGGAACGGTTCACGCGGTTCGATCCGCTCACCGGCGACGCCCTGGAGTCGCTCCAGGCGATCAACATCTTCCCCAGCAAGCAGTTCGCCACGCCGCAGGAGAAGATCAACGCGGCTGTGCTCTCCATCCGCGAGGAACTGGGCCTGCGGATCGCCGAGTTCGAGAAGGATGGCAAGCTGCTCGAGGCTCAGCGGATCAAGATGCGCTGCGAGTTCGATCTCGAGCAGTTGCAGGAGTTGGGTTTTTGCTCAGGCATCGAGAACTACTCCCGCCACATCACGGGCAGGCCCCCGGGATCCCGGCCCGGGACCCTGATGGACTTCTTCCCGGAGGATTACCTGCTCTTGGTCGACGAGTCGCATGCAACGCTGCCGCAGGTGGGCGGCATGTACGCCGGCGACATGGCGCGCAAGAAGGTGCTGGTGGAGCACGGGTTCCGCCTGCCCAGCGCCCTCGACAATCGGCCGCTCAATTTCGACGAGTTCCGCTCGCTCATGGGGCAGGCGGTGCACATCAGTGCGACCCCGGGACCGCTGGAGATGGGCTGGGCCGGCCCAAGCAACGTGGCCGAGCAGATCGTGCGGCCGACCGGGCTCGTGGATCCGGTGGTCGAGATCAAGCCGTTGAAAGGACAGATCGACGACCTGCTGCACGAGGCGCGGACCACCATCGAGCGCGGGGAGCGGGTGCTGGTGACCACGCTCACCAAGCGGACCGCCGAGGAGTTGACCGACTACCTCCGCGATCTCGGGGTGAACGTGCGGTACCTGCACAGCGAGATCGACGCCATCGAGCGGGTCGAGATCCTGAGGGCTTTGCGGAAGGGAGAGTGCGATGTGCTCATCGGTATCAACCTGCTGCGCGAGGGGCTCGATCTCCCGGAGGTCTCATTGGTGGCCATCCTCGATGCCGACAAGGAGGGCTACTTGCGGAGCACGACGAGCCTGATCCAGACAGCCGGCCGCGGCGCCCGGCATGTGAACGGCCGGGTGATCCTTTACGCCGACAACCGGACCCAGAGCATCCAGAAGTTCCTCGCGGTCGCCGAATACCGGCGGCAGAAGCAGTTGGCCCACAACAAGGCCCACGGCATCACTCCGCGCAGCGTGAAGCGCAGCATCGAGGAGGGGCTCAGCAGCGCGGGCTCCGGTCGGCAGGCGGCGGCGGCGGTGCTGGAAGGCAGCGTCGCCCAGATCGATCTCACCGAGACGATCCGGGAGCTGGAGGGCGAGATGATCGAGGCGTCCAACAATCTCGAGTTCGAGAAGGCCGCACTGCTGCGGGATCAGATCCGCGAATTGAAGAGCCGCCTCAGCGGTGCCGAGACCCGGAGTCCCGGGGCCGGGGCCCGCGCCCGCGCCGACGATGCCAAGGCCCGTCGAAAGGGCAGGGCGCGGTCCCGGTGACGCGGTCGGTGCCCCCGGCTCAGTTCTTGGCCAACGCCATCTGGGTCAGGCGGCGGGCGATGAACTCGCGCACCTTGGGGATCTTGCAGTCCTTCAGGAGTTCGGCCGCGCGGTCGGCATCGGTCGAGACCGGGCCTTCGGTGGCATACCAATAGAGCAGGGGCAGGTTGAAGTCGGTGGCGTCTTCACCGTGGCGGAGCAGTCCCTTGAGGATGTCCCAACGTTGGGCCACCGGCACCCGCTGAGCGGCGCTGGCCACCGCGCGGCGCACGACCGGGGAGGGGTCTTCGGCGGCGAGGGCGGCCAGGGCCTCCACGGAGCTGCCGGCCAACTGCTCGAAGGTCGATTCGGTGAAGAGCATGCCGGAGTGCTCGAAGAAGGTCTGGACGGTCCAAGCCCGGATCTGGGGCTCGGGGTCGCGGATCCAGCGGGCGGCGTCCTCGGGCAGGATGCGGCCGGTCAGGTGCAGGGTCCACAGGGCGCGAAGCCGGGAGGCCACGTCGCCTGAACCGTCCACGGCATCGTGCAGGGACTCCAGTGCGGGCACCTTCTCAGCCGCCTTGCGGATGCGGGCGTAGTCGCGGATGCCGGCCGGCAGGTCGTCCACCGATTCCTGGGCGCCGGCGGTGGCCACCCGCTCCTGCAGCACGCGACGGGCATGGCGGCTGAGCCATTCGTTCTTGGAGCCGACGAGCGACACCAGCTGTGCCGGGGTCAGCGTCGCGAGGTTGGTGCGCACCATCGGTTGGTTCTGGTAGACGATCTTGTAGATGCGGCCACTGGAATGGTCATGGCCTTCATCGCGGCCGTGGTGGCACTGGTTGGCGTCGTACCAGTCGATGATGTAGGCGCTGCCGTCCGGATCGAGGCGTTGGTTCAGGGTCTGCGACCAGCGGTCGTTGAAGTTGAGGAAGTCCGGTCCGTGCTTGCCGACGTAGCCGGAGCCCCGGGCCTGGGGGATGTCCATGTTCATCCGTTGGCCGTGGATGTTTCCGATGATGAGGTTATTCCGGTATTGGGCCGGCCAACTGGTGCCCAGATAGCAGAGCATGCCGGCATGGGCATGGCCGCCGCCCATGGCGTCGCTGCGCCCGTTGGCGGCGTGCGGACCTGCCGCACCAGCCCAGTGCACGTGATCGGCATGGGTGCCGATGTCTTCATACACGTAGGGGAAGATCGGCTTCCGGCTCCGGCTGTCGCGGTGCTTGGAATTCCGCAGGGCTTCGTCGGCATTGTAGGCGTAGTGCTCGCCCCCTTGGCGCAAGATGCGGGCCCCCTGGATCATGTGGAAGAGGTGCGGGATGACGCACATCTCGGACCACAGGTTGCCGTGTTCGTCGAAGTCGATGCCCCACGGGTTGCTGCCGCCCTCGGTGAAGATCTCGAAGCGGTGCGTCACCGGGTGGTAGCGCCAGACCCCGGCATCGACCCACTGGCGATCCTTCTCGGCGGCCCCGGGCTTGCCGACGTGGGACGGGCAGAACACGCCATGGCAGCCGTAGAGCCAGCCGTCGGGCCCCCAGTTGAAGGTGTTGAGCGTTTCGTGGGTGTCGGCGGTGTAGTTCCACCCATCGAGGAGAATCTTCGGATCACCCGCCGGCTTGGGCGCATCGCCGTCGGCGGTGGGGATGAACATCAGGTAGGGGGCTGCGCCGACCCACAGTCCGCCGAAACCGAACTCCATGCCGGAGATCAGGTTCACATTCTCGAGGAAGACCGTGCGCTTGTCGGCCTTGTGGTCACCGTCGGTGTCCTCGAAGACCAAGATGCGATCCTTGCCGCTGAAGATGTCTTTGCGGATCTGCTCGGGTGAGCCCTGGGCGGGCGGGTGCCCCACGCGCTTGGGGTAGCTGAGCCCCTCGGCGACCCAGAGGCGGCCCCGGTGGTCTTCGCAGAAGGCGATCGGGTTCCGGATGTCGGGCTCGGAGGCGAAGACATGCATCGCGAAGCCGGAGGGCAGGGTGGCCTTGGCGGCGGCGTCGGCGGCCGACAGTCCGGCGAAGAGGACCTGATCAGCAGGGGGCGGCGTGTTCTTGGCTGTATCCTTCAGGGTCAATTCGTTCGCCAGAACCGGACGCTCGGAATGGAAGCGGAAGTTGTCGAAGTTCAGGTGTCCCCAGTGGCCCGAGCGGTCATCCACCAGGCGGATGAGGATCTGCTTGCCCATCAGCCCCTTCAGTTCCACCACGACCGGGCGCAGGGTTTCATTCTCGTAGCCGGAGATCTTGAAGAAGACCTGGCCGGTGGCCGAATCCACCAGCTCGACCCGAGTCTCGGGCCACGGGCCGCCGGCGATCCAGAAGCTCCCCCAGGGGTGGGTTACCTTGAAGGGGACCGAGGTCAACGTGCCTTTGGGGTCGTCGCCGGTGCGCTCGAAGCCGCCGATCCAGAAGTCGCCGTCATGGTTCGACTTCATGTCGGAACGGCGTTTGGCGACGACATCCCCCCGGATGGGTAACTGGTCGAAGGCCGCGCCCGAGGCCTGCCAATCGCGCAGATCTCCCGCCTCGAATCCCAGGTTGAGCGCACGCCCGTCGGCGGCCTTGGGGACCACGGAATCGGCCAAGGCGAGCGGCAGGGCGGTGGCCGCGAGAAGAACCGCACGGGAGAGCTTCATGCACCCGAGTTTGCGAACCGCCCGCCGCAAGGCCAGCGGAATTGGCGGTTCGTGGTTGGTGAGAAGTATTGCATGCGGGCCACAGAAAAATTGGAGAAAAGCCTTGTTCCCAAGGCATGCATCGCCGATTTTGCCTCCGGTGTCGCCCACGTGGCGGAATTGGCAGACGCGCTAGATTCAGGTTCTAGTGAGTAACATCGTACAGGTTCAAGTCCTGTCGTGGGCACCAACTCTTCCTTCTCAGGCACCGTTTCCCCGTTTTTTATCGCATCGGACGCTTGTCGTTTTGCTTGAGTTCCAAGCCGACGGTTCCTTCGCCAAACCGTTGAATAATCTGGTGCCTGAAGACCAGGCCTCTCCGTAAAGGCACACCTTCATCATCGCGACCGGTCAACCTGTCGGATTCCCTGGACCGGGGGCCGCATGGAGGCGACCGGGATGGCTGCGGGCGAGGCCGAAGGCGTTGGACACCACGCACCGGTATTCGCTGCCGAGATCCCAGAGGGTCGTGGGCGGGGTGGTGTAGTCCGGGAGGGTGGCGCCCGGGATGTCGACACGGTTCTTCTGCCACTG
>CAIOKD010000190.1 GCA_903858835.1 uncultured Verrucomicrobiota bacterium
CTCGTAGGACTTGCGGTGCGAAGCCACCCATTGCAGCGGCCAATTGATCATCAGGCGCTGGTCCTTGCGCATGCACTGGACCATCGAGTCGGCCTCCTTGAGCGAGGCGGCGAAGGGCTTCTCGACCATCAGGTGCGCGCCGTAGGGAGCCACCTTCTTGACCCATTCGCCATGCTTCGAGGCCGCGGGGCACAGCAGCACGACGTCGGGCTTGGTTTTTTCGAGACACTCGCGGTAGTCGGTGAAGGCCTGATCCCGGCGGACCAGGCCCTTGCGGATCGCTTCCTCCATTCGAGCCGGTTGCTCGTCGCTGATGCCGACGATCTCGGCATTCGGATGCTCGTGGGCGTACCGAAGCAGGTCGCCCATGTGGAAGTGGTCGAAGTTGATTCCGGCGATTTTCCAGGATCGTTTTTTCATTGGAGAAGGCTGTCAAACGAGCGTGCTGCCAAAGCCATCCCGAGCGAAGCGCAAAATGACAAGCCCCCTTGTCTCGATGGGGGCTCTTGGCCTCCCCGGACGCGGGATTCCGCAGATGAAGGCCTGCCGCCAAACGCAGGCCTCGCGGAAACAAAAAATGGCCATTGATCCCGGGCGTTTTTTCGAAGAAGGGAAGCCAGTGCGGATGAGACGTTTTCAATGGGCATCCTGGATCGCGGTGGGCCTCACCCTGGCCGCCTGCGCCGGACGCCGGACCGGCGGCTCCGATTCCGGAGGGTTGGCCGCGAGCGGCTCCCGTTCCGGCGAGGCCATCTACCGCCAGGAATGCGCGCGGTGCCATGGTCCCATGGGCGAGGGCGTCGCCGGCAAGTACGATGAGACGCTGCATGGCGAGCAGTCCGTGTCGGCGCTCGCGCGGTACATCCACCGCACCATGCCCGACGACCGCAAAGAGAAGACCCCGGAGGCCGACGCCCGGGCGGTCGCCGAGTACATCCACGGGGCCTTCTACTCGCCCGAGGCCCGCGCCCGGAACAACCCCTCGCGGGTGGAGTTCGCCCGCCTGACCCAACGGCGCTACCGCGAATCGGTCGCGGACCTCCTCGGTGGATTCACCCCCGTCCGGCAGGCCTCGAAATCCGGCGGACTCCAGGCCGAGTACTTCCAGTCCAAAGGGATGAACAAGAAGGAAAAGTCGGTCCTCCAACGGATCGACCCCATCGTGCGGTTCGACTTCGGGACCGGGTCGCCGGTCGAGGGCATCACGGCCGACCAGTTCTCCATCGCCTGGAGCGGATCGCTCCTGGCCCCGGATTCGGGCGAGTACCAGTTCCGGGTCACCACGCCCAACGGGGCGCGCCTGTACGTGAACACCGACCTGGCAGCGGGCGACAGCAACCGACGGGACGATTCCGACGCGAAGCGCGAGGCGGCACTGGTGGACCTGTGGGTCAGTTCCGGGGGCATGGAACGGCAGGGATCGGGCTCGCTGTACCTGCTGGGCGGACGCAGCTACCCGCTCCGGCTCGACTTCTTCAAGTTCAAGGAGAAGACCGCCGCCGTGCGGCTGGAGTGGAAGCCACCCCAGGGGCCCTGGACCCCCATCCCGGCCTCGGTCCTGTCTCCCGAGACCTCCACGGCGACACCGGTCATCGGCACCGCCTTTCCCGCCGACGATGCCAGCCTCGGCTACGAGCATGGCGCCTCGGTCTCCAAGGAATGGTGGCGTTCGGTCACCCGCGCCGGCACCGAGGTCTCGGAGCGGGTCGCGGCACGCATGCGTCGGATGGCCGACATCCCGGCCGGAATGACGAACCGGGCCGACCTCGGCCCCCGGATGCAGGAATTCTGCGCACGATTCGCCGAACGAGCCTTCCGGCGCCCCCTCGATGCCGAGCTCCGTCACCGCGTGGTGGACGTGTGGTTCAAGCCCGAGGTCGCCCTGGAGGACTCAGTGAAGCGATCGGTGCTGGCGACAATGACCTCGCCGCGCTTCCTCTACCCGGAGTCGCAGGGCCGCAACGACGACCACGCGGTCGCCGCACGCCTGGCCCTCGTGCTGTGGGATTCGCTTCCCGACGAGGCCCTGAGGAAGGCCGCGGAACGCCGGGAGCTCTCCACCCCGGAGCAGGTCCGCACCCAGGCCCTCCGAATGATCCAAGACCGCCGGGCCAAGGCCAAGTTGCGCGGCTTCTTTGATCATTGGCTCGATACCAAGGAGGGCGACGAGATCGCCAAGGACCCCAAATCCTACCCGGGATTCGACGCCGAACTCGTCCAGGACCTGCGCACCTCCTTGATCCACTTCGTCGATGCGGTGGTCTGGAGCGAGGCGTCCGACTACCGCCAACTGCTGCTGTCCGACGAACTCCACCTCAATGCCGCGCTGCGCCGGTATTATGGGGTCGAGAACGGGATCGAGAAGGATGGGCGATCACCCGGCGCCACCAACGCGGCGGTCGAGGTCGGTGCCGATGCGTTCATCCCGGTCCGCTTCGATCCAGAACAACGCGCCGGGGTGCTCACCCATCCGTTCCTGCTCTCGGCCCATGCGTATTACCGCTCTTCGTCGCCGATCCATCGGGGGGTCTTCCTCACGCGCAAGGTCCTCGGCCGATTCCTCAAGCCACCGCCGATGGCCATCGAGTTCATGGATGACCGGTTCGATCCGTCGTTGACCATGCGCGAAAAGGTCACCCAGCTCACCGACAAGCCCCAGTGCATGGGCTGCCACGCGACCATCAATCCGCTGGGCTTCAGTCTCGAGCAGTTCGATGCGGCGGGGCGCTTCCGACAGGAGGACAACAAGAAGCCCGTCAACGCCACCGCCGAGTACCAGACGGCCGATGGCCGAACGCTCACGCTGCGGGGGCCCAGGGACGTGGCGCGGCATGCGGCGGAAAGCCCGGATGCGCGGCGCGGCTTTGTTAGGCAGTTGTTCCAGTATACCGTCCAACAGGCGCCCGGTGCCTTCGGCAACGATGGCCTCCAGAGGCTCGATGCCACCTTCGAGCGCTCCGGATGCAACATCCGCCAGTTGATGGTGGAAATCGCCGTCCATACGTCCACCTGGGATCCGAAGCCCCAGAACCCGATTCGTCCATGAAGTCCATCGCCACGAACCTCCTGCCCCGCCGCCGCTTCCTCCGGGACCTGGGCGTCTCCGCCGCGGTCCTGCCGTTCTTGGGTGCCCTGCCCTCCCTGCGGGCAGCCCCCCGGGGCAAGCCGGCGTCGCGGATCATCTTCGTCTTCACACCCAATGGCACCGTGCCCACCGAGTTCTGGCCGGACGCCGCAGGCACGGACTTCAAACTGAAGCCGATCCTTGAGCCTTTGGCGCCGTTCCAGAACCGCATGCTCGTCCTCAAGGGACTGTGCAACCGGGTCCGCGGCGACGGCGACGGACACATGCGAGGCATGAGCTGCCTGCTGACGGGCATCGAACTGCTTCCTGGCAACATCCAGGGCGGTTCGGACACGCCGGCGGGATGGGCCAGCGGCCCGTCGATCGACCAGGAATTGAAGGGCTTCCTGCAGGGCCGCCCGGAGACGCGCACCCGCTTCGGCTCGCTGGAGCTGGGGGTGGGCGTGCCCCACCGGGCCGATCCATGGACACGCTGGACCTATGCCGGATCCAACCAGCCGGTGGCTCCGATCTCGGATCCCTACGAGGTCTTCGAGAAGCTCTACGGACAGGTCAAGGATCGTGAGAACCTGGGCAGCGTGCTCGACCAGGTGCGTTCCGATCTCCAGCGGGTCTCCCGCCGCCTGGGGCGCGAGGAGCGGGGGTTGCTCGACCAGAACACCACCTTCGTCCGCGAGATGGAGCGTGAGATCGCCGAGGCCGGGCGACAGAAGCTGCGATCACCGGCACCCGTGCTGGAGCCCGGCGTGAGCAACGACAACGACACCATCCCCCAGGTGTCCAAGATGCAGACCGACCTGTTGGTGAACGCCTTCGCCAACGACATGGCCCGGGTGGCCTCGCTGCAATACACCAACTCGGTGGGGCAGGCCCGGATGCGCTGGCTGGGCATCGACGACGGCCACCACTCGCTCTCGCACGACCCGGACCTCAACACCGGCTCGCAGGAGAAGCTGGTGAAGATCAACCGCTGGTTCGCCGGCGAGATCGCCCTGTTGGCAAAGAAGCTGGCCGACACCCCGGAACCCGGGGGCGACGGATCCCTGCTCGACCACACCGCAATCCTGTGGACCAACGAACTGGGCAAGGGCAACAGCCATACCCACGAGAATATCCCGTTCGTCCTGGTGGGCGGCGGGCTGGGTTTCGGCACCGGCCTATGTCTCCATCTCGACAAGACCCCGCACAACCGGCTGTGGCTCTCCATCGCCCACGCCTTCGGGCACGGACTCGAAACCTTCGGCAATCGGGCCCTGTGCGATGCCGGACCGCTGCCCCTGGGCTGATCCGACAGAACAGGCCCAGAAAAAGCATCGCCGCCCTCGGGAACGGGAGCCGATCCCCGGATTTTGCAGCCAAGAGAGGGGTCGGTCGCGCACTTGACCCAGTCCCAGTCCAATCTAGGATGAAATCCGAACCGCGACGTCCGCTGCCGGAGTCCTGCCCTAGTGCTCCGCCCTCGGATCCTCGCGGGTCCGTCACATCCATTTGAATCAATGAGCACTGCTGCTTCCCCGCAATCCTCGCCCAAGATCTCGAAAATCTCCGAGGCGGTCATCCGTATCGCCGGCAATTCCCAGGACGGCATCCAGGCCATCGGTGGCTTCCTCGCGCGCCTCGCGGGCCGCTCCGAGCAGGAGGTCATGACGTTCATGACCATCCCCTCCACGATCTCCGGCGGTCCGTCGATCTTCCAGGTGCGCATCGGTTCGGGTGAAGTGCTCTCCGCCGGCGACGATGCCGACATGCTCCTGGCCTTTTACGACCACAGCTACAAGGCCCACCTCGCCTCGGTGAAGCCGGGCGGCATCGTGATGTATGATTCCGACCACCTGAAGGCCGAGGACATCCCGGCCGAGAACCTCTCCAAGTACCGTCACATCGGGGTGCCGATCTCGGCCCTCACCGTCGAGGCCATCGGAGGCACCGGCCGCGACAAGGGAAAGAACGTCTTCGCGCTGGGACTCTTGGCCAAGATGTTCGACCTCAACGTGGCCAAGCTGACCAAGCTCCTGACCGAACGTTTTGCCGGTAAGGATCCGAAGGTCGCCGAGACGGCCGTCAACGCCTTCAACGCCGGATACAACTACCAGCAGACCTCCGCCCCCGAACTCTTCCAGTTCAACCCGGGTGAGAACGTGGGCCTGAGCCAGGTGGTCATGAGCGGCAACGAGGCCCTGGCCTACGGACTCATCGCCGCGGGCGTGCGTTTCGGCGCCGGCTATCCGATCACCCCTTGGACCGACATCATGGAACTGCTTCGCCGCGAACTGCCCAAGTACGGCGGCATGTTCCAGCAATGCGAAGACGAGATCGCTTCGATCTCGATGGCCATCGGAGCGAGCTGGGGCGGCCGCGTGGCGGTGACCGGTTCCTCCGGCCCCGGCATCTCCCTCAAAACCGAGGCTCTGGGCTGGGCGGTGATGGCCGAGATGCCGCTGGTGGTGGTCGACGTCCAACGGGGCGGTCCCTCGACAGGCATGCCGACCAACATCGAGCAATCCGACCTGAACATCGCCTGCTTCGGCGGCCACGGCGACAGCCCGCGCGTGGTGATCGGCACCTCCTCCGTGGAGGACTGCTTCTACAGCGCGATCGAGGCGGTGAACATCGCCCGCAAGTACAGCACCCCGGTCGTCCTGCTCACCGACCAGGGTATCGCAACCCGGATCGAGGCCTTCAAGGAACCCGACCTCCAGAAGGTCGTCCAAGACATCTCGCCTGACTTCACCCCGGTCACCGACCACAAGCCCTACGACCTTTCGGCCCCGGATGGCATCACCCGCCACCTGGCCCCCGGCACGCGCATCGCCAGCGGCAAGTACCCGGTGGTCACCGGCCTCGAGCACGATGAGCTCGGTCATCCGACCGGCTCGCCGAAGCTCCACATCCAGATGGTGGCCAAGCGGCGCAACAAGCTGAAGAAGCTCGCCTCCGAGCTACCCGTGCCGACGGTGTTCGGGCCGGCCGAGGGCCAGATCCTGCTCGTGAGCTGGGGTTCCTCGAAAGGCCCGGTCCAAGAGGCCGTCAAGGCCGCCCGGGCCGCCGGTCATGCGGTGTCCTCGGTCCACATCAAGTACGTGAACCCCCTGCCGCCGGGCCTGAAGGAGATCTTCGCGGGCTTCCGCCACGTGTTCGTGGTCGAGCTCAACGATGAGGGATTCGCCGGCATCGGCCAGATGGGCGCGCTCATCCGCTCCCACATCCCGGATGCCAAGATCCGCGGCATCACCAAGACCGACGGCCTCACCTGGAAGGTGAAAGAGATCGTGGACCGCGCCCTCCAGATGGCCAAGTGAACCGACGGCAAACCCAGAGCCCCAACACACTTTTATCATGAGCGAAGTTGCCATCCTGAACCCCGCCACCACCCGCGGGGCCAACACCAACACGACGCCCGTCGCCCCATTGCTGGACACCGACCGCAAGCCGCTGACCAAGAAGGAGGTCTCCGCCGATCATCCGACCTGGTGCCCGGGTTGCGGCGACTTCGCGGTCCTGGCCCTCTACTTCAAGCTGATCGAGCGCCGAAAGCTGCACCACGAGAAGATCACCACGGTGGCCGGCATCGGGTGTTCCTCGCGCTTCCCGTACTTTGTGCAGGCGCACGGAGCCCACTTCATCCACGGCCGCGCCCTACCCTTCGCGTCGGGCGTGTCCCTGAGCCGTCCCGACCTCCAGGTCTGCGTCTTCGGCGGCGACGGTGACGCCTTCTCGATCGGCGGCAACCACTTCACCCACACCGCGCGCAAGAACATCCGTCTCACCTACGTGGTGATGGACAACAGCGTCTACGGCCTCACCAAGAACCAGACCTCTCCCACCTCGCCCATCGGCTTCAAGTCGAAGACCGACATCTGGGGCTCCAAGGATCGGCCGATCAACCCGATCAAGCAGGCCATCGCCGCCGGGGCGACCTTCGTGGCCCGGACCTCGGCCACCAATCCCAACCACGTGCTGGCGATGATGGAGGCCGCGATGGACCACGACGGCTTCAGCTTCATCCAGTGCCTGAGCGAGTGCGTGGAGTTCTACCCGGGCGCCTTCGACGCGGCGACCCCCCGCAAGGGCGGCGTCTTCAACGAGGTTCCCAAGGACCACGACGTGTCCGACGAGTACGCGGCCTACAAGCTGGCCGACACCGCCTGGCCCGGCCTCTTCGGCGTCTACTACAAGACCCAGCGCCCGACCAAGAACGCCAACGAGCAGGCCATCATCCAGGACCTCCAGGGCAAGACCGCCGGCCTCGAGCCGTGGCAGATCCTCAAGAAGAACTTCGACCGCATGAAGTGACCGCAGGGGGAGCTCGGTCTCCCCGGCACACCC
>CAIOKD010000191.1 GCA_903858835.1 uncultured Verrucomicrobiota bacterium
CGGTTGGTGGCGTCCCAGGATCGTTCGGTCGTACCGGAATTGGTTCGGATGGCCTCCGATGCGACGGTCGACGAACTGAATCTCAACCCGCGGGCGCTCCACGCCCTGTGGACTTTGCATGGGCTCGGGGCCGCCGAATCCGCTCCGAAGTCGGCCCTGCGCCACGCCTCGGCGGCCGTGCGGCGCGCGGCGGTCATGACCCTTCCCGCCGAGGGCTGGACCTCGGATGACTGGCGTCAACTGCTTCTGACGGATACCGACGCGCAGGTTCGCTTGGCAGCACTGTTGGCCATCGCCGACCGCGGCAACCCGGCTTCCATCCTCCCGCTGTTCGAGGCCTTCCAGAACCCGCGGAACACGACCGACACGTGGTTGAAGGACGGCCTCATCGCGGCGGCCGCCCACCATGATCACGCCTTCCTGACCTCGTGCCTGGCTGCGGCCCCGTCCTCGCCTGCGGCGGCCGAGGTGATGCGGACCGTCGCCCGCCACCACGCCGCCACCGAGCCCAACGCGCTGAAGCTTGTCTTGGCCGCTGCCGGCGCCCCGCCCGAGGCCTCCGGACCGATCCTCGAGGGATTGACCTCCGGGTGGCCCGCCCAACGCACGCCTTCGCTGACGCCGGATGCCGCGGCGCGGTTCCAGGCCGCGGTCACCAAGGCACCGGATGCCGGCAAGGTTGCTCTGGTGCAACTCGCCCTGCAGTGGGGCCGCGTCGACCTGGTCGCTGGACAGATCCCCGCCATCGCACAGCGCTTGATCGGGGCGGTATCCTCAGCCACCGCCAACGATTCCGAACGGATCGAATCGGCCCGCCGTCTGATCGCCATCCAGGATTCGCCCGCGTCGGTCGCGGCGATCCTGGGACAGATCCGCACCCTGACGACGCCCAGCCTCGCCACCGGGTTGATCGGCACCCTCGCCGCCTCGCGGATCCCTGAGACCGCCACGGCGGTCGTGGGCCGATGGGCGGAGTTCTCTCCGGCCATGCGCCGCAGCGCCACCGCCCTGCTGCTGCGCCGCAAGGACTGGGCCCTGACGCTCCTCGGCGCGGTCGAGGCGGGCACGCTGGTTGCCGGTGATCTCAGCCGGGATCACTGGAGCCAGCTGACCGGCCACTCCGACGCTGGCGTTTCGGCCAAGGCCCGGTCGCTGCAGAGGACCAGCGCGCCGAAGTCGTCGGCGGCCATGCAAACGCTGATCACCCAACTGCAACCAGTGGCCCAGAAGACCGGTAAGGCCGACCATGGTCGGGAGGTCTTCGAGAAGAATTGCAGCGCCTGCCACGCTCTGGAGGGCAAGGGCGGCCGCATCGGACCCGAGTTGACGGGCATCGGGGCCCGCCCGAAGGCGGAGATTCTGACCGAGATCCTCGACCCGAACCGCTCGGTCGAGGCCAACTACAAGTTGTGGACGGTCACCCAGAAGGATGGCGAGAGCCTGTCGGGACGCCTCGACGCCGAGACCGCCACCTCGGTGGAGATTCTCGACACCACGGGCACCAAGCACGTCATCCAGCGCAGCGCCATCGCGAAGCTCGAATCGTTGGGGCAATCGATCATGCCGGGAGGCTTCGAGCAGTTGCCCGCGCAGGACCTGACCGACCTGCTGGAGTTCCTGGCCACGGCGGGAGCCAAGCACTGAAGGGTTTTCACCCGGAGAAAAACACGAGACCTGTTCGGCGCCAGCGGCAGGACAGGCCTTGAAACGACAACGGCTCCCGGGATTCGGGAGCCGTTGTTCTTTGGAGCCTTGGGTATTCCGGACCGGATCGAAACGATGCGAGTCCCAGGACCTAGACCACCGACCTGCCTGCCTTACTTGGCGGCCGCATCGGCCTTCTTCCAGGTGCGGCGCGGGGCCTTGGTCACCAGACCGGCCTTCAGGGCCTTCACCGACACACGCATGTAGCGGACCTCGCCGTTGGGCAGGATGGCCTTCACGCGCTGCAGGTTCGGGTAGAACTTGCGCTTGGTGATCGCGGTGACGTGGGTACCGATACCACCCTTTTTCTTGGCCTTACCCGAGCGCCAGATGTGATTGCCTTTCACCGGGCGGCGACCCGTCAGCGGACAAATGCGTGCCATAATCGAAGCTTTCTTAAGTTAAAGGAACGGATGACCTACCAGCCCGGGGAGGCGGTGCGCAAGCAGCTTTTTCAGGAGACTCGGGCGACTTCGGGGGCATCATGGCTTTGCAAACAAGCAGAACGGCCGTCGGGATGGGGCGAAATGGATCGGAAACAGGGGCCTTCCGGAAGACCGCTCCCGAAACGGAATGGGCGAGGTTGGCAGCGACAGCCAGCCCTCCGGCGTCTACAACTCGGTCATGCAGAAGACCCTTTCATGGATCGGACTCGCGGCATCGATTCTGGTCCCGGTGGTATTCCCCGAACTCCGGGGAGACACCCCCGCCGCGGCCGTTCCGCTGCCGGAGCTGATCGAGATCCTTCGGACCCATCTCAGCCTCGGACCGGCCGAGTTCGAGTCCCGGGCCTCGGGCGCCCTGATCGAGCATTTCGGCGTCCGTCGGGCGGAACCGGCGGGGGACGATCCGAAGGCCGCCCTGGACCCGGGCGCATCGAAGGAAACCCTCGCGCACCAGGCCCGACTCGACGGCGGCCTCCTCTACCTGCGCATCGGTCGCGTGGACGCGGGTCTGGCCGGGGCGCTGCGCACGGCGTTGACCGATGCGTCCGCCACGAACACCTCACCCGGTGCGGCAACGGGCCTGGTGCTGGATCTGCGCTACGCCCGGGGGGAATCCCTCCCGGCCGCCGGAGAAGCCGCCGCCCTGTTCTCCGACCGGACCGAGGCCGTCCTCCATTGGGGGGAGGGTTCGGCGACCGGATCGGGGGCCCGGCGTGCCTGGAGCCTGCCGATGGCGATCCTGGTGAACGGTCGAACCGAGGGGTCGGCCGAGGCGCTGGCAGCCGCCCTGCGACACGAGACCGGCGGCGCATTGCTCGGGCAACCCACCGCCGGAACCCACGGGGTATTCCACGAGGTGGCCCTGAAGGACGGCTCCCGTCTTCGGGTGCCGGCGGGGCGCATCCGCCTGGGGGATGGTTCACCACTGGCAGCCGGCCCGATCCAACCCGACATCCGGATCTCCGTCCCCGAGTCCGTGGAACGAACCTTCCTCAAGAACCCCATCGCCTCCTTGGCCTCCGCGGGTCCGCAGGGTTCGGCCGGAACCACGGGCACGAATGGCACGGGGGCATCCCACCGACGCAAGGTGACCGAGGCCGACCTGGTCCGGGCGACTCGACCTGAACCGTCAGAATCGGCTGCGGATGCCTCGACCCCGGCGAAGGCACCGGCACCGACGCGCCTGGCCGATCCGGTGCTGGCCCGAGCCGCAGACTTGGTCCGCGGATTGGCCACGTTCCAGAAGGGACGCTGACCCAGCCACCGCCACCCGACACGACCCGCGAGGCGTCGCTCAGGCGGAGGGCTGCACGAATCGCCAGCGCTTGGCCTTCAACTCGAAGCGCGGGAGCGACCCGGTCGGCACCGAGGTCACGGCCATCCGCAACGACAACGCCCCGTGGAGGCGCTCGGCCAGTTCTCGGCAGGTCTCCTCAGGAGCCTCGGCCTCGATCGAGACGGCCGCCAGGTCTAAGGACCGGTCGATGGTCACCCGGTATTCTCCCACCGCATCGAGGGATCGGACCACCGCCTCCACCGCCGAGGGATAGAGGTTCACTCCCCGGATCACCACCATGTCGTCCACACGTCCGAGGATTCCACCCTCGAAGGCCCACGTGCCCCGCCACCGTCGGGGGAGGACCCAGTCGCCGGTCCGGTAGCGGATCAGCGGCGAACCGATCCGCTTCAACGTCGTGAGCACCAGTTCACCCCGGGACCCCTCGGGCACCGGAGCCAGCGTCTGCGGATCGAGGATCTCGGCATGGAACTGCGCATCGAGCAGCACCAGGCTTCCCGGCAATTCCGGGGATTCGAAGGTGACCGGACCGGTCTCGGTCATGCCGTGGTGGTCGAAGACCCGGGCCCCGGGCCAGGCGGACTCGATCCGCGCACGGACCGTGGGCTGGCTCCCGCCGGGTTCGCCGGCGACGAGGATCCGCCGCACCCGGGAACGGCTCAGGTCCACCCCCTCGGCCCGAGCCGTCTCGGCGAGGTGCAGCGCATAGGTCGGCGTGCAGCACATCACGGTGAACCCCTGCTCGAGGAGCACCCGGAGCCGGAGGATCGAACTCATGCCGCCGCCGGACAGCGACAGCACCCCCAGGCGTTGCGCGGCCTCGAAGGCCAGCCAGAATCCGAGGAAGGGACCGAAACTGAAGGGAAAGAACGCCCGGTCGCCCGGACCCACCTCGGCCTGCCTCAACACCTCGACCCAGGCGTCGGTCATGGCGGACCAACTCTCGGCCGTGTCGAGCCACCGCAGGGGCGCCCCGTGGGTCCCGCTGGTCTGATGGCATCGGGTGTAGGCCGTGAGCGGGAAGGTGAGATTCGACCCGTAGGGCGGGGACGCCGATTGGTCGGCCACCAACTCGGATTTGGTGGTCGGCGGGAATCGCGTCCGGAAGTCGTCGAGAGAGGCGGGCAACGCCGAGCAACCCACCGAGGCGTACTTGCGACCGTAGAAGGGGTTGGTCGGCAGGACGTCGCCCAGCAGGGATCGGATCGCCTCCAGGGCCGCCGCGTCTTCCGGCTGTCGTTGGTGGCTCACACGCTGGAATCGTCGGGGCGCCGCCAGCCGATCAGTGGGCGGCCGGAGCCGAGGCTGCGGGAGCCCCCGGGGCCACCACGCCGGCTGACGGCTTGGCCGGACCACCGGTGTTCGACGGCGCGTACTTCGCCACCAGGAAGGCCCCGGTCGCCGCGAGGATGCAGCCCAAGAGGAACGGTAGCGGCAAGGCCTTGATGCCGCCCTGGGGCGGATGCAGGAGCATGGCCACCAGCGTGTTGATGACCGGGGCACCGGCGAAGACGATGGGCATCACGGCCGCGGCGGCCGCACCCTTGTAGATGGGCGAGGCAGCCCCGAGCGCGAGCACCAATGTGAAGGCACCCACGGCACCGGCCGCGCCGGCGATCAGGCTCCACTGGATGCCCATCGGAGTGAGGCTCCAGTCCGAGCCCCGGACCTTCAGGAGGATGGCCGAGGCCACACCGATGATGGCGTAGGCGATGCAGACGAAGAGGAACGCCTTCAGGCCCGCGTGCGGGGTCTCCGGCCCCATGGGCATGTACCCGCGGCCCTTGTGCAGGATCACCCCGTACACGCCCCAGGACAACACCGTGAGGAGGGCGAAGATCAACCAGGTGTTGCCGGGACCGGCCGCCGCGGGAGCAGGATTCATGAGGACCACAGGCTAGGGTCGACCGCGCCAAACGGCAACACGGGAGGTCGATCCCGGAGCATCCGACAGGTGACACCGGGGGGCCTCCGTGCGCACCATCCGCGCCCGATGCAAGAATTGATCTCCAAGGCGGCGGCCTTGTTGGAAGCCCTGCCCTACATCCAGCGGTTCTCCGGACAGACCTTCGTGGTGAAATACGGCGGCAGCTTCATGGATTCGCCCGACCCAGCGGTACGCAACGGGGTGGCCCGGGATATCGTGTTCCTCGAGGCGGTGGAGATCAACCCGGTGGTCGTGCACGGCGGGGGCAAGGCCATCACGCGCGCCATGGAGGCCGCGGGGCTCAAGGCCAACTTCATCCAGGGACAGCGGGTCACCGACGCCGCGACCGTCGCGGTGGTGGACCAGGTGCTGTCGCGCGAGATCAACCCCGAGGTGGTCAAGACCCTCCAATCGCTCGGCGGGTTGGCCCGCGGTTTCGCCGGCACCGACATCTTCACCTGCAAGAAGCTCTGGCTGCAGGACGCCGCCGGCAACCCGGTCGACATCGGCCATGTGGGCGAGGTCACGGCGGTGAACACCGAGCCCCTGCTGGAATGCATCCGCCAGGGGATCACCCCGGTCATCAGCCCGACGGCCCGGGGCGAGGATGGGCAGGTCTACAACTGCAACGCCGACGTCGCAGCGGCCATGGCTGCCATCGCCCTCAAAGCCCGGCGTCTGGTCTTCATGTCGGATGTCCCGGGCCTGATGCGCGACCCGAAGGACCCCGCGACCGTGATCCCGCATCTGTCGGTGTCGGAGGTCCCCGGGCTCAAGGCCACCGGCGTGGTCGACAAGGGCATGATCCCCAAGGTGGACAGCGCCGTGGCCGCCCTGAAGTCCGGGGTCGAGAAGGTCTCCTTCGTCGACGGACGGGTGCCCCATTCGGTCCTGCTGGAGATCTTCACCGACGACGGCGTGGGCACCGAGGTCGTCCTCCAATAGCGCCGCCGGCGATCAGACGCTGCAGGGTGCCAGGAGGGCATCGCTCATCCCGTGGATGATCTTTTTGTCGGCCGGATTGAGTGTGGCCAGGATGCCCCCGAGCTTCGGGCGGGCCTGATCGCCATCGCCCGACACGAAATAATACGGACACAGTCGGGCACGGACCGGTTGGCGCGTCACCGCTCCTGTGTCGAGATCCAGGGCCTCGGCCTCCAACAGGCGGGGCTTGTGGTACTGCTGGAGCAGGTACGGTGAGGAGGGCCAGGAGGCCAGAGCCCGATCCACCGCCGCGCCCCACTCACCGGCACTCAAGTCCGAACCCAGGTGGACCCCCCGGGAGCCCCAGGCTTCGGGACTGAACCCGGAGATCTTCAACACCAGCGCCCGATCCCGCTGGGACAGCCCCTTGAGCTGGGACCACTCGGTGATCTCCAGCCCCGGATATGCGCCATGGGGTGGCAGCGGCGTGGGATCCAGCAGCCAACTGCGCGGCACCACCTTCAAGAGCCGCAGGTAGAACCCCTCTCCCAATTCTTGGCGCCAGAACTCCCGGAGGTTGCGGTTCCACAACAGAGCGAAAAGGAGCTTCTCCTCGAAAATCGGGCGGGGCGGCGGTGTCAGGCGGATGCTCTTCTCCATCGCCTTGCGGATCAGGGCCGCGGATCCCTTCACTTGGGGAAGATCGAACAGTTCGAAGAATCGGTACACGGCATCGCCGTCGGCCGGAGCGTCGAATGCCCCGCTCTGCACCTGGAATCGATCGCCTCCCAACTGCGCGGCCAACCAGGCCATCTCGGGGCGGTACGACCCCGCCTCTTCCGACACCACGAGATGCACCTTGGGAGCCGCGCCGAAGATCGAGGCGAACCCCTCCCGCATGCCGGAGTCTCCCCCGATGACCGCATCGCCCAGGGCGGCGTAGGTCTGGTTCAGCCATTGGGTCAGGCCGATCCCGCCAGGCACGGAATCGAGCTCGGAGACGATGAATCCGTCGTCGGTCAGCAGCAGGTCCGGCCGGATCACCCGGGGCAACTCATTGCGCACGGCCGCCGACCGTTGGATCGCCACGAGTTCGGGCGGTTTTCTCTGATCGAGCACCTCGGCCACCCAAGCCGGCGCACGGCCCTCGACGCTGCGCCGGTACAATTGGTTCACCGCCTTGTAGAACTGGTGGAACACCCGCCCGAAGCCCTCGATCTCGGTCGCCAAGGATTCCCCGAGGGCCAGCGGCCCGGCCGCCGACTTCCAACTCATCCCACCGAAGAGCCCGCCCTCCGGCATGGCTTGGCGCAGCGACTGGGCCCGATCGACAGCTGTCATCTGCCCGTCACCCTACGAACCCACCCCTTCCCCCTCAATCTCATCCGCAAACGCCGCCCCCGAGCCTCCCGGCGAGCGAAGCGCCCAATCCCCCACATACCCCATCCCCAACTCCAGCCGTACGATTGTTTGAAAGAACCCCGCCCCATCCAGCGAACCCTCAGACAGCCAATGTCTGATCCACTCCCCCATACTCCTCGCATGAATCGTCCGAACCACGCCTTCGAACTCGCCTCCCACGCCACCACCGCCTGGTTGCCCCTGGAGATTCCCATGACCTCCCAGCGCCGGGCTCCGCGACGCGTCCGGAACTTTCGCCCGTGCGGCCGCGAGCGCGCGGCCTGGTGGTTCGACCAGATGCGCCGCATCGTCGAGACCGGCGCCGATTTTCGGGGCTGAAGAGGGGGCCCCGATCCCGGCAAGCCATCGCGGCCCACCCATGGGACCGACCGCTCGGCGACGCCCCCAGAACTCGACCAAACCCAAAAAACGTCCCGTCAAAACCCGTTCTTGCAACACCGCCGCCGAATCGGCAGCGTTTCGCCCACTTGGGAACGGGGTCGTAGCTCAGTTGGTAGAGCGTCTCGTTCGCAATGAGAAGGTCAGGGGTTCGAATCCCCTCGGCTCCACCACCTCCCAAGTATTCCCCCGACGGTTCTCCAACTGGTTCGCGTTCCTGAGCGCATTTTCCGGGATCCGTCCTCCCCGAGTCTCCGCAAACAAGCTCCGGACACGGCCCTCCCTCCCTTCGGCCATGTGCAGGGAGCCCACCCGCCCGAACCGCCTGCTGAAGCAGAAGACCCCGGCATCTACTGGGAATGCCGGGGTCCGGTCACTGATCAGCCCACCCCGTCGAACCGGGTCGGGAAAGCGGAGGATCAGCCCTCCTTCTTGGCCGCCTTCACCTCGAGGTGCAGGTCCCGTAATTGCCGCGAGGTCACCGCACTAGGGCTGCTGGTCATGATGCAGGTGCCCTTGGCCGTCTTGGGGAAGGCGATCACATCGCGGATGCTCGTCGTGCCGCACAGGATCGCGCAGAGCCGATCGAAGCCCAAGGCGATGCCGCCATGCGGCGGGGCCCCGTACTTGAAGGCCTCCAGCATGTAGCCGAAGCGCAGTTGCGTCTCCTCGGCCGGGATCTGCAGCAACTCCTCGAAGATCGTCTTCTGCACGTCGGGCTGGTGGATGCGGATCGACCCGCCACCCAACTCCACGCCATTCACCACGATGTCGTAGTGCTGGCCCCGGACCTTCTTCGGGTCGGTCTTCAGCAGCGGGATGTCCTCGGCCACCGGTGCGGTGAACGGATGATGGCTCGAGTACCAGCGGTTCATCTCGCGGTCGAAGCCCAGCAGCGGGAACTCCACGACCCAGAGGAAATCGAACCGGGCCGGATCGATCACCAGCTTGCCCTGGGCCTTCAGCACGTCGGCGCAATAGAGCCGGATCTTGCCCAGGATCTCGCAGGCATTGAGCCATTGGTCGGCCGCGAACAGGATCAAGTCGCCCTGCTCGATCCCCAGCTTCTGGGTCAGCGCGGCCTTCTCGGCGTCGTTGAAGAACTTCACGATCGGCGACTTCCACTCGCCGTTCTCCACCTTGATGAAGGCCAGACCCTTGGCGCCAAAGCTCTTGGCGTATTCGGTCATGGTCTCGATCTGGCCCTGGGTCGCGCCGGCCAGGCCCTTGGCGTTCATCGCCTTGATCACCCCGCCCGCGGCGACGCAGTTGCCGAACACCCCGAACTTGGACCCGCGGAA
>CAIOKD010000192.1 GCA_903858835.1 uncultured Verrucomicrobiota bacterium
ATCCGGCCGCCTTCGTGGAGGTTGTGCGGGGCCGGGCATTCGAGTACCGGGTGCTTGGTGCGGTCCAGCGACCCGGCATCATGGCCATGAACAAGCCGGGCATCACCGTGCTTGATGCATTGGCGGAGGCGGAGGGTGCCTCTCCGAGCACCACCCGAATCCTGATCACCCGCAAGAATGCGGTGGCTGCCAAGACGGACCAGCCCAAGCCCACCGAGCAGCCAGCGACCACGGAGCCGAGTGCGGAGGCCGGCACGGCGACTCCGAAGCCGGCCGAAGCTCCCAAGACCGAAGCGGCTCCCGCCAGTCCCCGCCCGAGTCCTGCTGATCTGGCCAAGGATCTGGACGATGTCGATTCTGCCGGCGCGGCCACCGAGGAAACACCCCCTTCGGCAACAGGCGCACCTACGCCCGTTCCTGCAGATCCGAATCAGCCACCTCCGGCGGAGCCTGCGAAGTCGACTCCGCAGATGGGCATGTTGTCCTCGCTCCTGCGACAGGCGCCCCCGGTCGACATCGACGGGCTCGAGCCGCCCTCCGCCGAGAATTCCGGACAGGCGACCGCCGTGCAGCCCGAGGCCTCCGAGATGGGTGACTTCATCTGGGACGCGGCCTCCAAGTCGTTCGTCCGGGTGGGCGGTGCAGCTCGGGTGGACGCCACGGCGCCGGTCGCCGAGGGTTCGAGTGACATGCCCGGCCTGGCCACGGGCGACAAGGCCCGGGCCCGTGCCGCGAACCGCGACAAGCAGCGATCGGTGAACGCCAATCGGGTCATCGAGGTGGACTACACCAAGCTGGTCCGGGGCGCGTCTTCCCTGAACGTGATCATCCGTCCCGACGACGTGATCTACTGCGACACGGGCGAAGTGGGTGTGGTCTACATCGGCGGCGAGATCTCGCGGCCCGGCGTCTACAACCTTCCCACCTCGGGCAAGCTCACGCTCAGTCGACTGGTCGATGCCGCCGGCGGCCTGAGCCAGATCGCGATCCCGGAGCGAGTCGACCTCATCCGCCGCCTGAACGGCGACCGAGAGGCCTGCGTGCGCGTGAACCTGGCGGCCATCCGCAACCGTGCCGAGCCCGACATCTTCATGCGCCCGGACGACCATGTGATCATCGGAACCAACTTCTGGGCCACGCCGCTCGCGGTCATCCGCAACGGCTTCCGCATGACCTACGGCTTCGGCTTCCTCGTGGACCGCAACTGGGGCAACGACATCTTCGGTGCCCCGCCCGTCAACGTGGTGGGCCAGTGACGGCATGAGGCGTGGCGGCCGGCAGGGAGGCCCGCCGCCGGAGACCCCGCAAGGAAGTGGTCGCCCAAGGAGCCCGCCGTGAGCACCGTCCAGCAGAGCCAGCCGATCGAGCCCGAACCCCGCAAGGGCATGGAGGTCGGGCCGCGCGAACTCCTGCTGTCCGGGCTCCTGCTCCTGGTCCTGATGATCGGTGTGTTCTGGGAGTGGTTTCGCGGTCAGGTCGAGTTCGCCGTGGCGTTTCCCTCGGACTGGGGTCACACGCTGCTGATTCCCGTGATCGCCGGATGGTTCGTCTGGCTGCGGAGGGATCGGATCCTGGCCACGCCCCCCCGCCCGGCTTGGTCAGGGCTGGTCATCGTCCTCGCCGGGCTGGCTCTCTACGCGATCTGCGTGTTCGGCCCGGCCGCCCTGTACCACCACAATTCCCGCGGATTCGCGGTGGGTGTCACTCTGTTCGGTCTGGTGCTCCTGGTGACGGGTTGGCGTTGGATGCGATGGCTCTGGTTCCCCATCGCATACATCATCATCTTTGGGCAGACCGTGAGCGAGCGTTTCATCAGCATCGTCACCTACCGCCTTCAGGACATCTCGGCACGCGGAGCGTATCTGCTGCTCGGCCTCTTCGGCCTCGACGTGGATCTGACGGGCAACGTGCTCACGGTGTATGAGAACGGACAGCCGCACCAGCTCAATGTGGCGGAGGCGTGCAGCGGCGTGCG
>CAIOKD010000193.1 GCA_903858835.1 uncultured Verrucomicrobiota bacterium
AGCAGCGCATGGCCAAGACCCAGGCCGCCCAGGCGGCGCTGGCGGATGCCGCCGGCAAGAAGAAGAAGAAGTAGCTGCAGTGAAGACAACCGCCCGCCGGTCGTTCCCCACGACCCGCGGGCGGTTTGTTTTTGCCCATTCCTCCCGAATCACCGCGCGGGCCACCGGCCCCGCAATGTCCGGCCGCCATGGACCTCCTGCCGTTCATCGAGAAGTTCCGCCGTCGTTTCGACGAGGTGGAGGCGCTGCTCGGGGCTCCGGACGCCTTCAGCAATGCGGCCCGAGGCCAGGAACTCACCCGCGAGCATGCCCGCCTTCGCCAATTCGTGGCCGATGGCGACGCCTGGTTGAAAGTTCGTCAGGACCTCGCCGACAATCGCGCCTTGTTGGCGGGTGAGCCGACTGGTTCCGAGATGGCGATCTTGGCAGCCGACGAGATCCGGCGGCTCGAGGCCGAGGAGGTGCGCCTGACCGCCGCGGTCCAGCGGGGCATCATCCCCCCGGACCCGACCGATTCCCGGAACACCATCCTCGAGATCCGCGCCGGGGCGGGCGGGGCCGAAAGCGCGCTCTTCGCCGCCGACCTCCTGCGCATGTACACCCGCTACGCCGAGGACCACGGGTGGAAGATCGAGCCGATGGATTCCAGCCCCTCGGATCTCGGCGGCATGAAGGAGGTGATCTTCATGATCACCGGCGACGATGTGTACAAGCGCCTGAAGCACGAGTCCGGAGTGCACCGGGTCCAGCGGGTGCCCGCCACCGAAGCCCAGGGGCGTATCCATACGAGCACCGTGACCGTGGCGGTCATGCCCGAGGCCCAGGAGGTCGATGTGGTGATCAAGCCCGAGGACTTGGAGATCAACGTCTGCCGCGCAGGCGGCCACGGAGGGCAGGGGGTCAATACCACCGACTCGGCGGTTCGCATCTTCCACAAGCCGTCGGGCCTGGAAGTTCGCTGCCAGGACCAGCGCTCCCAGCAGAAGAACAAGGCTCAGGCCATGATGGTGCTCCGGTCGCGATTGCTGGAGCGCAAGATGAACGAGGAGAACGCCAAGTACGCCCAGCAGCGCAAGGACCAGGTCGGCACGGGCGAGCGCTCCGAGAAGATCCGGACCTACAATTTTCCGCAGAACCGGGTCACCGACCATCGGCTGGAACTGACCCTCTACAACCTCGCCGCCTTCATGGAGGGCGACCTCGATCCCATCATCGATCCGTTGATGGACGACGAAGTGAAGCGCCGCCTGGCGGCCATCGAAGCCTGACCCCATCCCCGAAATCCATGCCCACTCTCGAATCGCCCAAGGCCCTGATCTTCGATTGCGATGGCACTGTCGCCCACACCATGCCCCTGCATTGGCGGGCCTGGCAGTCGGTCACCCGCCGCTACGGCATCGACTTTCCGGAGACCCGCTTCTATGCGCTCGGCGGGGTCCCGGGGCGCAACATCCTCAAGATGCTCTTCGAGGAGCAGGGGATCCGGGGCCTCGACCCCGTGGCGGTGGCCAAGGAGAAGGAGGCGGCCTACCTCGAGTTCCTGCACGAGGTGCGCCCGGTTGAACCGGTGGTGGAGATCGCTCGGCGGCACCTCGGGGTGCTGCCCATGGCCATCGCCACCGGCGGATCGCGTCCGGGCATCCCGACGGTCCTGCGTCACCTGGGCATCCACGATTGGTTCGGGGCCATCGTCACCAGCGAGGATGTGGTCCGCCAGAAGCCCGCGCCCGACATCTTCCTCGAGGCCGCCCGCCAACTGGGCGTCGATCCGGCGCACTGCCGCGGCTTCGAAGACACCGACCTCGGCATGGAGTCCATTCGGGCCGCGGGCATGGAAGCCATCGATGTCCGCCTTTTCCCGGATTATCCCCGTCCCGCGGTCTGAACCGAGGGAACGCCGATCGGGCGGTCCGAAGGATCAGGCCTCCGCCATGGAGGACGGAGCCGTGGAGGTCTCGGTCAGGGTCCCGATCGCCACCTGGATGCGGCGGATGCCCACGCCCTGGAAGGTGTAGCCCCAGGCGACCGTGTGCCCGACCACCGCTCCCGGCACCGCCGCGGAACCGTCGGCGACCTCGTGCCGCTCGGCGTCGAAGGCCTCGCCCGGCTGCGCCTCGAAGGGCAGCAGGCCCACCCGGCGGGTCACGTCGATGCAGGCGTTGCGGTAATGGCCGAGTTGCTGGATCAGTTGGGGCTGTCCCGAGGCCAAGGCCGCCTGGAAGAGCGCGAAGCAGTGGTCCATCAGGTGCAGGACCACCTGCAGGGATTCCTTCTCGCTGCGCCGGAGCTTCTCGATCTCCAGGCGCAGCGTCGCCTTTTCGCCGTCGTTGGACTTGGCGAGGAACTCCGAGAACCCCTTGGCCTCGGCGGCGATCTGGCCGGCGATGGCGCCCGCGGTGCTCACGGTCCTGCCGGACATCGCCTGGATCTCCTGCCACTGGGCGGTGGCGGCCGTGATCTGCTGGGCGGCACGGTCGAGCG
>CAIOKD010000194.1 GCA_903858835.1 uncultured Verrucomicrobiota bacterium
GCCGTGCTTCCGGGAGGGCTCACGCGGGTTGCCGCCTCGGTCGATGACCCCCTGGTGTCGATGCAACGCGGGGCCGGCAGCAAGGATACCTGGGTGCTGCGGTCCGAAGCAGACGAGGACGACGACTCGGCCACACCGATCGCGGCTCCGGCATCGACCGACCGCCGGCTGACCGGCCTGCCGAGCCGGGCCGCCGACAGCCTCTTCTGGCTCGGCCGGTACACCGAGCGACTGGAACAGCATCTGCGGGTGCTCCGGTGCGTCCTTGGACGGCTCGCCTCGGACGCCACCACGGAAGCGTCGGGGGCCGAGGACGACCTGGGCCATCTTGTGACGGGCCTGGGGATGCTCCCGCCCGCGACCGATCCAGGGAGCGCGCTCGGCACCCTGACCCGGCGCGTGCTCGATCGGATCTACCGTTTCGACGGCCCCGGCTCCATCCCCGACCTCATGGGCCGCATCCGCCACAACGCCGCCGCCGTTCGCGACCGGCTTTCGGGCGACACCTGGCAGATCCTCGACCGTCTGGTGCCACAACCCGCGGTGGAGCCCGGCCGGCATTCCATCGCCCACGCCTTGGGACTGGTCCAGGACGTGATTCTCAACCTTGCGGCCTTCAGCGGCCTCGAGATGGAGAACATGACCCGGGGCCCGGGTTGGCGCTTCCTCGACCTGGGCCGTCGCCTCGAGCGCGGCTTCGCGATGACTGCGCTGATGACCGCGGCCGCCTTCGTGCCCGATGCGCCGACGTCCACTCTCGAGATCGCCCTCGAGATCGCCGACAGCGGAATGACTCATCGGCAGCGCCATTTCCGCAGCCCCCGCTGGCCGGACACGATCGAGGTGCTGGTCAGGGACCTGGCGAATCCCCGGGCGCTGGCATTCCAGTTGTCGGCCCTCGGCAACCACCTCAACGCGCTTCAGGGCGAGTATCGCCTGGGGGTCGACGACCGATGGTCGGCGCTCATCGAGGGGATGCAGGGCAGATTGACGCACACGCCCTTCGATGACGGTGCGGCGGATGGTGACGGATTCGATGTCCAGACGCTCGTGGCTCTGATGGAGACCTGCGCGGAAGGCTTGGCGGGGCTTTCCGACGACCTGACCCATCGCTATTTCAGCCACACCCACCCGAGGATCAGCTGAACCGATCAGGCAAACGCCCCATCGCCCCACCCCGCTCCCGAACGCCCCATGCAACACCTGCTCTACGACATCGTCCATGTCACCGAGTACGACTACCAGGGGGCCGTCTCCGTCTCGCACCACCTGCTACGGCTCGAACCCCGGGCCACCCAACGCCAGCGCTGCCTCGCGCATGAATTCAGGATCTTCCCCGAGGCCTCGCAGATCGGTTCGCATGGCGATTACTTCGGCAACCGCACCCATTTCGTGGCCGTGGAGCGTCCGCACGCCTCGCTATCCATCACCTCACGGGCCCGCGTGGCCGTGTCGCCGGCCTTCCTGCCGGACCGCTCCGAGACCCCGGCCTGGGAGGCGGTGCGCGCCCGGTGCCGCGTCGATCGGACACGGGCGACGCTGGAGGCCAACGAATTCACCCATGCCTCGCCCCTGATCGAAACCTGTGCCGAATTCGCCGACTACGCCCTGGGCTCCTTCTCTAGGTCCCGCCCGATCATCGAGGCGCTCTCGGACCTCATGACCCGCCTGCAGGCCGACTTCCGCTTCGATCCCACGGCCACGACCGTCTCAACACCCTTGGCCGAGTTCCATCGGAACCGCAGGGGCGTGTGCCAGGACTTCGCCCACTTCCTGATCGCCTGCCTCCGATCGATCGGACTGCCGGCCCGCTATGTGAGCGGCTACCTTGAGACCGACCCTCCCCCGGGTCTCCCGAAGCTTCGGGGGGTGGACGCGTCGCACGCCTGGGTGTCGCTCTTCTGCCCCGGCATCGGATGGATCGACGCCGACCCCACCAACAACTGTTTCCCGTCGCTGCGCCACATCACCATCGGATGGGGTCGCGACTATGGCGACATCTCGCCGGTACGCGGGGTGTTGATCGGCGGCACCCAGCAGATCCTTCGCGTCTCGGTCGATGTCAGCGCCGCCGGCCCGATGCCATCGCCGTAGCGACCGCCCCTTGCGGTGCGCCACCTGCCGAAGCCCCGGCCTCGGATCGCCGGACGATTTCCAGAAAGATGTACCCGGGGCCGAGCGAAGTCTCTGGCACATGGCCGATCGGATCGATCACGACAGCCCCTGGAAGGAGACCCTCGACCGTTTCCTGCGCCCCTTCCTCGAGCTGACATTCCCAAAGGTCACCCGGCACATCGACTGGACGGTCGACCCCGTTTCGCTCGAGCAGGAACTCCGCGCAATCATGCCCGGCTCCGACCTCGGGCCTTTGCGCGCCGACAAACTGGTCAAGGTGCGCCTGCTCGATGGCACCGACCAGTGGCTGCTCATCCACATCGAGGTCCAGATGCAACACGACCCCGAACTGCCCCGGCGAATCTTCGACTACTGCTGCCGCATCCACGGCTGCTACGACCTCTCGGTCATGCCTCTGGTGATCCTCGGCGACGACCGACGACACTGGCGGCCCAGCAGCTATTCCGGCGGATTCGCCGACCATGGCCTGAACCTTCGATTCGCTATCTGCAAGATCATCGACTTCAAGGACCGCTTGGACCAACCCCACCACCGCGACAACCAGGTGATCTTCGTCATCGCCGCCCACCTCGGCACCCGACAACACCGGAAGGACCCAGAAAAACTCGCCGAATGCCGCCTGGAACTGACCAAAAAGCTCTACGCCATGGGTCATCGCTTTACCCCGGACGATCTATGGCACATCCAGCGCCTGATCGACTGGTTGATGCCCCTGCCCCAAGACCTTAAGGTATCGTTCAAGAAGAAGGTTCACCAACTCCAACAACGGAACCCCATGCCCCACATCACCCTGTTCGAAGAACTCAGCCGCGAGGAAGGTCTCCAAGAGGGCCTTCAAAAAGGCCTCCAGGCAGGCCTGCAAGAATCGATCCTTGAGATCCTTGAAGCGCGATTCAACGATGTACCAAGCGACGTCCGCGAGCAGATCCTCGCCTGCACCGACACGGCCCAGCTCAAGCAACTGCTCCGCAAGGCCAGCAGGGTACCGAGCCTCGCTGAGTTCTGAGATCAACGGCAGCAGGCACGCACTCGCCGCTGCTCCCATCAGAATCGGTTGGGCCGCAGGAGTTCCGAGGGATCGACCTCGAGCGCCTCGGCGAACCGGATCGATTCGCCTCTACCAAGCCACGGGACCGAATGGATTCGCCGTTGGATTCACCAGCCCTTCGCGTTATGCCCCCCCAACTGCTGTTGAGCGGCGAGCTCGAGTACAACCCAGGAAGCTCCAGTCGCCTGACCTGCCACCGGTCGATGGTGCGTGGCTTGCAGTATCGGCACCACCGCGGGTTGAAGTGTTGAAGGTCCACTGCCCGAGCACAGCCCAAGACAATGGATGGGCCAGGGCGCCGCGGCACCTCGCCTCACCTCCATTTTGGATCGTCTCCGGTGTCATTTACTTTTGAGGCACCGGGTTGAGCTCTTTGTCTCGGCGCGCCTCGCTTCCACCGCGACCATGTTCCGGCCGCAACCCGCAACTCCCCGATGACTCCACCCGACGCCCGCGAACCCTCGACCCCATCCCCGGCCCGCAAGCGATACGGACTTTGGATTCTCTGGGCGGCCGTCGTGATCGTTGTCCCGCTGGCGAGGGTGCTCCTGCAACCACTACCCACAGCGGCACCGCCTACGCATTCCGGCGGACTCTTGGGCTTGATCCACGTGCCCCGGGTCGGCCGTGTTTGGGTCGAACTGGGCGACCACCAACCCGACCCGACTCGGGCTGCCAGGGCGATCCACTCGATGGATCCGCACGTCCGCATTTTTTCAGACAGCAGCCGCCAGGGCCGGGTGTGGCGGGTTCACCGCGTGCACCCCTCCCCCTCCAACGAACATGAAGCCGAGCTGACCTGGGATGGGCGCGCGTTCCGATACAACCTGACGACGAACGACTCCAACCCACCCACCGTGTTGGTGCCCGAACCGGTCACCGGCTTGCGGTCGGTGGAGTTCCAATCCGGATTCCGGTTCTTCGGTCGGGGCATTGAGCTGGCATGGTCGGCCCGTCGTCCGGAATGGATCCCCGCCAGTCCCCTCGACCTCAAAGTGCGGCAGGATTCGGAACGCCTCGAAACGGAGTCTTGGGCCGACTACTTCGACTCGGTTCGCGAACGGGTCGGCAACCGCCCCAGATTGGAGCTGCTCAAAGCCGACCCGACGACGGGCTCGTGGCCCTGTGAACTGTGGACGGTGGTGTACCATCGCAGTTCCAAAGCCATCAGCGTGCTTCACGGCAACGACCAATACCTGGGCGGTGCCCACGGCCGGAGGCACGTCTCGCACTCGAACTACATCGACGGCCCCGCCGGCGTGGAATGGCTCGATTTCGCCGCCCTGTTCACCCGACCCAGAGGGTGGCAAGACGACGTGCGCCGCATGATCCTGGAGGACCTGCGCCGACAGGGTGCCCTGTGGGTCCAGCCGGAATTCCTCGAAAACGCCCAGGCGGAGAAGCGGACTCCGATGCTGGAACTCACCGAATCCGATCTGGACGAACTCAAGTTCACCGCATCGTCAGAAGGGGTCTTCGTGCACTTCGAGGAATACGAGGCCGGCAGCTACGCCGAAGGCGACTACGTGGTTCTGTTGCCGTGGAACAGGCTGGAAACCTGGGTTCGGCCCGAAGTCGTGGAAGCCTTCAAAGCAGCACCGGCCCTGCCCGGCATTCCGAGCCGGACGCCGTAAGAAAGACAGGGTGTGATCCGCTTGGTTGAGCTATCAAAGCCACGCCTAAAACCGGTGGATGGATCCATCATCCATCAATCTGAAACAACGCGTGCAGCCGATCTGGCACTGGTGTCGAGAGGCGCCAGTTGATCGTGATCGGACGTTCGTCCTGCCAGCTTTCGAAGGTGACATCTCCACAGTAGTAAAAAGGTGATGATTGGGAGCGAAGTTTTTTCGACCGGCGGACGAACAGGTGAACCTTTAGACCTTTGGCAACATGGTGCCTCAAGAGTTGGCCTCGTTTGGACAGTTGGGTCGTGCTGTTCTGGCTCTTCCACTGAAAACGATCCGAGCTAAGAAACTTATCCTCGTAGTCGTGATCGTCCGGCAGATCGTCTTTTTCGAGGGTCACCAGCAAGAACAGGTGACGATCGGACGCGACAAATCCGGCGTTCCAAATCGCGACCGAAAAATTCAGGCCAAACAACGGCGGGATCTTTTCTCGTAGGTAGGTTTGCCAAATCGCCAATCCCCCAGTCGCCGCGGCCTCGTTCTGGTCACCACTTGCCGCCGACGTCTCCTCGTCCACTCCTCGATCCAAGTACTCGGCGAGCCGCCATTCGGCCAGCTCTCGAACCATTTCCTGGAATGTTCTCCGCAGTTCCGAGGCAAGAGTGATCTTCGACGCAAACTGCCCTTCCCGGTAGCTGAAGAAGGTCTTGCGGGTGTTATTACTTTCGCCTGTCCAGGCATTGATGGGGTTGACCTCCAGCAGCCGGGTTAGTTTGCCTGGATCTGAAAGTGCTGGACCGACATCCGTCCGCAGTTTGGCCGATCGCTCGGCTCGCCGACGGAAGCTCTTTTCCAAGACCTCGATCGACAAGGATCCGGGAAGCTGATCCTCGTCGAGCAACGCCAACAACGTGAGGATCTTGAAGCTCTTGGTCATTCGCGTGGATTCCAGTTCCCCTAGGAAATCGGAGGCCTGGTCCAAGGTCGCAGATTCAATGGGGGATAGGTCGCCCATGGCTTTCACAAACTTCAGCCAGGATCCGTGCGACACACGCAGGGCTCGAGGCGTGAAGCCATCTCGGAACATCTCGGAAGCCGTGGGGCGCTGCCCATGCCGCTCACGAAAATCGAGGTAGTGGGCCTGAATGGCATCGGCATGGGCGGGTTTCCTGAGCAAATCCTTGAGGATGTCGATGGCTTGAAGGTCGTAGGTCACCTCACATCCGGGCGGCAACTCCAGGTCACCGACGAGCAGGAGGTTCAAGGCTTTGTCGATCGCCTGATCTCCTTCGGACAGCGACAGCAGGGTGCGCGGCTTGCTGAGGAAGCTACGATGGTTGCCGATGTAGTCGATCACCGTCAGGAACGGCTTGCCCTCGGACTTGCGCAGACCGCGACCGAACTGCTGCATCCACAGGATGGATGACTCGGTCGGACGCAGCATCATCACGGTGTCGACGTTGGGGATATCCACGCCCTCGTTGAACATGTCCACGGCACAGACCACATCGAGTCGCCCGGCTTCAAGAGCCTCCAACGAAGCAGCTCGAGATGCCGAGTTCTCGCCCGAGTGGACAGCCACGGCCCGACACCCGTTCTGGGTAAAGAACTCTGCCATGAAGTCGCAGTGCCGCTGCGAACAACAGAACGCGATGGTGCGTTTACCGCCACGTGCCCGAAGCTGATCAAGGGCGTTTTGGGCGCGCTTCTCGGTAGCCACGGCACGAGTCAACTCCGCCTCATCAAACCGATGGTTGCGCCATGGAATGTTCTGATAGTCCACCTCGTCGGGCACACCAAAATAGTGGAACGGCGCCAATAAGCCCTCGCGGATGCCACGGGCTAGGTCGCATCGGTAGACTAGGTTCTCCTGACACAATCCGAGTAGGTCGCCGCCATCGGTCCTCTCAGGAGTCGCTGTCAGGCCCAGCAGGAACTTCGGGGTAAAGTAGGCAATGAGATTGCGATAGGTGGCTGCCGAGGCGTGATGGAATTCATCGACAATGATGTAATCAAAACGATCCCGTTCGAAACCCTTCAGATGCCTCTGCCGGCCTAGAGTCTGGATGGACGCGAACAGTACGTCGGCATCGGGTGCTTTTTCACTGCCGGTGTAATTGCCCAGCACTGCCGCAGGACGGATACGGCGGAATGTCGCGCGCGCCTGTGTGAGGATCTCGTCGCGATGGGCCACGAACAGAATCCTTCGAAATTCAGAAGGTACACCTTGCCTACAACTGTCGAAGGCGCTTAGCCAGGTCTTGCCCAACCCCGTTGCCAGAACCACCAGACCCGCCGAGTTACCCTCCCGGCGGGTCTGTTCCAGGGCCGCGAGTGCCTCACGCTGGATGCCGTGAGGAGGCGGAGATGCTTTCTCCTGGGTGTCCGTCAGCACCGATTGCTTGGATCGTTCTGGAGGTCTGCGCCGGTCGGCGTATTCCCGAATCCAGTCAGGCGTCACCGGGCGGGTCGCTGGATGTTGGAAGAGTTGATCGAAGGACTGTTGCACCTGCGTAATGGCCTTCGGATCGGCCGAGGTGAGCACTCGGTAATTCCATTCGATGCCCTGCCTCAAGGCGGAGTCGCTCAGGTTCGAGCTTCCGACAAGGGCGGTGGCGGTGCCATCCGCGAAGTGAAAGAGGTAACCCTTGGGGTGGAAACTCATCTGAAGGGTCTCGAAGACCCTCAAATCAAGACGCTCCCCGAGATCTGTCAGCCGCGACAACGCCTCAGGCTCGGTGATGTCGAGGTAATCCCCAGTCAGGAGTCGGACCTTTCCGCCGCGATCAACCAAATCTCGTAGATGTTCGATGATCAGATCCAGGCCGCTGGTGCGCACGAACGCCACGCATAGATCAGCTCCGGTCGCACGGTTGAGGTGAGCAAGAAAGTGAGGCAAAAGCGGATCTTCCCCTCCGCCGTGGATGAGCGCCCGATCATGCGGCACCTGGACCAGTGACTGGCCGGCAGCAGCGGGCCGACGGAAGTAATTGCCTTTGGACGGGATGACATTCCGGACTCCGCCCCGCGGGTCGGGCAAATCACCGGAATACCGCGGAATCAAGTGAATGTGCAGGTGGAACACGGTTTGGCCTGCTGCGGCCCCGATATTGATGCCGATGTTGAAACCGTCGGGCTGGTGGCGCCGAAGAATCTCCTGCCTTGCCATCTCGATTCCCTGCAGTAAGGCAACCTGCTCCTCGGTGGTGGCATCAAACCAAGTGGGAATGTGGCGACGAGGAATGATCAACAAATGCCCCGGCGACACGGGAAACCCATCCCACAGACCGATGAACTGGTTGGTCTCGAAGGCAATTCGGGACCGGTCAGGTTGACAGAAGATGCAGGCGCTCGACATGGGCTCGGCTTAGGAATTTGGAACGTATTCGAGGGGCTCCACAATCCCTGCCCGATGGCACTGGTCACAGTGAAACCTCGAGTTCTTGCGACGAACAAAGAAGTCGTGCTGACAGATCCGACAGCGGTAGCGATGACGGACGCGTCCCCTCTCCGGGCTTGGGGGCGGTGGAATGGATTGGTTGGCCAACCGAGTGGTCGGTAGGTGTCCGACACAACGGACCAACTCGGACCATTCTGGTCCGTGAGGTTTTGCCTCCGATCCATGGATCAAGTGAACTGCCACATGTGCGGCTTCATGGCAAAGCACCTCTATGAGCAGCTTGCGAGGCGCGCTCTGGAGTCGGGAGTTCAGGCGAATAACTCCGGTGGCTGGCCGAACCCGCCCCAGCGACCGCGTCAAGCGGTTCGAAAACTCCACCGTCACCACGTCCGGCAATCGAGGCACGCCCCAAAGCTTGGCCCAGCGGGCCAACACTTGGGTGGGATTGAACGGGTGACGCGACACAGATTTGTTCCAGGGCTCTTGGCTGCTGCTCAGTGCGTGGTTTTGTCAAAGGCTACCTCGGAGGTTCCATGCCTCCAAGCGGCCACGCGCCCATCATCCAAGCCCCCTGGGACATCCGCGGGGGTACCCCATGTCAGTGACGGTTTGAAAACCGATGAAACCCGTCGGTTTGAAAACCACCGCCCCCAGAAACTCAGCGGATCATCGATGTGCCATCGGCCTGGGGTTGTCGAAGCAAATCTTGATCAGGTTTACTGGGCCTTGAACGCATTCGGCCTCCATCGGAAGAAGGAAGAAACGCTGGCGCTGATCTTGGAAGAAAACATCCACAAGAAGCCGGTGAAACCGTGGATTTCAAACCGACAGATTTACGCGGGTTCCGGAACGGTGCTGACAGAACGCCAACTTGGGGGCTTTGTAGATGATCACAATCCCAACTCCGTGTACTTCTTGGCCGAACCCTTGGACTTGTCGACGGGATACTTCTCGGCGTTCCGGGCGATCTTCTCGGTGACGATCTCCGTGACATTCCATCCGTAGCGATCGGCCAAGAGGAACGCATACGCGAAGACATCGGCCAACTCTTCGCGAACCGTTGCCGGATCAGCCTCGTGCGGGGCTTTCCACAGGTACCTTTCCAACAACTCCGACGCTTCGATGCTGAGGGCGACGGCAAGGTCCTTGGGGTTGTGGAACTGCCCCCATTCCCGTTCATCACGAAACCGCAACAAACGTTCCGTCAGCACGGCGATCTCGGATCCCTGAGAGCTTGGATTCGGTGGATTCACGGAGTTGAGGCGAGGATCTGGTGGCAATCCAACGGATACAAGGAGCTACTGGGTTGCCGACGGCTCTTCCCCCTCACCCGCGCTGAACCATCTCCATCGCTAGCCGGTACTCGGGCTCCCAGTCGAGACCCGTTGAAGATCCCGGAGCCGGTCTCGCCATCTCTGCGCACCGTCCTCCCCTGCGCAGAAGGTGCCTCCAATTCCTTGCCGATCAGAACTCGTCGAGGCTGGGCACCGTGATGGCGCGGCGGTGTTGAGCCTTCAGGGTACGGAGGTTGTCGAGGGAGTTGATGCGTTCGCGGAGCTCGTGCGAGACCTCACCGAAACGGATTTCCAAGGCTTCGATGACCGACTCGCGGGCCTGAGCCAGAGAGCCTTCTTGGCGGCCGATTTCTTGGAAGAGGGTGATATGGGGCATGGTTTTGTCGAACGGGGACCACTTCAGTGACTCATCTCTTCTTGAAACCGGAGCAAATAGAGCCCTTGGACGCGAAACCACTTGTCCCGCTCCGTAGGAAGACGCGCCCCTGAGGAGTGGGAGTCAGGTCAAACCTCCTGAAATACCTCGGGCCGACGTCGCGCCAATTCGAGAAGGCGCAAAGCGGCACCGCTCGGGCGTCGACGCCCCTTCTCCCAGCTAATCGCCGTGACTCTCGACACATTGAGGAGCGAGGCGAACACCGCCTGACTGACGTTCAATCGCTGGCGAATTTCCACAACGTCTTGGGCTGCAAGCGGTTTCACCGGGCTCGGTAGGAGTGCACGTCGGCGGAGGGTCAGCTTCCGCTCGCCGCGGACATGGTCCGCCATCGCTGCCACGCTCGCCACCAGAGCTTCCGCATCGAACGAGATTTGTTTGGTTTTCATGGTCGGAACTGCTGCTTGATGACCGCCACCGCCGTCTTCAGGGACTTCAGTTGGGCTGCGGTCAGGGTTTCGCTCTTCGCCTTCGTATACAGGTAGAACAAGAGGATCACGTCGTGCTGCTTCAGGTGGAGGTAGATGACGCGAGCACCGCCGCTCTTGCCTCGTCCCGGAAGTCGCATTCGGACCTTCATCAAGCCGCCCGAGCCTTGCATGACGTCGCCCCGGTCCGGCATAGCCAGCAATTCCTTTTGAAAATCGAGGTAACTGGCGTCATCCACGAGTTCGTTCACGGCTTCCGTGAACTGGGGCAACTCGATGAAAATCACCGCAACAGTGTATTACATAGTAATACAAATGCAAGGCTGGTTCAGTCGCCTGTGACTGGAGGGCTTGCTGTCGGATGCCATGCGAAGATACCACTGGGCCGATATGCGGCGGATGGGGTGGACCCGAGCAGGCACTGATCAAGAACGGGCCCACCGCAGACCATTCCGGGATCTCCAGGAGATTGCCGCAACGGGAGGCCCTTCCAAACAACCATGAAACCCTACCAGCACACGCAACGGGCCGGTCGTTGGCTATCGATCCCCGCGGTGATCTGCCTGGTTCTGCTGGGGGTGACGCTCTGGACCCGGATCTGGCCAACTGCAGGCGGTGCCGTGTTCATCGCCGGGTTGGCTTGGGTGTTTTCGTCCCTGACCATCGAGGTCGGCGGCGGCCGTCTCCGCTGGTATTTCGGCCCCGGAATCCTCCGCAAGGAGGTGCGGCTATGCGAGATTGCCAATGTTCGAGCAGTGAAGACCCGCTGGATCGACGGCTGGGGCATCCACTACACCCGCTTCGGCTGGCTCTACAACATCGCCGGCTTCGAGGCCGTGGCCGTGGAACTCGAGCATGGAAGACGATTCGCACTGGGTACCGATGATCCCCCTGGACTGCTATCGGCGCTTCAATCCGAGGGCTGCCCAATTGCCGCCTCGGCCCCGAGGAATCCGACATCCCGACCGTGTGGATGCGATGTGAAGCCGCCGGCGCGGGAAGGCCGCCACGAATGACGGTGCCGATCAGGGTGTGGACCGGAATTCCTCGAGACTGGTCACCCGGACCGCTCGGCGGAGCAGATCTTTGAGGGCGGGCTCATCGTCGAGAGCGTGGACCCGCTGGCGCACAGCTTCGGGAACCGGACCAAACCGCGCGTCGAGGACGTCGAGGATCGCCTCATGCATGGTCTCCAGCGTGGCCTCTTGGCGACCTTCTTGGCGGCCGATTTCTTGGAAGAGGGTGATGTGGGGCATGGTCTTGTCGGGTTGTCGGCGTTGAAGCTCGTTTCTGAAGGGAATCTTAAGCGGTTCGGGGAGGGGCATCAACCAGTCCATCAGCCACAGGAGGTTCTGGATTTCCGCCGACGTGTACCCTTCGCTGTTCAGCCTCAAACTGAGCTCCAGGCGGCATTGGTACAGGTCTTGAGGTTTCTTGCGGTGCTGTTGGGTGCCCAGATGGGCGGCGATGATGAGGAATGCCTGACTGTTGCGGTGGCGCGGGTGGTCGAGTCGATCTTCGAAGTCGATGGTCTTGCAGATCCGAAACTGGAACGTGGTGCCGCACCCGAGGAACACGTTGTTGTAGGAGATGGGGCGCCAGGTGCGACTGCGATCTCCGAGGATGGCCAGGGTGACCACCCGGATGCCATGGCGATCGAGAATGCGGTAGTGGTAGGTGAACAGCCGGCGGGGCAGATCGGGGTCGTGCCGCATCTGGACCTCGATGTGGACGAGGAGCCACTGGTCGGTCCCGTCAAGCAGGCGCACCTTGACCAGTTTGTCGGCGCGCTTGAGCCCCACCGCCGAGTCGGGATCGATCGCTCGCAACTCCTGCTCGAGCGACACAGGATCGACCCTCCAATCGATGCTGTCGGCGACATCGGGAAAGGCGAGCTCGAGGAAGGAGCGAAGGAACAGGTCCAGGGCGCATTTCCAGGGGCTGTCGTGATCGAGAGGATCCATGGTCTCCCTCAGTCTTCGCAGCCACCCGCGTGGATCTTTCAGAGAATCGACGTGTTGAACGATCGCAGCGGGTCCACGGGGAGGATTCACCGGCGGCCCGATTCGACGACTCGACGATGGGACCCGCCGGTGGGCCCAAAGTTTTTTTCGCGGCCATGCATTGACAGGCAAGCTACCTTGCGTCACAAGGTATTCATGATGTGCAAGGCCGCTGAAGGGAGGAGAACGAACCGGTTCATCGACGGCCCCCAGCGACATCTCGCCGTCATCGCGCTGTTGGCGTTGGTCAATGGTTGCTCTCCGTCACCCCGAGTTTCGGTGACGAACCTCTCGCCGCAGGCCCTCTCCAACCTGGTGGTCTCCGGGTCGGGCTTCTCACAGCGAGTACCGGTGCTCGAGCCCGGACAACGGATGCGCTGGCGGGTGGAACCGTCCGGCGAATCCGGCCTGAGTCTCCGCTTCGATGCCGCCGGGCGCACCGTCGATTCCGGGAAGCAGGGCTACTTCGAGACCCGTGGCCGCTACAAGGTCGATGCCGTGGTGCATCCCGACCTGAACGTATCGGTGGCGACCCGAAACGGCCTGTTCTGAGCCCACTGCAAGGCCTTCCACTCATCACCACGATCGATGTCCGACTTCTTCGACAATTGGGTCGTCCAGGTGCGCAAAGGCGTGATCGAGCTGTGCATCCTCCGCACCCTCGCGGTTCGGGAACGCTACGGCTACGAGCTGGTGAAGGAACTCTCGCAGGTGCCGGGCATGGGGCTCACCGAGGGCACCCTCTACCCGCTCATGTCCCGCCTTCGCCTGGCTGGGTTGGTCACCACGCGGCTCGAGGAATCGGCCAGCGGTCCGGCCCGGAAGTACTACTCACTGACGCCTGAAGGACTCCACACCCTGAAGACCATGAACGTGTTCCTAGAAACCCTCCAGCGCAGCACCCAACAGGTGGGAGACCGGTCATGACCCCATGGACCCCCGCGGCCCGGGCCGCCTTGCAGCAATCCCTCGACCGGCACCGGGCGCGATTCGCGGCCGACGGGGCCGAGGCCGACGAGGTGGTGGCCGACCTGCGCGACCACGTCGAGCGCGAGGCGGCCGCACTGAACCTCCTCGTCGTGACCGAGGGCGACGTGCGGCGCATCCTCGCCCAGGTCGATCCGATGCTCCTCGAGGCGCCGGCGACGCCGTCTCCCGCGGGTCGGCCAAGATCTCACGCCGACCCGACCGAGTCCGCGGCTCCAGGGGGCGAATCGGGCCTGCGGGCCCGTTCCAAGCGGTCCATGGCATGGTTGGTGACCCGGATCGTTCTTGGGGTGCTGCTGCCGCTGGGCACCCTCCTGTTGGAATGGGTGGAGCGTCCCTCCGCCTCCGAACTCATCGACCCGATTCCCACGCCCCTCCACATCGCGCTCATCCTGCTGGTGCCGTTCACGCAAGCCCTCGGGATCTGGTGGTTGGAACGGTCGTCCCGGCCCCTGCCCCGCGGGTTCGCCTGGATGCTCTCGGCATCCCTCGGCATCTCGGCCGCCTACTCGCTCGCCTACCTGCCGATCACCCACTTTGCAGCCGTGGGCATCCTGGTCTACGGGCTGGGCCTCGTGCCCCTGGCACCGCTGATTTCGTGGATCCTGGGCCTGCACCTGCGATGGCTCGGTCGATGTCGCCATCGCGAGCAGAGGGTCGCCTGGCCGCGGCACACCTGGATCGCCGCGGCGGGCACGTTCCTGCTGCTGGCGGCCTTGGCGCTGCCGGGACTCCACACCACCCGCACCCTCCGCCAGGCCATGAGTGCCGAAACCACCGCGGAGCGACAAGCCGCGGTGCGTCGGTTGAGGGCGTGGGGCGACCACGACACGCTGTTGCGCGCCTGCTACGGCACCCGCCATCGGATGTGGGACAACCCCCTCGCTCCGTTCGAGAATCGCAAGGGCCCGGGCGTGGACGGGGAGCAGGTGCGTTCGGTGTATTTCCAGGTCACGGGCAGGGCCTTCAACGAGGTGCGTCCCAAGCTGGGATCGATGCGCGGCGTCGGGCGCGAGGTGTTCCAGGACTTCGAGTGGGACCCGTCGATCGGCGGGGATTCCGTGGCGGGCCATGTCTCCGGGTTGTCTCTCCAATCCTCCCGCCTGGACGTCGTGAGCAACGCCGACGACGGCTGGGGCTACACCGAGTGGATCCTCGAGTTCCGCAACGACCACGAGTCGCGGCAACGGGAGGCCCGGGCCGAGATCCGGTTGCCGCCCGGGGGCGCGGTCTCCCGGCTGACCCTCTGGGTGTATGGCGAAGAGCGAGAGGCCGCCTTCGCAGGACGCGGCGAGGTCCGCGCCGCCTATCAGCAGGTGGCCGTGGCCCAACGACGCGATCCGGTGCTCGTGACCACGTCGGGGCCCGACCGGGTGCTCGTGCAGTGCTTCCCGGTGCCTCCGAAGGGTGGCTCGATGAAGGTCCGCCTCGGGATCACCGCACCGCTGATGCCCCTGGGCCCCCAGGAGGTCGCCTTCGTTTGGCCGAGGATCGTGGAGCGCAATTTCGCTTTCGCCGAAAGCCTGCGGCACCATGTCTGGCTGGAATCCCAGCAGAAGATCCTCGATCCCCCGGCGGCGTGGGGCTGGAGTTCCCAGCAGACCGGCCGGTTGACGGCGCAGATCCCGGTCGCCTGGGGGCCTCACGCATTTCCGACCCTGCGGATGCAGCGCAAGGGCGATCCGGTCAGCCTCTGGGCATGGGACGATCGGTCGCAGCCGCGGGCCGCGGTGCGGCAGTCCATCGAGGCCCGAGCGGTGCCTCGCAGCGGCGGCTCGGCTGCTCAGGGCCGCTTGGCCGTGGTGATCGACGGCGGCCCGACAGGGCGCGACGGCTGGCAGGCGGTCCGCGAGGCACTGTCGGGCACGAAGGCCCGGGGCGACCTCCGGGTCTGGGTGTCCGAGGATGGGTTCCGCGAGGTGGCGGCCATCGACGAAGGCCCGTTGAAGGCGGCGGTCGAGAGGATGGAACGGAACGCTCCCGGGTTCGAAGGCGGCCACGATCCGATCCCGGCACTCGAGGCCGCGTGGACCTGGGCCTCGCAACAACCCGGTGGCACGGTACTCTGGATCCATGGGGCCGTGCCGGTGCTGCTCGGCGATCCGCAGTCGATCTCCCAGCGCCTCCAGCGCGGCGAAGGCTCGGGCGCGCGCTTGGTGGACCTCCAGGTCGTCGACGGCCCTCACCTCGCGGGCCGTGAATGGTCCTCGCAACCGCTCTACGAGGCGCTGCCCCGCCTCGGATCGGTGGGCGAGGACCTCGAGCGTTTCCTCAAGGAATGGTCGGGAGAGACCCAGGGATGGCGATGGCGCACCGAACGATCCGAAGATCCGGGCCTTGTGGATGGCAACGCCGCCTCGGGCCACCTCGTCCGCCTCTGGGCCCGCGACCAGATCACCCACCTGCGCCGCCATCGCAAGACCACCGAGGCGGTGGCCCTCGCCGGTCTCTGGCAACTCGTCACCCCGGTGAGTGGGGCCGTCGTGCTGGAGACCAAGGCCCAATACAAAGCCGCCGGCCTCACCCCGGTTGATCCACTCACCACCCCGGCCATCGTCCCCGAACCGGAAACCTGGGCGCTGATGGCCCTGGGCACCGCCCTCATCGCCGTCTGGCATCGGCGAAGACAACGACATCTTGGCCACTGAGGAGCGGCTGGGGCGAGGCGGGGGCCATCGAGTCAAAAAGGGTCGGATCCCCGCGCCGGCCACCGAGACCCGACCCTCGAAGGCGGAATCAGCGAAGCGTGACCGTCACCTCGTTGGAGAAGGCGGTGTAGGTCACCGGGTTGCCGGTCATGCCACGCACGCGGAAGGAGTAGGTGCCCTTGCCGAGCGAGCCTTCAAGGGTGGCGACGTCGGGTCCGGTCACGTTCCAGACCGACCAGTTCACACTGCGCCCCTTCCATCGGCCGATCTGGACCTCATAGCCCGTCTCGACATTGGAGTTGTCGGTCCAGGCCAGGGAGACCGTGCGATTGGAGACGGTCGC
>CAIOKD010000195.1 GCA_903858835.1 uncultured Verrucomicrobiota bacterium
ACCCCCGAGGAGGTCCATTTCCGGCTGCGGGTGTCGAAGGGCTCCAACACGACCCGCGGCCGGCCCTGACCCGCCGACCGGCCTTTGCCGAACGTGCAGGGCGGCGACAGCCCCCCCGGGCTGCGGCTCCGAGGCCACCGGAGGAATCCCGGTTCGACACCCCGGCTCCCTTCGGGCTACCTTCGATCTTTATGTTCGAAGTCACCCGGTCCCAACTGGACGCCGTCACGTCCAAGCTCGGACAACTGCGCCGGTTCATCGACCTGCCCGAGGCCACCAAGCGCCTCGCCGAGTACGAGGCGCAGATGGCTTCCGACGCCTTCTGGAGCAACCAGGAGGCGGCCAAGAAGGTCATCGAGGAATCGAACGCGCTGAAGAAGAAGGCCGAGCCGCTGGTCCAATTCGGCAAACGGGCCGACGACATCCAGGTGCTGCTGGAACTGGGAGAGGCGGAACCCCAGGCCGGCCAGGATGCGGTCCAGGCCGAGGCCGACGCCGAATTGGCCAAGCTCGACCGCGAGGTGGAGTCCTACGAGTTGGAGGTGCTGCTCACCGGCCCCCACGACCACCGCAGCGCGATCTTCAGCGTCCAGGCGGGTGCCGGCGGCACCGAGGCCCAGGATTGGGCGCAGATGCTCTCGCGCATGTACGAACGCTGGTTCGAGAGCCGCGGTTGGGAATACGAGTCGACCGATGCGCTGCCGGGCGAACAGGCGGGGCTCAAGAGCGTCACGTACCGGGTCACCGGCCACAACGCCTACGGATTCTGCAAGGCCGAGCGGGGCGTGCACCGGTTGGTGCGCATCTCCCCCTTCGACGCCAACAAGCGCCGACACACCAGCTTCGCCAGCGTGGACGTGATCGCCGAGATCGACGACATCTCCGAGAGCGACATCGTCATCCCCAAGAGCGAGATCCAGCGCGACACCTTCCGATCCGGTGGCAAGGGCGGCCAGAACGTCAACAAGGTCGAGACGGCGGTGCGCCTGACCCACATCCCGACCGGCCTCGTCGCCGCCTCGCAGGCCCAGCGCAGCCAGGCCCAGAACGAGGCCACGGCGATGACCATGCTGATCTCCAAGCTCTTCGCCCTGAAGCTCGACCAAGCCAAGTCCGACATGGACAAGTTCTACGGTGAGAAGGGCAGCGTGAGCTGGGGCAACCAGATCCGGAGCTACGTGTTCCAGCCCTATCGCATGGTCAAGGACCTGCGCACGGGTGTTCAGACCAGCGATGTGCAGGGCGTCATGGACGGCGCACTCGATCCCTTCGTCAACGGATGGTTGCGCGGAGGATGCCCGACCAAGCGCATGCAGGGCGTCGGCGACGACGAGGAGTGATCCGGCGTCGGGGCCCATCGCTCCCCGCCCCGCCCCGCTTGTCGTGCCCTCAGCCATCCTCGGGGCTGGCGGAACGCCCCCCGGTGTCACCCACCGGTTCGCCCACTCGGTTCCCTCACTTGCTCCCGACCGCCAGCAGGGTCTCGAGGCAGGGCTCCTGCTCTTCCCGGGCCACCTTCGTGATCTCGATCCCGGAGAACCCGGCGGACTCCAACCACCGGTGCAGGTCGCTCTCGGCGAAGCCCAACCACCGGTCGCC
>CAIOKD010000196.1 GCA_903858835.1 uncultured Verrucomicrobiota bacterium
CCGAGCCAGCAGGTGTAGTTGTGACCCAGCACGGCCCCAAGCGCGGCCAAGGCAGGCAACGCCGTCGCATCGGCGGGAGCCACGGCCAGGGCCAGGGCCGGCGCGAATCGCACCGCCAGCGCCCCCTTGAGCAGATCCACGGTCAGCACCAGCGCTCCGGGCCCCTTGCCCAGGACTCGGAACACATTGGTCGCCCCGATGTTCCCGCTGCCGACGCGAGTGATGTCGACCCGCATCGCCCGCGCGACCAGGAACCCGGTCGGAAGAGATCCCGCCAGGTAGGCCAGGAGCAGCGTGAGGAGGAGAGCGAGCACCATTGCGGCCGAGTTGTACGGGGCAACCGACCACCGCGCCAAGCGGGGAGTGCCCGGATTCGACGATCCTGCCCCTGGAAGGCCCCGGGAACCGCCCCGGATCGCACCCGCCGCTCGGGTGCGAGTTTTTGAGGAAGATGCAAAAACTCCTTGAGCGCGGGAGTCCGGTTTGCGTTCATTCGCGTCCGCGCTTGCGGTTCGCCCAAGCTCGGGACCGTGGTAGGATGCCGGAGCGGTCAATCGGAACAGACTGTAAATCTGTCGGGCTAACGCCCTTCGGTGGTTCGAATCCACCTCCTACCACCATCTTCTCTCCCCGGAGGCCGTTATCCTCTCCTCCGTGAATCCTCATTCAAAAGCACTCTGCCCCGGGTCCGCGGACCCGGCTCATTCCACCGGGTATTGGCGCATGAGGGCCACGAGAGCCTCGACATTCGGGCTCTCGGCGGTGCGCACGTAGTGACCGCTGGTGCAGACGCCGCACAGCACGCTGGCCGCATTGTCGAGCCCCAGCAGTTTGCCCAGACAGAATCCGCTGTTGAAGTGATCGCCCGCGCCGGTGGTGATCTTGGGCTTCCTGCAGACGGGCCCCTCGACCACCGAGGCCACGCCGCCGGACACGGCCAGCGCGTAGGCCACCGGATGCACCACGAGGGTGTCCACGGGCACGCGCTGCTGGATGGCCACGCTCAACTCGGCCAGGTCCTTCCAGTCGCGCGGCGACGCATCCAGACCCAGCACCCCGGCGATCTCGTAGGCCTCCTTCTCGTTGAGGCCCAGGATCACGTCGAAGCGGCTCTGGAACTTCACGATGAGGTCCAGGGCATGGCGGATGTCCTCGCGGGTGCGCTTCTCCGGATCGGCGAGGTCGAAGAACATCTTCCGGCGCGGCCCCTGCAACGCGGGCATCAATTCGGCATGCAGGCTCTCCCAGATGGCCGACATGTGCGGGAGCATCGTCCAATTGACGAAGGCCACGAGGCTTGAGGCGGCGAATTTGGCGGCGAACTTCTCCTTGCCATAACGCTGGCAGAGGTTGTCCCAGTGGATCTGCTTGAGGGTATAGTGCTTGCCCACCATCAGCTTGCCGTCCTCGAACTCGAGGGCGTCGGTGAATCCCGGCTCGCCGATGCTGTGGACCTCGGCGCGGGCCGCGAAGGGCTCGAACACCGGATGCAGCGCCGGCCACCCCAGCGAACCGACATAGGTCACACCGATGCCCAGGCTGGCCAGCGCGTTGGCCATGATCGGACCGTTGCCGCCCAGCTTCGTGAGCACGTTCACCAGCTCGATGTTGGTGCTGCGCCCCGCGGCGGCGGCCATACGCTGCGCGTAGGCGGCGATGGTCGGGATGCGGTCGAAGCGGACGGCGTCGTAGCGCTTGTCCACCACGTGCAGGATCTCGTCCACGAAACCGTCGAGACCCACGAAGGCGGTCAGCGACGGGACCTGGGCCGCGGCGGCGGCGAGGCGGGAGGCGACGGAGGCTCGGAATTCGGGCGTGTTCAGCATGGTCGAGGGTCCCGGGACAGGCCCGGGGGCCCGCCGAATATGGGGATTGCCGGCCCGGGGTGAAGCCGGAAAGAGGGGCCGCCGCCGGATGGGTCAGTCGACCCGGACACCCAGGACGTCCAGCAGGCGGTCCAGTTCGTCGTCGGAGTGGAACTGGATTTCGAGACGTCCCTTGCCGGAACGGTACTGGAGCCCGATGCGAAGCCCGACGCGTTCGCGGATGCGATTTTCCAGGTCGGTGACATGGGGGTCGGCCGGGGACGGCGCGGACGCCAGGCGTGGATCGGCCGTGGCGACCGTCGGAGCCTGCCCCTTCTTGGCGACCGCGGCCTCGAGCTGCCGGACCGTCCATCCGCCGCGCATCGTCAGGCGCGCCAGCGTCTCTTGTTGGCGGGGATCCTCGACCCCCAGGATGACCTTGGCATGGCCCACCGAGAGTGCGCCGTCCCTCACGGCGACCTGCACCGGCTCGGGCAGCTTGAGAAGGCGCGTGGCGTTGGCCACGACCACACGACCGCGACCGACCTTCTTGCCCACCTGTTCCTGCGTGAGTGAGAACTGGACCATCAACTGCTGGTAGCCCAGGGCCTCGTCGATGGGATTGAGGTTCTCGCGCTGGAGATTCTCGATGAGGGCCATCTCCAGCACCTCGGCATCGGTGGCCACGCGCTCGATGACCGGAACCTCGGCGAGCCCGGCCAGGGCCGCGGCCCTCCATCGGCGCTCGCCGGCGATCAACTCGAACTGGTCGCCCGCGGCGCGCACCACGAGGGGCTGCAGGATGCCCTGCTCGCGGATGGAATCGGCGAGTTCGCGGAGGGATTCCGGCGGGAAGTCCTTGCGGGGCTGTAGGGCGGAGGGCCGCACCCGGTCGCGGGGAACCTTGCGGACGAAGGTCCCGGGGGGTGGAGCGACCGGCGTCGGGGCCGGGGCCGGGGTTGGCGATACAGCCGGAGCCTCGGGCGATACCGGCGTCTCGCCGGGGCCCGCGGGAGCGTTGGTCTGGGCCGGCGGGGCAAAGGGGGACTTCAACCCCACTCCCATTAGGGCTCCCAATCCCCGTCCCAAGGCCGGTCTCGACATGGACGGCACTCTAGGGACCGACCGATCCGGGAAGCAAAAGGGATTTCGGCCCCGGGCTCGATTCCGGCACGGGCGCACGCTTCCGTGCGCCGGACGGACCGTTCAGGGACGGATGGCCTGGAAGATGGTGCGGGCCATCATCGTCGCCCCGGCAGCATTCGGATGGATCTTGTCGGGGAACATCTCCGGGTATCCGGTCAACGCATCGTTGAGGTCGATCACCGGCACCTTCTTGGAGTTGGTCACCGCCATGAGCGCGGGGATCACGCCATCCTCCAGGACCTGCGCGGTGATGCCCCAAGTATCGGCGTAGATGGGGACAGGCAGGCAGACCCAGACCTGGGGCTTGGACTTGAGGCCGCGGAACTGATCGATCATCCACTTGGCCTCCTGTTCGAAGAACGCCTGATTCTTCCAGTTCTGGGGCTTGGTGTCGTTGGTACCCAACTTGAGGATCACGAGGTCGGGCTGCCAGGCGATGGCGGCCTTGAACTCGTCGGTGGTCGCATAGGGCAGGTCGCCGACGCGGCTCAAGGTCGCGCCGCTGCGGCCGAAGTTTCGGACCTCAAAGCGGTTGCCCAGAAGTTCTCCCAACTGCCTCGGATACTGGTTCTTGTCGCGGTCCTCGACGCCGGCGCCGTAGGTGATGCTGTCGCCCACGCAGGCCACCTTGATGACCCGCCAACCGCCCTTCCGGTCCTCGAAATCCTCGATCTTGATGAGTTCCGGCCGGAGCTTGCGGCGGCAGCCCCAGGAAACCGCACCCGCGGCCAGCGGCAGGAGGGTCAGGAAATCGCGACGTTTCATTCGGGCCGATGAAAGCGGGGAGCGGACCCAAGCCGCAAGCGGGATCCCCGCGGCTTGGAACTCCGCGCGGGCGGGGCTCAATGCGCCGGCACCGTGTTTCCAGGCACCCGATTCTTGAGCACCGCCTCGGTCTGCTCCGCCCGGAAGCGCTCGTAAGCGGCTCGGAACTGCGGATGCTTGTTCCCGAGAATAGCCGCGGCCAGGAGCGCCGCGTTGATGGCCCCGGCCTTGCCGATGGCCATGGTCCCGACCGGAACCCCGCCCGGCATCTGAACGATGCTCAAGAGGGAGTCCATACCGTTCAGCGCCTTGGATTGCACCGGCACCCCCAAGACCGGCAGAGCCGTCTTGCTGGCGCACATGCCCGGCAAGTGGGCCGCCCCACCGGCTCCGGCAATGATCACCTCGAGTCCACGTCCCGCGGCCGCCGCGGCATACTCGAAGAGGAGGTCCGGCGTGCGGTGGGCACTCACGACCGAGGCCTCGTAGGGCACGCCCAGCGCCGCCAACTGGCGAGCCGCAGCCTCCATCGTCTCCCAATCCGACTGGGAACCCATGATGATGCCGACCAGCGGGGAGCTCATAAAAACGGAGAGTGACCTTCCCAGGGAACGATGTTCAAGCCTTGGGACGGTGGGTCGAGAACCCGAAGCGGGTCTGGGAATGGTAAGGCTTCCCCGGACGCA
>CAIOKD010000197.1 GCA_903858835.1 uncultured Verrucomicrobiota bacterium
CACCTTCCTACGTTCGGGCCTGCCGTTCGACGGCTACGGCTACGACGGCACCCAGAAGATCCCCGCGGTGTACGGCATGGCCGACCTGTTCGTGATGCCCAAGTTCCGCCTGGTGGGTGGTGCGCGCGTCGAGCAGACGGACCTGCAGGCGGAGGTCCTTCCCCGGAGCCGGATCCTGGGAGCCTCCCCCAGCGGTCGAATCTCGACGACGGACGTGCTGCCCTCCGTCGGAGGGGTGTTCCCGATGACCTCCAACCTCAACCTCCGGCTCAACTGGTCGCAGACCATCGCGCGTCCGACCTATCGCGAATTCGCCCCCTTCGAGTACTTCGACACCTTCGACGGTCTGGCCTATCGCGGCAACGCGGACCTGAAGCGCTCGGAGATCGAGAACTACGATGCGCGGATCGAATGGTTTCCCCGGCCGGGCGAATTGCTCTCGGTGGCCTGGTTCCAGAAGGACATCCGGAACCCCATCGAACCCTACATCGCCGATAACGCCGCCGGCATCGTGAGCTTCACGAACAACGCCAAGGCCCTGGTGAAGGGCTTCGAGTTCGAGGCCCGCAAGAACCTCGGAGGCCTCGACCCCCTGCTGGCGGGCATCACGCTCGGAGGCAATGCGGCGTTCATCAGCTCCGAGGTCGATGTGTTCTATCCGGTGGGCGATGGCGTGGGCCTCTACAACCGACCGCTGTTCGACCAACCCGAGTACATCCTCAACTCGGATCTGGCCTGGGAGATCTCGCGCAGCCGCACGATGCTTTCACTCTCGTTCACCCGGAGCGGACAGCGCCTGGCGGTCGACGGCGGGCAGGGCAGCCCGAACATCTACGAGCAACCCATCGACACCCTCGACTTCTTCGTGAACCAACGCCTGGGTCGCCGGTGGAAGATGCGTTTCGGCGCCCGGAACCTGCTCGATCCGGACATCCGGCAGACGCTCATCAACGACCTAGGGACCCGGGAGGAACGCTACGGCGACCGGTACGTGTTCCGCAGTTACCGTCGGGGCATCACCGTGAGCCTCACCGTGTCGGCGGACTTCTGAGGCCATCGGATCAACGGACCGCCCGCAGGTAGATCGGGTTGGAATACACCCAAGGCCGGCGCTCGCCGTCGAGCCGCAGCCACAGTTCCACGCGGTAGACGCCGGGACGGGTCACCGGATGATCCCAGCGATCACCCTCGCTCATCGCTTCGACCTGGCCGTCTCGGACCAGACGCAGGGTCGCCGGGATCGGGGACCGGACCTCCAGGCGCTGGCCTGCGGCCCAGGGTCGTTCGTCTCCCATCAGGGCATCCGCGCCCGGACCCCCAGCCACGAGACGGAAGTCGAAGCCGCTCGGGTCTCCCATCCAATCGTGGCTCACATAGACCCGGCCGGCCTTCACCGCGGCCCGCAGCGCGTGTTCGGTCTGCACAGGAGCGAGCACATGAGTGCAGACGTTGCGGAAGGATCGTTCGTAGGGGTCGAAATCGAGGCGGGCCACGATGGCACCGGGTTCTTTGTCGGCCAGCATGGGCCGCAGGGTCGGCCGGAGAGACGCCCGCACCTTCCGCATGCCTTCGTCCTTGTCCACGATCGTGCCGAGCAGTGCCGTCTCGTCGTCCACCTTCTTGAGCAGGAAGATCTGGTTGTGATGGCAGTCGTTGGCCGCCACCCCGGTGAAGCGCCCGGTGGCGGTGGCCGCATCCCACTTGTCGAGGTAGGCCTGCGGATACAGGCACTGTGCCGCCAGACAGGCGTCGGGAAACCGGCGCAACAGTTCCGACAATTCCTTCAGGCGCTCGGGGTCGGTGAGGCGCAGCACCAATTGGAGCATCCCGGTGACGTCACGCTTCGCATCGTAGTGGCGATTGTAGATCTCCAGTCCGGTCAGCCCGGTCATCGGATGGTCGGGCCTCTCCTCGATGTGCGAGAGGAACGCCATGCCCTCGCCCCGGACCACGGCCGGGATCAGTTCGGGCACGGGCTTGTCCATGAGCGGGAAGACCGAGGCCTCCGGGTGCAGCAGAAACCCCCGCGCCTCCGAGCCCGGGATGAAGAGCACGCCGTCGCGCAGGCCGCGCCAACTGTCCATGTAGTCGCGCGGCGGGCGGAAATGATCCGAGAGAAACACCACCCGCACCCCGGCGACCTTGGCGGCGGCGAGCATCTCCTCGGGTTTGCCGCCGGTGTGGGAGGAGTCGCCGGCATGCGCATGGAAGACACTCCGCAGGTCGAGGAGTCCGTCCGGGCGGGGCAGCAGGTTGCGCCGCTGGGCGGCCAGGGCATCCAAAGAGGCCTGGACCGCCTCGAGCCGCTCCCGGGCCAGCCGCCCATTGGGAGATTGCCGCGGCTCCTCGAGCGGCGGGGCACCCGTGGCCTGGAACGCCGCGATGCACCCCAGCACCCCGAGCATCCCGACGAGGTCCACTCTCGGGATCCGGATCACGGCTGGGCCGCCTCCAGACGCCGGCGGTACTCCTGTCGGGCGTGATCGAAGGCGGCGACCGCCTGGCCGTGTTCGGCGCCCTTGAAGAAGCGCTCCTTCTGGGTCCAGCAACGCTCCACCGAATCGAGGCACCACTGGATCGAACGCCGCTCGCGGATCGGCTGGTCCCCGACCTCGATGAAGATCGGGTTGGTGTGCGAGCTGGGGAGGATGCGCATCGCATACCAACCGCTGCGCTTCACCGCGTGGGTGAAGGAGAGGGGCTGCAGTTTTCCATTGGCCTCGATCTCCATGCGGGCCACGGCCACCCCGTTCTCGATCAGCTCCACCGGCACCTTGCGGCTGTCGCCGATGCGGGCCCGCTCGATGTGCCAATAGGGCTGCTCGTTGAACTTCCGGTTGCGGATCCCGGGGAGGGGTTCCACGTCGAGCCGCGCAGCCGCCTGCACCCGGAAGACCACCGGTCGGCCCTCGGCGATCCGGAGCGCGCTGCCCTGCTCTCCCATGATCACCGTGTCGGCCTGGAATTCCATCAGGTGGCTCCGGCCGTCGCCGACGTAATTGCGGCCCGCCCGGATGCCCTCGCACCAATCCTCGTAGGACCAGCGCTCGGGCAGTTTGACGTAGCTGCGGCCCAGACCCACGCGCTCCCCGTAGATGCACGGGAAGTCGGTCTCGCCACTGATGCGGGTGCGGTAGCCCGCATTGAGCGTGTGGTACCAGATGTTCAGCTCCCAGGGATAGGGCGTGTCGACCGTGCTGATGAAGTCCACGGCCGGGACGGGCTTCCCGTCGGGTCCGGGCACCTCATGGGTTACATCCACGATGTACTCGTTGGCCCCGATGCCGTTGAAGGGCGGGATCTTCTCGGTGGGCAACTCGGTGGAGTCGAGTTCCAGTCCCCAGCCGCTGTGGGCCGGGCCGGTGAGGGCACCCTGCGCCTTGGCCCACTTGAGGGTGTTGAGCCCGAGTGTCGGCCAGTGGTTCTTGGAGGTGCCGCCCGGGTACATCTGCTGCCGGAGGCGCAGCAGGCAGAGGTGGCCGGTGTTGTGGGACCCGAAGCCGCTGACCTCCACGTCATACCGGAGCAGGTAAGGCCAGCGACTGACCGGGTCGTCGGAGCCGGTGAAGAACTGCTTCTGGTAGTCGAAGCACGGACCCCAGGTGAGGTTGGCCCCGATCTTCAGGTCCTCGCCCAGCACATGGCGCATCATGTCGGGCGCATGGACGCCCTCGGTGGGCTTCTCATAGTGAGCGCAACCAGCGGCGTGGATGTGGTGGTCGCCAGAGATCCATCCGCGGGTGGACGGGTCGATCCACCGCTGCACCTGGAAGCGCCAACCATTGGTCTTCCCGGCTGCGACCTCGAGTTCCCGACGCTGGATCACCGACTCCGGTCCTCGGGAGAACTCCACCGTGTACCGTCCGGCAGGGAGCCGGACCGATTCGCCATGGTTGCGGTACACCTGCGGATGGAAGAAGAAGTCCGGGGCCAACCGCTTGGACTGGGCCGGGAACACATGACCGCGGGCGTCGGTGATGAGCAGGGCCCCGGTGGTGGGCTTGCCGTGCTCGTCGAGCACCTCGAGGTGCACCGGGTGGGCGGGTTGGCAGGTGAAGAGCGCATCCACCTCGCTGCGGAATCCCAGATCCTGGGTGCCTTGGCCCACGTCGAAGATCAGCTTGGCCTCGCGGCGCCCGGCATCCCTCGAATAGATCTGCACCAGGCGGTATTCGACCGGCAGGCCGCCCAATTCGGGCTTCAGCGGAGCCCCCTGGACCAACGACACATCCAGCCATCGGTCGGGCACCGTGTCGGCGGGCGACCCGTGGAGCCGGGCGGCCTGCGGGCTGCGCACCCTCAGGGCGGCGGTGGTGCCGGCCTCGTTGTGGACCTTCACCAGGAAGGTGGTCCAACCCGTCTCGGTGAGCACCGCCGGCGCGGGCCCGGGCGCGGCCTTGACCCGCATCTCGGGCGTCACCTGCACGGCCACCAGCACGTGGGCATCCAGGATCCGCTGAGTGCGGGCCCGGGCCTTCTCGGGATCCTTCTCCACGAGGGCCTTCTCCAGATCGGCCCGCTCGGCGGCGGTGAGGGGCGCACCCGCCAGAGTCAGGGCTTCGGACACCCGGCGCACCTGGGCGGCGAACGGTTGCCAGTCGGGAACCGGCAACATCGGCAACTCGGCGCCATGAGAGGAAATGCCCGCCATCAGGGTCAATACGACCGCCAAACGGCGCAGGGGATGGACTGGGTTCATGATCGAAACGACGGGATGGGTGTGGGAGAGGACCGGGAAACTCCTCGACCCTGCTCCAAGGATGCGTGCCGGCGCAAGTCGGCCGGACGGAAGCGAGTGGGGCGGTCGACTGCTCCCTATCCAGCGCCCGGGGCTTGGGCTATCGTTCACGACGTCATGACGAAGACGTTCGCGGACCTGGGCTTCGAGGGTCGGCTCATCGCCGTGGAAGGACTCGACGGTTCGGGCAAATCCACGCAGATCTACCTGCTCAAACGCTGGCTGGAGATGCGCGGACTCAAGGTCTTCTTCAGCGAGTGGAACTCCTCGGCGCTGGTCAAGAGCGCCACCAGCAAGGGCAAGAAGCAGAACCTGCTGACCCCGACGACCTTCTCGCTCATCCACGCCACCGATTTCGCCGATCGCTACGAGCGCCAACTGCTGCCGTTGCTCAAGGCCGGCTACATCGTCCTTTGCGACCGGTACATCTTCACGGCCTTTGCGCGGGACGTGGTCCGGGGATGCCCGCCGGCCTGGGTGCGCGGCCTCTACAGCTTCGCGGCCTTGCCCGACATCACCTTCTTCTTCCGCTCACACCTCGAGGTGTCGCTCAACCGCATCCTCGACAACCGCCCCACCCTCAAGCACCACGAGGCGGGCATGGACCTGGGCCTCTCGAGCGATCCCTACGAGAGCTTCAGGATCTTCCAGGGCCGCATCTTTGAGCAGTACCTGGCCATGAGCACCGAGTTCAACTTCGTGGTCATGGATGCCAACCAGCGCATCGAGGAACAGCAGGGGCTGGTCCGTCGCCTGGTCGAGAACCGGATCGACCTGCCCGCCTTCACCGCCACGAAATGACCCGAACCATGGCCAGGAAATCCAAATCCGCACCGACGACCGACGCCGCGGTGCTCGTGCCGAAGGTCACCCCGAAGCGCTTCTTCGGCCTGGGACTGCCCGGGATCGACGTCGAAAAGCTCTCGGGCAAGCTCATCGTGGTCGAGGGGGCCGACGGTTCGGGTCGATCGACCCAGATCGCCCGTCTGGTCCAATGGCTGGAGGCCTCGGGCCATCACACTATCCAGGTGGGCTTGAAGCGCTCGTCGCTGGTCAGCGAGGAACTCGAGGCGGCTCAGCAGGGCAACATCCTCTCGCGCACCACGCTTTCGCTCTTCTACGCGACCGACTTCGCCGACCAACTCGAGAACACCATCCTGCCGGCCCTGCGTGCGGGCTCGATGGTGCTGGCCGACCGCTACATCTACACCCTGATGGCGCGGGACCTCGTCCGCGGGGTGGACGAACAGTGGCTCCGCAACCTGTACGGCATCGCGTTGGTGCCCGACGCGGTGTTCTACCTGGAGGTCCGGCCCGAGAAGCTGGTCCAGCGCGTCTTCGCCAAGCAGCAGGCCCTCGACTACTGGGAGAGCGGTATGGATCTGGGGCTGTCGCGCGACATGTTCGACAGCTTCCTCCAGTACCAGAGCCGCATGCGCGACACCTTCCGCAGGCTGCAACGCCACTACGGCTTCGACATCATCGATGCTGAAAGGCCGGTGGATCGCATCAGCGTCGACCTGCAGAGCAAGATCGAGACGGTGCTCGCCGGGGGTTGAGAGCGCCGGATCGACGTGGAAGATCGTCGCGGGAGGATCCGGGCTGGATACTCGGACCACTCGCATCAGATCACTCGAACGGGTGCCCGCTTGGGCCTGCAAGCCGGCTACGGCTTCGGATCCCTCGGGGACGGAGTGCCTCCTTCGGAAGAAGGTTTCCCCCAACGGATCAATCCGAAGAACAGCCCATGCCGCACTCCTTCTGGGCCAGACTCCTGACGCCACAGATTCCACAGCAACGAACGGCTCTGCCGGCCGGTCTTGGCATCCCGCTCTTGGCGGTACAGTGACCAGAGCGGAGTCCAACCCCGGGCGATGCCTTCGTTGGAGGGAAATGCTCCCTCGGCGAGAGCCAGCACTTGGAGCCGCTCGCGGCCCTGGCGATCGCGCGCATGATGGAACAGCGGCCACAGCGCGCGGCGACGGTACTCGGCACCGGTCCGACGATCGCGCTCGGCGAGGTCGACCCACAGATAGAACACGCTCCGGGTCTGCTCGCGGTCGAGGTCCTCGGCCAACAACCGCTTGTGGGTATAGAAGGGCCAGAGGACGAATTCGCTCTGCTGCTCGGCATTGGTGGCCCGGCCCCAGAGAGGCCAGACCCGGCGGGCGTGCTTGCCAGGGCCATCGGCCCATCCGACGAACGGCCAGGGCGCGCCCCATTCCTCGAACTGCTTCTCCCGATCCACCGTGCGGGTGAAGAAGGGCCACAGCAGCGTGGTGTTGTCGCGCGCCGGGGAACGCTGTTTGGAGAAGAGCGGCAGGGCCAGGGTGTTGGTGACCGGATTCTCGGAGCCGATGCCTTGGCGGTCGGTGATCCAGAAGGGCCAGGCGACGAACCGTTTGTCGTGACCGGGAACGACCTCGGGCAGGTCGCTCAAAGCATTGGTCCGAACCAGAGGCTCCCGATGTTCCTGACCGTAGAGCGGCCACACCTGCCACCCCTGGGCCGCCCCGCTGCGCACGTGCACGAAGGGCGCGAAATAATTGTCGGTGACCACGTCCCGCTTTCGGGTCTGCACCCAGACGGGCAATGCGGCGAATCGCACCTCGTCGCGGAACAGGCGCCCCTTCAGGTGTCCGTAGAAGGGGATCAGCGCCCAGTAGGCCTGCGCCGGATCGTCGGACCGCTGGCTGAACCAGAACGGGAACAGCGTGAAGCGACGCTTCTCCGGCCCCGCATTGCCTTCACCGCCGCTCCAACTCACGAACTGGAGGAGGTGGAACCGATACTGCGAGCCGTACTGGTCGAAGGAGACCAGCGGGTAGAGGAACTCGGCCTGGGTCCGTTCGACTCCCGGCTCATGCTGGTAGGACACCCACGGCGAAAAGCCCCACCCCCAGGCTTCGGGCGTCTCCTGCCAATGGAAGAACGGCCCCAGCGCCTCGCCGCGATGCCCGTCACGCAAGGTCAGGGGGAACTCCTCGGCCAACGGACCGAACCTCACCTCCGACCCGGGCTGCGCCAAGGCAGAGCAGCAACACGCGGCCCCGAGGAGCAGGGAGAGCAGCGGCTTGAAGGTGCGGGACCATCTCATCATCGATAGGCACCCAAGGTCTCGAAGGCACTTCCACGGGTCAAGTTGGGCCACCGGGCTCGAAGCCCCCTCCGACTTCGAAGGTTCCCTGCGGGCGCGGATCCAGCTCAGACCGCTCGCGCCAGGCATCGACCGCAACGCAACGTTCAGCCAAGAGGATCCGATACGGGTTCCTCAGCCGTCGAGCGGAACCGCGAGGACCTTCCCATGGAGCTCTTGGGTGGGCGCACGCCGGAACGATTCAGTGGGGAGAAAAGTGATGGCGTAGCGGATTCTTTCGCAAGCCGAGGCGAGAGCGAGGCGCGGGCCAATGGTAGGCCCGTAACGAGCGAACAACGAAGCTCTTTCGGAAGAAGAAGCAGCCAGCACGACCGATCCAATGGAATCGTTCCGCCTTAGGTCCACAGTTCGGAGACGGGCAGAAGCCACAGTCGATCCCCGAAGGGAATCGTCTGTGGCCCTTCGTAGAGCACGAC
>CAIOKD010000198.1 GCA_903858835.1 uncultured Verrucomicrobiota bacterium
AGCAGGGTCAGGCAGCGTTCAGCCACTGCGATGGAACTCGGACGATCCCACGCCGCCAACAAGGCGGCCACGAGATCCGCGTGATTCCGGAAGAGATCTGGGGTGCGGATGAGGGCCTCGAGGAAGGCCTCGGGCTGCCTCCGGGCGGCGGCGATGGCACTGGCCCGAATCCACGCATCGTCGGGCCACCCGGACAGTTGCCGCACCAGGAGCGGCATCGCCCCGGCATCGCTCCGCGATAGGGCCAGGGAACGGTGGAAGCGGAGGGCGGGGTTCTGGTCGAGGGTCTCACCGAGCATTCCGATCAGGCGGTTTCCGGCTGCACCCGACGGCACCCAGCCGAGGGCCACCGAGACCAGGCCGGGATGGTCGGAACGCAGGGCCGACTCGAGCAGCGGTTCGGGCAAGGCATCCCGGAGCGCCAACAGTGATAGCGCCTGGGCTCGGACCGCCGGACTCCGCGGCGTTGATGCGAGGTGCTTCACTTCGGGGAGCGCGCGGCGCCAAGCCTCGGCGGGCAGCGAGAGCAACTCCCTCTGCGCCAGGTCCCGCAGCGGTCCGTTGGGAGATCCGAGCCGTTGCGCCAGTGCCTCGGGCGCGAGGCCCGTCAGGCGAGGCAGCGGCGTCACGGCCGAATCCCGGCGTCGGACGCGGTAGATCCGACCGCCGTCGGCTCCGGCGCGCACCTCCAGTCGCTGCAGACGCTCCGGAGGAATCCAGCGGGGATGCTCGACGACGAAGCGGTGCAGATCGACCACCCAAAGCGCCCCATCGGTTCCGGTCCGGACCTCCACCGGGCGGAACCACGAGTCGGAACTGGACAGGAATTCTCGGGACGACTCCTCGGGGACCCGGCGTGCGGCGAAGGTGACACCATCGCGGGACAGGCGCGCGCGGCGGATCAGGTTGTGGACAGGTTCGCAGACCAGGGCGTCGCCCGCGAGGTCGGCGCCCAGGGCGGTGTCGCGGTAGATCTCGGGCGCGCAGGCACTGGTGAGGTGATTGGCGGTGTGCGGGTCGTTGAACCGCTCGAGGGTTGGACTCGTCGGGAACACCCGGTGGTCGTCCCGGTTGCTGGCAATGCGCACCTGCATCGGCTCGACCCCGCGGGCCGCCGCCGCTGCGGGCAGGGGGAAGTGCCAGAGCAGCGACCCATTGTCGTTGCCGAACCACTCCCCGAAATCGTCGCGGACACGCCCTTGCTGGCTCACGCCCGGGAGCGCCTGGAATTCGCCCGATTCGGGAAGGAAGCGGAAGTCGCGCTGCCGGGCATCGGTGTCGGTGCCTGCCCGATGGGAATGGATCTGGCCGCCAAAGAGACCGCCCGCACCGTAGACCCAGCCATCGAGTCCCCAGCGGAGACCATTCACCCGCGCCTGGTAGTTGTGGGTGGCGAACCCGGAAAACAGCACCTCGCCCGTAGCCTGGCCGGGACGGACCCAGCGGATCTCCGGTGCGGCGCACACCAGCACGCCGTCCTTCCAGGCCATGAGCCCGGTGGGGAAGGGCAATCCGTCGGCCACGATCTCAGCGCGATCCATGCGGCCGTCGCCATTGGTGTCGGTGAGGACCTTGACCCGCCCTCCGGGCTCCAGTCCCCCGCGCAAGCCGTTCGGATAGTCGGCCATCTCGCAGACCCACAGGCGGCCGTCGGCCCCGAAGTCGATGGCTACCGGCGACTGGACGAGGTCGTCACCGGCCACCAGGTCCACGGTCCAACCCGGTGGCAGGCGGAACGACTCGAGGGCCCGGTGCGCGGGCAGGGGTTCGGTCATCTCGCCGCGGGGCTTCGGAGGCTGGAATGCCGGTGGCAACTGCCGGTGGACCGCGTCGATGATCCGATCCTCCAGCGCCGGATCGAATTGCTGCGGTTGGTCGTAGTACCAGAGCGAGGATTCCGCTTCGTAGCCGCCTTCCTTGAGGATCCGCCGCGACGGGATGTATCCCGGGACCTCATTGGCGTAGCCGTGGATCCACAGTCGGCGCGGGTCGAGTTCGGTCTTCAGCCTCAAGGCATAGTCCACGACCACCTCACCGCCGAGGAACACCATCGCGAGGTTGGTGGCGAAGGTGAAGGTCTGGATCGGATAGGGCAGGGTGGGTCGGGGGTTCTCGCCGCGATCCAACCGTTCGATCCATCGGCGGGCATGGAACCCGACGATGCCCGAGGTCTTGGCCCGTTGTTCCCACTGTTCGCGTGTGAAATGGGGTCGGAAGGGAATCTCGATCGACTCGAGTCGGCACTGCGGTGCGGAGGCCAGGGGCTCGAGGGGCAAGCCGATCAGTCGTTCCACCTCCGTGGCCAGGCTGCGCCCATGTTGTTCGGCCAGCGCGAGGGTTCCACGGGGCGCGGGATTCGCGTCGGCACCGCAGCCGATGGCCACCAGGCCCACCGATCCCGGATGAGCATCCTCGATGGCCGCGGCCGCCACGCCGGCCCAATCGCCATTGGAAGCGTTGAACTCACCGCTGAGCGTGGTGCAATGGCAGGCGTAACTGGTGAGCACCGCCACGAGGGTTCCGTCGGCGTCGGTCGCCCGCAGGATGGGCAGGGACGGGTCGACGGGGCCGCCCGGGGTCCTGCGATTCTGCGCGAAGTCCACGCGCCCCTGGCCCCAGGCCAACCGGGCGGGCCGGCGGTGTTGCAGGGCCTCATGCACCGCCGTTGCCACCGAATCGATGAAGAACCGAGTGTATGCGTCGATCTGGGCCTGATCCGCCGGCGGAATGGCCTGGGCGAAAATGTTGGGAGCTGCGCCGCTCAAGCAGGGAGCGCTGTGGGTATGGGTCACCGTCAGCGCGATGCGATCCCGTTCGAGGCCCTCGCTCTCGACCAGTCGCGTTCGGATCGCCTCGGAGACGCCACGGGGCAGGATGCAATTGTCGAGTGTGACCACCACGCTGGCCTGGCGACCTTCGCCAATGGCCAGGGCCCGGGCGAACAAGCGCTGTGCGACGTTGGTGGGGGCCGGGGATTGGGCCCGGGCCGCATAACCCATGAGCCGAACGGGCGCCCTGGGCGAGATGTCGACCTTGGCCGCGCCCACGAAGATTGCGGGCGGCTTGGCGGAGGTCTCCGAAGCCATCGCCGCCGGTCCGGTCTCGCTGCCGATGAGCGCGAGGAATACCCACAGGATCGTTGCGGCGGCAGACCGCGGTCGGAAACGGGGAGAGGCCATGACGCGACACTCCCACGGACCGCCCCCCGGTTGGAAGCCATCCGTGGGCCATCCGTGGGCCTGCCGGTAAAGGTTGGATCCGGTTGAATGAGCGGTTCAGTTCCCGGGTCGGACCGAACCGGACTTGCTGCCCACGAAGACGAATCCGGACGACGTGCCGAAGATCCAGTAGGGCTCGACCATGCCCGGATAGACCGGTTGCCTGAGGGTCAGCGAACGATAGGCCGGTCCGTATCCCGCATCCCGCAAGCGCGATTCGGCGATGTCGAGTTCCATCGCGATGGGCCACAGCAACGTCTGACTCCCCATCCACGGCCGGTCGGCGATCGAGATCGCGACATCGTCCCCGGGGGCATTCTCGACGGCCGTCACGGTGCCACTCTCGACCGCGAAGATCGCCCGGATCGGCGAGGCTTCCGGATAGCCCTCGACCCAGTCGGAGATCAGCAGATGGCTCTCGAGAAGCGCGGCCTCGGGCCAGGAATCCCGCACCTGGGTCCGGATGCGGTCCAGCCGTTCGAGGAATCCGGGCGTGGCCTTGGGGATCGCTCGAAGGAACGCCGTCGTGCCGGTGGGCTTCCAGTCCATCAGCGCCCGGCCCTGGGTGACCGTGCCCGTGGCGATGGACCGCCATGGACCCTCGAGTCTTTCCGCCGTCTGCCAGACGACCCGATGCGTGCCCTCGCCACAGTCCGCCTGGACGGCCATCGATCCCCCCTCGGGCCGCACGGTGATGCGCACCTCGCCGGCGAGGCCTTCGAGGCTTGTGCCACCGAGGAAGAGCGACGCTGCGGCCACCAGGGGCATTGCGTTCACGACTGGGCTTTGTCGGGGAACGGATGCGCCCCTGGGTCCATTGAGCATCCGGCCGATCCAGGTGTTCCGGACCATCCACTGGTAGGTCAGGAGTAGGAAGCCCGTGAGCACCCCGGCGAAGAGCGGAAGCTTGATCCAGACCGGCCCGGGCCATCCGGCGATGACGGCCTGCCCGGCGATGCAGAGCGGGAGGTGGGCGAGGTAGAGCCAGTAGGAGGAATCCGACAGGTAGCGGATGACGGCGCTGGCCCGGGTGAGCAGGGCCCCGAACAACCCGATCGATGCGAAGGACATCGTCCACGCGAACACCGACTGCAGCAGCACCGCCGCCGGCCGGTGCCAGGACGCCGGCAACAGGGCGTCCCTGAAGCCCAGCCTTCCGGTCGCGAACTCGAGCGCCAGGGGGAAGACCCCGAGGACGGTGACGGGCAGCATCCACCGCCAGGAGGCGCCGAGACGCCCGTCCCGATCATCGCAATCGTGGTACAGGGCGCCGAAGAAGAAGAAGAGGGCGTAGTAGAGCAGCACGTGGGGCATGGGCACGATGCCCATCGCCGTGTCGGCGCCGATCCCCAGGTCGAATTCCATCATCGCGGTGGGAATCGTGGTCAGGGGCGTCAGCCAGAGGAGATTCAAAGGCGACAGGATCCATGCCCCGGGTCGGACCCGCCAACCCAGACGTTCGGCCACGAGGGCATAGGGCACGAAGAGGGCCACCAGCCACACGAGGAACCAGAGGAACCAGACGAGGACGAAGACCGGCTGCTCGGTCAGGAATCGCCATGCATCGGTGAAGGTCGTGCCGGTCGTGCCCGGGGCCTTCTCGCGCGCGCCCGCCGCGAGCAGCCGTTCCCGGACGGCCTCGCGGCCGGATTTCCACCGGGCCTCGTCCACCGGCAACCCCAGCAGGCCCGCGATGTAGCGGACGGTCCCGAGGTCCTGGGCCGCGCTCTTGAGCGGCATTTCGCCATCGCGGCTGGCGGCATTCACATCGGCCCCCCGCTCGAGGAGTAGGGCGACCACCTCGGCATGCCCCAGAAACGCAGCACCGTGCAGTGCCGAGTGCCCATCGCGAGTCCGTGCATCTACCAGGGCGCCCCGGTCGAGCAGCGCGGCGACGACCTCGCGCCGGCCGTTCAGGGAGGCCCAATGCAGCGGTTGGAGGCCGAACTGGGGATGCAGGTTGGTCAGCGCCCCCGCGTCCTTGGACAGATGACCACCGAGCGCGTCGATATCACCGAGCGCCACCGCAGCCCAGAGGCTGTCCTTCGCCGGGACGGGGGGTGCAGCGGCGGCGGGCGCGGGCCGGTTCCTCGCCGCGGCGAAGCCCACCGCCCAACCCATCGCGGGCACCACGGTGACCAGGCCCAACAGGCAGGGCAGCAGGACCCGTTGACACCGCTGTTTGACCAGCGCCTTCAACCCCTTGCGGCGCCACAGCATCGCCGTGAAGAATCCGCTAAGGACCATGAAGAGCTGCATCCGGAATCCGTGCACCCAAGCCTGGAAGACGAAGGGTCCGATCCCCTGGGCAGCATCCTGCACCATCCAGGGGAAACCGGCCGAGAACGACAGGGCCGCATGGTACAGGATGCCGACCAGCATCGCTGCGGCCCTCAGGGCGTCGAGGTGATGCAGGCGTTGGTGGGACGGACTGGATTGGATCATGGAAATTGGGCGCGTGTCGGGTTCCGAGTCCCCGAGTGGGTCCTGGTTTCGGCTCCGAGTCAGACTGACTTCATCACCTCATCCGCAGGGAACCCGTGCGCGATCGGCAAATCATTTGGGCGCTGGTTGGTAAACCCATGGTCGATTTTGTCAACGACGGGCATGCG
>CAIOKD010000199.1 GCA_903858835.1 uncultured Verrucomicrobiota bacterium
CCTGGTCGCCGGATTCCCGTCGTATCGCCTGGACCGACAAGCTCAACCGCCTGCAGTGGGTCGAGGTCGAGTCGGGTCAGGTGACGCTCGCGGCGAAATCCGAGGCCTTCGAGATCCGCGACTTCACCTGGTCGCCCGACAGTCAGTGGTTGGCCTTCACCCAGCCCGAAGTGCGCCGCTTCCCCAACATCTACCTCTACAGCTTGGCCCAGAAGAGCAAGGTCCAGGTCACCGACGGTTGGTTCGATGTGGGATCGCCCGAGTTCAGCAGCGACGGCAAGTACCTCTTCTTCGTCTCGGAGCGCTCCTTCAATCCGACCTACGGCCAAACGGAGTGGAACCATACCTACAGCGACATGGAGCGGATCTACCTCGTGACCCTGGCCGCCGCGACGAAGTCGCCGTTGGCCCCGAAGTCCGACGAGGTGAAACCCAGGGAAGACAAGGGCCCGACCGGTCCGGACACCGAGCCGTCGAAGGGAGGCAAGGAGCCCAAGGAGACTCCGCCGTCCAAAGAATCCAAGGCATCCAAGGTCGTGGTGACGGTCGATGCCGAGGGGTTGTCCCAACGCATCACCGCCCTGCCACCCGCGGCCTCGAACTACGGCGCGTTGACCTCGGTCGAGAACAAGCTGTACTACCTGAAGAAGGGCAAACTCCACCTCTTCGACCTGGAGAAGGAGAAGGAGACGGAGTTGGGCGAGGTGGCCGGATTCCGCATCTCCGCCGACCGCAAGAAGATGCTGGTCAAAGCCGGCGCGGATCTGGCGATTCTGGACCTGCCCTCGGCGAAGCTCGACCTCGCCGATCGGAAGCTGAACCTGTCCGATCTGAAAGTCCGCCTGGATCGTGCGGCCGAGTGGCAGCAGATTTATGCCGAGTGCTGGCGCCAGATGCGGGATTTTGTCTTCGATCCGAAGCTGCACGGTGTGGATTGGGCGGCCATGCGCCAACGGTATCGACCGCTCCTGCAGCATGTACGCCATCGGGCCGACCTGACCTACATCGTCGGGGAGATGATCGGTGAGCTGAACATCGGGCATGCCTATGTGGGTGGCGGCGATCTGCCCAAGCCCGAGCGTGTCCCGCTGGGATTGCTCGGCGCGGTGATCAAGCCCGACGCCAGCGGCTACTTCCGCATCGAGCGCATCCTCCGCGGGCACAACTGGGATCCGAAGTACCGCAGTCCGTTGACCGAGATCGGGGTCGAGGTCCGTCCCGGCGATTACATCCTGGCCGTCCAGGGCAAATCCACCCGAGGGTTGACCGACCTGTATTCGGCCCTGGTGGGCACGGCGGGCAAGCCGGTGGTCTTGAGGGTCAACGGCAAGCCCGAGGAGGCCGGGGCCCGCGATCAGACCGTGATCCCCACGGCCGACGAGCAGCCGCTCCACTACCTCGATTGGGTGCTGGGCAACATCGAGAAGGTCGAGAAGGCCAGCGGCGGGAAGATCGGCTATGTGCATGTGCCCGACATGGGGGTCCCGGGCCTCAACGAATTCGCCAAGTTCTACTACCCGCAGCTCCTCAAGGAGGCCCTGGTGGTCGATTGCCGGGGCAACGGCGGTGGCAACGTCTCGCCCATGATCATCGAGCGTCTGCGCCGGGAACCGGCCATGTGGACGGTACCCCGCAACGGCTCGGTGAATGTCGACCCGAGTGGCCAGGTGCTCGGGCCCAAGGTCCTGCTCATCGACCAGCACAGCGCCAGCGACGGCGACATCGTGGGCTACCGGTTCCGCAAGCACCGGCTCGGCCCGATCATCGGCCAGCGTTCCTGGGGTGGGGTGGTGGGCATCCGCGGCAGCCTGCCGCTGCTCGACGGAGGCATCCTCAATCGTCCGGAGTTCAGCCGCTTCGACCTCGAGGCCAAGGAGTGGATCATGGAGGGCATCGGCGTGGAGCCGGACATCGAGGTGGACAACGATCCGACCCGCGAGTTCTCCGGCATCGACGACCAACTCGATCGGGCCATCGCCGAGCTGAAAAAGGCCATGGAGGCCAAGCCCGTGAAGATCCCGCAGCCGCCGGCCTACCCCGACAAATCGAAGTGAGGTTCAGGACCTGAGCCTCTCGCGCGCGGTCTCGCGGCCCCGTCATCCGGATCGGAACCCAGCCCCGAAATCGATTACTTCGGGGTGGGAGATGCCTTGCGGACGATCCGGGAGGGTCGGTGTTCGGGGAAATCGCGGGCATAGCGGTCCCGCAGGGCCTCCGGATCGGCCTTCATCAGGTAGATGCGGCCGCGGATGCGCTTCGTCTCACCGGGTTCCAGGCCTCCGAGGCGCAGGTCGGAATGCAGGCATCGGATGACGCCCTGGAAGAGTTCCTGATAGGGCTCCCAGGCCGTGGCGAACATCCAACGCTCGTCGCCGCTGAAGGCGCCGATCAATCCGTCGTCGGGCACCAACGGGCTCAGGGGGCGGGGGTTCACATCGGTGCGGGGGACATGCCGGGGGCACCAGGTCTGCCCCGGGACATACCGGGCGGTCTTGGCCCACGGCTGGATGTCGGGGAAGCGCGTGATCCGGTTGCTCAGGATCAGGAAGCATTTCGGCAGGTAGTCGTCGAGGTTGGTGCCCGTGGCCGGGTATCCGGTGAACTCGCCCAACCGCACGCAAGCCTGGGCCCAGTGGGCCTCGGACCGCTTCGGGCCCGGATTCCTGGCCACGAGTCGGAAATCCACGCCGTCGGTCCCGGCGGTCACCGTGTGATCGACCACCACCCCGTCCTCCAGCGTGTCGCGCAGCTTCAGGACCTTCCGGTCGGCGCTCAGGCTCAACAGTTCGGCCCGATGGGGAATCACCGTGTGTTTCACCCAGTCCGCCTCGGTGGATCCGGCCCGGCAGTACGCCTCGAGGTAGTTGACCTCGATCACCTTGCCCGGCAGGTGCTCCCCCTCGATGTACAGCCAATGCGGCGCCTTGAAGCGCAGGGTCAACGCGTCGGCCGTTCCCGCCGGGAGCAGCATCGCAGCGAGCAGCCCGAGGGACAGGCTCCAAAGGGATCGACGACGGAACCGGTTGGAAGAGCGGACGGGGAACATGATCTGAAGGGTTCATGCCGGAGCTCCGGATGCAAGAGTGCGCCTGGGTCGGCTTCGTGAGGAGAATGAGGACGGCTTCCGAAGCCGGGCTTCGGAAAAACCCGGACCGGCCCCGATCCCAAGGCTTGCCTTCGCTGGGGCATCGCCGCGAAATGGGGCAAGTCCCACGCATTGAATTCCATGAACACCGTCTCACTCGTTTCCGGTTGCCTCCTGGCGGCCATGACCCTCTCCGCGGCGGCGCCGAAGAAGGTCCTCGTGGTCACCGCCACCAAGGGCTTCCGCCACAGTTCCATCGCCACGGCCGAGAACGTCATCACCACCCTGGGCGAGACCTCCGGGGACTTCACCGTCGTCGATTACGTGCGCGGGGGTGCCGACGGGCGGGATGACAACGAGGTCCGCGAAAAACTCTCCATGGCCAACTTGGCCAAGGTCGATGCGGTGATCTTCGCCAACACCACCGGCGACCTTGCCATTCCCGACCGCGAGGGTTTCATCCGCTGGATCGAGAACGGTCACGCGCTCATCGGCATGCACTCCTGCAGTGACACGTTCCATGGGTTCCCCGCGTTCTACGGGATGCTCGGCGGACTGTTCCTGACCCACGGCGCGCAGGTGAGCGTGGACATGGCCAACCAGGATCCGTCGCACCCGGCCAATCAGCACCTCGGCGACACCTGGACGATGTTCGACGAGATCTACGAGTTCAAAGAGTTCCACCGCAACCGTGTGCATGGCCTGCTGACCCTCGACAAGCATCCTCAGAATCACCTGCCGGGAGACTATCCGGTGGCCTGGTGCAAGGACCTCAAGGGCGGCGGTCGCATGTTCTACACCTCGCTCGGCCACCGCGAGGACGTGTGGACCAGCGCCGCCTACCAGAAGCACATCCTCGGCGGCATTCGTTGGGGCTTGGGCCTGGCCAAGGGTTCCGGTGCGGTGACCGACACGGCCAATGTGCTGAGCCCGGCCGAGAAGAAGGCGGGCTTCAAGCTGCTGTTCGACGGCACTTCGATGAAGGGCTGGAAGTACCGCCGCGACGACGGCATGAAGTCATGGAGCGTCCAGAACGGCATGCTTTGCAACGTCCTCAAGGTCGATCGCGAGGGCAATTTCACCGAGCACGGCACCGACCTGCTCACCGAGGAGAAGTTCAAGGACTTCGTGATCCGCTACGAGTACCAGGTGGCCCCGAAGTCCAACTCCGGTCTCTACCTGCGCGGTCGCCATGAGATCCAGATCCTCGACGACGCGAAGTCGGGCAAGGCCGCCAACGGGGGCAATGGCGCCATCTACAACCTCCAGGCCCCTTCGTTGTTCGTGTCACGCAAGGCCGGCCAGTGGCAGACGGTCGAGGCCCGCATCGTGGGCCAGAAGATCACCGTGCTGCTCAACGGCGTGAAGGTGCACGACGGGGTGGTCAGCCCGAAGGGCACCGGCGGCCAGTTGGACGACCAGGTCGATCAACCCGGACCCATCCTGCTCCAGGGCGACCACGGCGCGGTCGCGTTCCGGAACATCCGCATCCGGAAGCTCGATTGACCCGGTTTGGCCCGGTGCCTCCGGCGTTGTCCCGAGTGACGTTTCCGTGTCCCGAGCCTGCGGGGTTGAAACCCGCGGGTGGTTCCGGAGATCGTCGCCGTCGATGAATCGGGGGGACCGTTCACTCGTGCAGGCCAAGCCCGGATCGGAGGGGCGCTCCCGATGAATCCGATGCGCTCCATCGTCTGGGGTTCGCTGCTGGCGATCGCCGGCTTGGTGGCGTTGCTGGCGTGGAACTCGGCGCCGCCGCCGCGTGCGCCGCTGAGTGAACCGCTCCTGGTCTACTGCGCGGCCGGGCTGAAGCCGGCGGTGGAGGCCGCTGCCGCCGATTACCAGAGGGAACAGAAGGTGTCGGTCCAGCTCCAGTACGGCGGGTCCGGCACCCTTCTCAGCAACCTGAAGGTCTCCCGTCGGGGCGACCTGTTCATCCCTGCCGACACGAGTTTCGTGGAATTGGGTCGATCCAACGGGCTTTTGGCCGAGGTGATGCCGGTGGCCCGGATGAGTGCCGTCATCGCGGTGGCCCGGGGCAATCCGAAGGGGATCGGTTCGGCGCGTGACCTGCTCCGCGATGGGGTTCGGGTCAGCCTGGGCAATCCCGAATCCGTCGCCATCGGCGCGGTGGCCCGCACGGCCCTGGTCCGCAGCGGCGATTGGCCCGCGCTGTCGGCCCGGGCAGTGGTCTTCAAGCCCACGGTCAACGATGTGGCCAATGACGTGAAGCTGGGCGCCGTCGATGCGGGCATCGTCTGGGATGCCACGCTCCACCAGTATCCCGAGCTGGAACCGGTGCGGGTGCCGGAGTTGGCCTCGGCGCGCTCCGAGGTGTCGGTGTGTGTCCTCCGGTCCAGCACCCAACCCACCGAGGCGCTGCGGTTCGCCCGGTATCTGAGCGCCCGGGACCGGGGCTTGCGCCGCTTCCAGGAGGTGGGTTTCGAAGGCGTGGCCGGGGATGTCTGGAAGCCGCGCCCCTCGGTGTTGCTCTACAGCGGGTCGGTCAATCGCTCGGCGGCCGAGCCGACCTTGAGGGAATTCGAGCAGCGCGAAGGGGTCGAGATCACCCGGGTGTACAATGGTTGCGGCATCCTCACGGCACAGATCCGGTCGGGCCAGCGTCCCGATGCCTATTTCGCCTGCGATGTCTCCTTCATGGAAACCGTCCAGAAGGAGTTCCAGCCGGCGGTGGCCCTGGCCCGAACCCCCTTGGTCCTTGCGGTTCGGAAGGGCAACCCGGCGAAGATCGAGCGTCTGGCCGACCTGACGCGCCCGTCGCTCAAGGTGGGCGTGTGCCATGAAGACCAGAGCGCCTTGGGAGCCTTGAGCGCACGCCTGCTGCGATCGGTCGGACTGTGGGATGCCGTGAGAGCCCACCTGGCTGTGCAGGCGCCCACCGGCGATCTTTTGGTGAATCAATTGCGCTCGGGCGCCCTCGATGTGGCGTTGGTCTACGCCGCGAACACCGCGGCCGTGGCCGACACCATCGACCGGATCCCCCTGTCTGGACCGGGGACCCTTGCGATCCAGCCCTATGCGGTCGGTCGGGATTCCGACCACGCCCAATTGATGTCCCGGTTGTTGCGGGCGCTGGAGTCGAAGGCGTCCCGTGAACGCTTCTTGGCGGCGGGGTTTCAACCCGAGGAGTCCAACCCATGACCCCCGAACCCCAGGTATCCGAGGGCATCCCGACGGTCCGTCCCATCCAGGGATCCGATCGTCGGTTCCTCTCGGCCTTGGTCGTGCTGGGAGGCGGTTATGTGGTGCTGCTCCTGGCGATGGTGGCCGCGGACCTTTTCTACACCACCCCGGGACATCTGTGGCGCGCCCTGGGTTCGGAGGAGATCCGCTACGCCATCCGCCTGAGCCTCCTGAGCTGCACCCTCACCACGCTGCTGTCGCTGTGGGTGGCCGTGCCGATCGGTTATCTGATGGCGCGCTTCGAGTTCCCGGGACGATCCCTCTTGGATGCACTGCTGGACATTCCCATCGTCCTGCCGCCATTGGTGATCGGGCTCAGCCTTTTGATCCTGTTCCAGACGGCCCCGCTCCGTCGGCTCGAGGCGGTGTTCCCGGTGACCTATGCGGTGCCCTCGGTGATCCTTGCCCAGTTCATGGTCGCCTGCGCCTTCGCCGTCCGCACGCTGCGCAACACCTTCGCCCAGATCCCGCCGAGACAGGAACAGGTGGCCATGACCCTCGGGTGCAGCCGCTCCCAGGCGTTCTGGCGGGTGGTGTTGCCCTCGGCCCGACCGGGCATCCTGACGGCGGCGACGCTGGCCTGGGCCCGGGCGCTGGGCGAATTCGGCCCGATCCTGGTGTTCTCCGGGGCCACCCGGATGAAGACCGAGGTGCTGCCCACCACGGTGTTCCTCGAATTGTCCGTCGGTCGCCTGGAGGCGGCCGTGGCCGTCTCACTCCTGATGATGGGCTCGGCCGTGCTGGCCCTGTTGCTGGTGCGTACCTGGGGAGGCTCCGGCCTCCGGGGGCGCGGAGCCTTCCGCCTCGAATGATCTCCCTCCGCAACATCACCGTGCAGGCGGGCGGCTTTCGTCTGCACGACCTCTCCCTGGAAATCCCCGCCGGGAGCCATACGGCGCTCATGGGGCGGACCGGTTCGGGCAAGACCACGCTCCTCGAGGGACTCTGTGGACTGCGGCCGGTGCTGTCCGGTTCGGTCTGGATCGGCGGCCGCGAGGTGACGGCCCTCCCGCCGGGAGAACGGGGCATCGGGTTGGTGCCTCAAGACGGGGCGCTCTTCGATCACCTGACTGTGCGCCAGCACCTGGTGTTCGCCCTCGAGGTGCGCGGGTGGTCGGAGGACCGGCAGGCGTCCCGTTGCCAGGAACTGGCCGACTGGCTCCACCTGACCCCGCTCCTCGATCGGCTGCCGGCCGGCCTCAGCGGTGGCGAACGTCAGCGGGTCGCCCTGGGGCGGGCGCTGGCCTTCCATCCTCCGATCCTCTGCCTCGATGAGCCGTTGTCCGCGCTCGACGAGGAGACCCGGGCGGAGATGGTCGGGGTCCTTTCCGGGATCCGGACCCGCACCGGCATCACCACCCTGCACATCACCCACAATCGGTCCGAGGCCGAGCGCCTCGCCGACCGGATCCTGTTATTGCGCGATGGACGACTCGAATCCTGAACGCCTCGTCCCGCGGGAACGATGCCCTGAATTGACCGCCGATGAGCGGGAGGCCTACGGCTGGCAGCTCCCGGTGGGCGGCTTTGGCGAAGCGGCGCAGCGCCGGCTCAAGGGAGCCTCGGTGCTGGTGTCCCGCGTGGGAGGGCTGGGGGGCATGGTCGCCTTCGAGTTGGCGGCGGCCGGAATCGGTCGGTTGATCCTGGCTCACGGCGGGGCGCTGCGCTCCGACGACCTGAATCGGCAGTTGTTGATGACCCACGGCCACATCGGCAAACCCCGCATCGACAGCGCGGTCGGGAGGTTGAAGGCCTTGAATCCGCGTGTGGAGATCGTGGCGGAGGCGGCGAACATCGGTGACTCCAACGTGGCGCGCCTGGTGGCCTTGGCCGATGTCGTGGTCGATGGCGCACCGCTCTTCGAGGAGCGTTATCTGATGAATCGCGAGGCGATGCGGCAGGGCCGTCCGATGGTCGAGGCGGCGGTCTACGACCTGGAGTTCCATCTGACCACCTTCCTGCCCGGGGTGACCGGGTGCCTGCGTTGCCTCTATCCGCAGCCGAGCGCCACGTGGACCCGCAGGTTTCCGGTGCTGGGGGCGGTCTCGGGCGTCGCCGGCAGCATGGCCGCCCTGGAGGTCATCAAGCAGATCACCGGAATGGCTCCCACCCTCGCGGGCCGATTGCTGACCCTCGACCTGCGGACCTGGCGGATGTCGCGCCTGAAGCTGGGGCGGGTTCCTGGATGCCCGGACTGCGGACGATCGGCAGGAGGCCCGAATCCATGAAGGCCCGAAACCGATGTCTGAAATCCGTGGCTTGGGTCCTCTTCTGGGCGACCCTGTCGGTCTGGGCCTGCCGCTATTCGGTGCGGGATACCGGGTTTGTCGACCTGGGCCTGGAATCCTATCGCCTGCGCTGGGTGCCGGGTCCCGGAAGCCCGACTGCGGATTCCGGGGCGACGCTCCGTGCCCGGGCTGAGGCCTTGCTCCGCGATTCGAACCTCGTCTGGGACGAGGAACCCCTGGCCACCGGGATCCCTCCGGGTGCTGGAGTGTTCCTGCGGGATGTCGAGGGTCGGGTCCTGCGCCTGCCGGTGGCCGATCCCTCCGATGCGGCCTCGGTGCTGAAGGCCGTCGAATCGGCCGCGTCCTCGCCCCTGCGCGAGCGTTTGTATCGGGAAGGATTGCATGCCTACGCCGTCGTGCTGCTGGTCGAGGGCACCGATGCCGGGGCCAATGCCCGGGCCCGGCAGGACATCGACACCGCCATCGCGGCGACGACCCGTCTGCTGGCGTCGATGCCCAAGCCCGTGGAGGTGCCGCCGCAATCGGTGTCTCTGCCGATCCGGGAGCAGTCGGCCGAGTCGGTGACCCTGTGGGGCCTGGGCATGGAGTCTGTCCCCAATGAGGCGCCCCGCGTGGCGATCGTCTTTGGTCGCGGGCGACGGCTCGGGACGGCGCTGGAGGGGCCGCTCATCACCCAGACGGCCTTGCGCGACCGGTTGCTGCTCATCGGCCAGGATTGCGAATGCGACCTCGACCGCGCCTGGCTCCGGGGGCCCCTCCTGCCCGGGCGCTGGGGCCGCGAACTGCAGCAGGCCGCCCTGACGGCCTTGGGATTCGATCCCGGCAATCCGATGGTGCGGGCGGAGATCAGTCGGATCGTGGAGCGCGGCCCTCAGAATCCCGGCCGCCGCCGTCCTCCCTCGTCGGGCACGTCGCTCGGTTATTCCGAGGACTCGGTGGAATCGATGCCCGAGACGGAGACGGAATCTCCGGTGTCCTCCGCGTCCGCATCGGGCGTGGAACCGTCGCCTCGGCCCGCTTCTGAGGCCTCGGGCGGGGCGCCGGCACCGGACTGGGGCCGGCGACTCTGGTTCACCTTGGCGGGTGCCGCTGGAGTCCTGCTCGCCACGGGGCTCGTCCTTTGGTTCCGTGCCTCCCGACGATGAACTCCCTCCTCCGAAACATCCTGCGGGAAGGGTGGCATTCACGCCTGAATGCGTCGCTGGTGCTGTTCGCGTTGACCGGGGCGGTGGCGCTGCTCATCACGGTGCGCCTGCTCACCGCCGCCGCCGAGCGGGAGACGCGTCGGGTGGTTCGGGACATGGGTTTCAACCTGCGGATCCTGCCCAAGGACACCGACCCGGAGCGGTTCTTCCTCGAGGGTTTTTCCGAGAACACGTTGCCCGCGGAGGCCGTCGCCCGATTGGCGGCGGGCGCGGGCACGTTCATCACGTTCAATCACCTCACGCCGGTCCTCGAGCGGCGCGTCCGGGTGGGAGGTCACGAGTGCCTGCTCACCGGACTGGGCGACACGGTCGTCGGGCCGGGGGAGAAGAAACAACCGATGGGCTTCCGCATCAGCCCGGGTACCGCGCAGGTCGGGAACATCCTGGCCGAGCGATTGAACCTCAAGCCGGGCGACCCGGTGACGGTGAACGGGCGGTCCCTGCGCGTGGAACGTGTCCTGGTCGAGGCGGGCACCGAAGAGGACGTGCGTCTCTACACGGCCTTGTCCGATGCCCAGGCGGCCCTCGGCCTGCCGGGGCGCATCAGTGAGATCAAGGCGATCGACTGCCTCTGCCTGACCGCCGATCAGGATCCGTTGCCGAAGATCCGGGAGGCCCTGGTACGGGTGTTGCCCGAGGCCCGGGTGATCCAGATGCGTACCTTGGCCGATGCCCGCGCCAAGCAGCGGCAGGCCTCGGAGCGGGTGAGCGCCTTCGCCGTCCCGATGACCCTCCTGGTCTCGGCCGTCTGGATCCTCGTCCTGGCGGTGCTGAACGTGCGCCAGCGGCGCGTGGAGATCGGACTCTGGCGGGCCCTGGGCAAGGGCTCCCTGTCCATCGCGGCGCTCATCCTCGGCAAGGCGGTGGTGCTGGGGGTGTTCGCGGGCCTGCTGGGCGGGGTGCTGGGCACCGCGGTGGCGCTCCATTGGGGGCCGACGCTCTTCCCGGTGACGGCGGCGTCCTTGAAGCTGGACCCCTCGCTGCTTCTGCCCGCCTTGACCTTGACCCCGTTGTTCGCGGCCGTTTCGAGCTTCCTTCCGGCGATGATGGCCGTCTCGCAGGATCCGGCGGAAACCCTCCGGGCCGATGGATGATGCCATGAAGACTCCCCTGATCGAAGCCTCGGGCCTGACCCGGAATCACTCCGCCCGACCCGGCGTGGTGGCCGGCATCGCCGACCTGGATCTCCGCGTGGCGCATGGAGAGTTCGTGGTGGTCCAGGGGGCGAGCGGTTCCGGCAAGAGCACGCTGTTGCTCCTCCTCGGAGCCCTGTCGAGACCGCAACGCGGAACGCTGCGCATCGATGGGGTCGACCTGGGCGGCATCGACGCCGCCGGACGGGCCCGCTTTCGTTCCGAGTCGGTGGGTTTCGTGTTCCAGTTGTTCCACCTGGTGCCCTACCTCACGGTCCATCAGAACGTGATGGCCGGACTCCCGGACGGGCGGATGGACCATCGACAGGGGGCCGAGGAAGCCGACCGTTGGCTTCGGGAACTGGGGCTGACCGATCGTCGCCAGGCCCAGCCCGCGACCCTGAGCGCCGGAGAACGGCAGCGTGTGGCGCTCGCCCGGGCGCTGATCAAGCGCCCGCCGTTGATCCTTGCCGATGAGCCCACCGGAAATCTGGACCCCGCCAATGCGGTCCGGGTGCTGCAACACCTCGAGGACTACCGCCGTTCGGGCGGCACGGTGGTCCTAGTGACCCATGGGGCCGAGGCCGACCGATTTGCCACCCAGCGCCTCCGTCTTGAAGCGGGGCGTCGGGTGGATCTTGTTCCGTTGTCCACCGTCCACCCATCCCTGCCATGAACCGATTCCGCATCTGGATCGCCGCGATCTCCGTCCTGGGGTCGGTCTCCTCCC
>CAIOKD010000200.1 GCA_903858835.1 uncultured Verrucomicrobiota bacterium
AACTCGCCCGAAGCCGTCGAGGCCAGGAGCGTCTTGGGCACCACCGTGAAGGCGCACCGGACCCCGGTGAACCCACCGTTCTTGGAGAAGCTGCGGAACTCGATGGCGCACTCGCGGGCCCCCGGGATCTCGTAGATGGAATGCGGGATGGTCGGATCGCTGATGTAGGCCTCGTAGGCCGCGTCGAAGAGGATGATCGAGCGGTGGGCCAGTGCGTATTTCACCCAGGCCTCGAGCTGGGCGCGGGAGGCCGTGGCCCCGGTCGGATTGTTCGGCGAGCACAGGTAGATGACATCGACCCGCTCCTTCGGCGGCTCGGGGATGAACCCGTTCTGGGCCGTGCACGGCAGGTAGGTGATGCCCGCGTAGGCCCCCGAGGCGTCGGCCTCGCCGGTGTGGCCAACCATGACGTTGGTGTCCACATAGACGGGGTACACCGGATCGGTGATCGCCATGCGATTGGAGGATCCGAGGATGTCGAGGATCGCGCCGCAATCGCACTTGGAGCCGTCGCTCACGAAGATCTCGTCATCGGCCACCTCGATGCCGCGGGCGCGGAAATCGTTCTGGGCGATCGCCGCCCGCAGCCACTCGTAGCCCTGCTCGGGGCCGTAGCCCTTGAAGGTGCTCCGCACGGCCATCTCGTCCACGGCCTTGTGCAGGGCGGCGATCACCGCCCCGGGCAGGGGTTCGGTCACGTCGCCGATGCCGCACCGGATCAACCGGGCTGCCGCCGCCGGGTTGGCGTCGTTGAACGCCTTCACCCGTCGTCCGATTTCAGGGAACAGGTAACCCGCCTTGAGCTTGAGATAATTGTCGTTGAGCGAAGCCATGGTGATAAACCGGGAAAGGCCCGGAAAGGCGCCGAGACTAGGGAATGCCCGCGGGCGGGTGCAAGAGTGCCTGTGCCCACGGGTTGCCCCCTCCCCGTGGATCCCCCCCCGGAACCGCCGCAGAACCTCTCCCAGTCATCAATTCAAATCCACTGACTGAGAAAGGTGCGAGCCGGAACCCGCAAGGGACGCCCCTGGTGCGCGAAGCAATCGACCGGCTCGTACGGCGCATCCAGTTCCACCTGGAAGGCGTAAGGAGCCCCGGTTCGTTGCTGGAAGAAGGCCAGAGAGGGCGAGAGGTCGGCTGCGGAATGCTTGACCTCGACCAGGCACCAGGGCTTCCGATCGCGCACGACCACGAAGTCGACCTCCTGCCCCTGCTTGGTGCGCAAATACGCCAACTCGAATGAGCCCAATCCGAGGTCGGTCCAGGCCTCGACGGCCTTGAGCAAATGGCAGCCCACGAAGGTCTCGGCGCGGCGGCCCACATCTTCGACACCCGACCAATCACGCAGGAACCAGCGAGGTTCCTTGCGCAGGGAATTGGCGATGTCCTTGAACCAGGGCCTCAAGGTGAACCCGAGGTGCAACTGCTCCAGCGCGGCGACCCATCGGTTCGAGGTCTCGGCGGTCACCTGGAGATCACGGGCCAATTCGGAGAAGTTGAGTTGAACGGAGGATCGCTCCGAGAGGATGCGAGCCAACTGATCCAGACCGGCCAGATCCCGGAAGGCGCCGAGGTCGCGGAGATCCTCACCCGTCAATTGGTCGAGGCGAAGTCGCGCCCATTTGCGGGTGAACGCCTGCGACCGCGTCAGGAATGGCTCCGGGAACCCGCCATGTCGCAGCAGGGCGTTCCAGTCGTCATCACCGATCTTGGCCGGCGGAGAAAGCACTTCGGTGGGAGTCTCGGTGCGGAGACATTCACCCACGCTGAAGGGATGCATCCGGTAGAGAAAGTAGCGCCCCATGAGGCTGTCCCCTCCCCTACGATAGACATTGAGCCGGGCGCTGCCGGTGACCACCACCCCGAGTTTCTTGCGATCGGCATGGACATCAAAAAACCCTTTGAGAAACCCCTTCCATCGGCGGTCTTTGTGGATCTCGTCGAAGACCACCTTGGGTCGGCCGGCGCGAATCCTGTCGGCACCGATAGCTGCGGCCACCGCCGTCGCTCCCTTCTGGATCAGGCGACGGTCATCGGCCGTGTCCCAGTTGAGATAGAACTCCGCTCCATGCCGACACACCGTGGTCTTGCCCACCTGCCGGGGACCGCTGACGAAGGCCATCTGCCGATGGATTTCCAGATGGGTCTCGAGGATCGAATCGTAGATTCGGCGACGATCGTTCACTGAAACCAATTTACGATGAATCGTATTTTGGTAAACACCATTTTACGATGGATCGTATTTTGGTCAGAATGAAAACCCGTGGCTTGAAGGGCTCCGCCCCGCCCCGCCATCACCGCCACTCGGTGCCGGCGGGGAACTCGTAGCGGGCGAGGGTCGCTGCGTGCATCTCGGTGCTGTAGCCCGGTTTCTCTGGGGCCAGGTAGCGACCGGCCCGGATGCGGCAGGGATCGGTGAAGTGCTCGTGCAGGTGATCGACGAACTCGCACACCCGCCCGTCCCAACTGCCGCTGACCGAGGTGAAATCGATCATGCTCATGTGCTGGACGAATTCGCAGAGACCGACGCCACCGGCATGGGGGCACACCGGAACCCCGAACTTCGCTGCCAGCAGCAGCACCGCGAGGTTCTCGTTCACGCCACCCAGTCGGCAGGAATCGATCTGGCAGAACGAGATGGCACGGGCCTGGAGCAATTGCTTGAAGAGGATCCGGTTCATGCCGTGCTCGCCCGTGGCCACGCCGATGCCGAGGGGCTCCATGGCCCGGGCGATGGCCGCATGACCGAGGACGTCGTCGGGCGAGGTCGGTTCCTCGATCCACCAAGGCTTGAACGGGGCCAGCGATTGCATCCATTCGATGGCCTGGGGCACGTCCCAGACCTGGTTGGCGTCGACCATCAGCTTGCGGTCCCAGCCGATCTCCTCGCGGATGATGCCCAGCCGGCGGATGTCATCCTGCAGGTCGCGGCCAACCTTCACCTTGATATGGTTCCAGCCCTCGGCCACCGCCTCGCGACACAACCGGCGGATCTTGTCATCGGGATAGCCGAGCCATCCGGCGCTCGTGGTGTAGGCCGGGTAGCCCTCGCGCTCCAGGCGGGCGATGCGCTCGGCCTTGCCGGGCTCGGCGCGGCGCAGCAGGTCGAGGGCCTCGGCCGGGGTCAGGGCGTCGGTAAGGTAACGGAAATCCACGCTGGCGACGAACTGCTCGGGCGTGAACCCGCTCACCAGCTTCCACACCGGCTTGCCGGCATGGCGCGCGTAAAGGTCCCAGAGGGCGTTGACGATCGCCGCCAGTGCCAGGTGGATGGCGCCCTTGTCGGGCCCGATCCAGCGCAACTGCGAATCGCCGTTCAGGCGCCGCCAAACCGCGCCGGGGGCTGCCGCGAACTCCTCCAGCGTCAAACCCACGACCAGATGTTCATGGGCTTTCACCGCCGCGCACACCACATCGTTGCCCCGGCCGATGGTGAAGGTCGACCCGTACCCCTTCCACTCGGTGTCGGTGTGCAGGATCACATAGGCCGAGGAGTAATCCGGATCCGGGTTCATCGCATCCGAACCGTCCAGCCCCTTGGACGTCGGAAAGCGGATGTCGCGAACTTCAAGTCGGGTGATGCGCATGAGGGACGACACTCTGCCCCGCCACCCCGCCGACGCCAAGGCACCATCGCAGGGGGGCGCCGGGGGCGCATCCGCGCCCGAGGAACTCCAGCCGTAGGTTCAGTACCAGTACACGGTGTTCCCCCCGGGGCCTCCGAGCGCGCGGCCCTTGATCTGGGACTTCGGCCGGACGATCACGCTGCCATCGGCCTGTCCCACGGGCTGGTCGGGCGTGAGGGAAAACTCCAGGAACAGTCGGCTGACCTTCGGGGCGTTGAACCGGCCGAGGTGACCGACGTCCCAGGTGACCGATCCCGGGGTGTCACTCACGCGGTGGGTGATGAAGGCCCTCGAGGAATCGCACTCGTCGGCCTTGGTCGGCCATGCGGGCTCGATGTCGGCCGCAGCCGGATCCTTGCTGCCGCTGATCGACTGGAACTTCATCCCTGGGAAATTGGCGAACCACATGTAGGGCGTGTAAACCATGGCCGCCGGGGTGTCCCACCCGCCGTAGTCCTTGGTGGAGGCATCGGCGAAGTTGGTCATGCTCGCGTAATTCAGCCACAGCTTACCGAAGGTCTTGGCCGTGATGGGGCAGATCAGGACCCGGGTCTCCTGCAGGTACTTGCCCTTGAGCGAATCGACGATGCTGTCCTTGCGCCCGCCGGTGCGGTGGTAGTCGGGGCTGCCATCGTCGTGCTGCTGGAACTTCCCGCGGGTGTCGTCGGCATACAGGATCTGTGGCAGGTACTGGCTGCGGATGTTGTTCACGCACACGATGCGGCTGCCCCGGTACTTGGCCTTGGCCAGGGCCGGCAGGAGCATGCTCGCCAGGATCGCGATGATCGCGATGACCACGAGCAGTTCGATCAAGGTGAACGCCTCCCGACGCGGAAGGCTCGGGCGTTGGGCAATCATGGCGGGAACGGGTGCGGGGATCGGTTGGATCAAGGACACCGCCACCGGTTTTGTCAATGGACCCCGGCCGGTTGGCCGCCATTCGGCGGGTCGGCGGCGTCTCAACGGAGTCCGATCTGAAGATCCGCCCCCCGGTCGCCTAATGCTGGCCACCGCCGGGGCGGGCGTTCTTCTTCCAAGGCATGTCGGGAAACTTCTCGGGCAGCTTGAACGCCTGCGCCTTGGGCTGGG
>CAIOKD010000201.1 GCA_903858835.1 uncultured Verrucomicrobiota bacterium
ACCGTTGATCCAGGTTCAATTCCTGGTCGGGACACCACTCCAAAAACCCCGGTTTTGTTGGAGTTTTCTCCTCCAGACAGGTCTCCACGGAAGAACTCTCGAAGGTTTCTTCCTCCAAAAATCCTCCAACCGAAGCCAGACCCAAGCCTGGACACTGGTTCGATGAGCCTGATTCGGTCCTCGTACCCACGGGTGCGGAGCTACCGTCGAAACGGTCACACCGTCATCCGGACACCGGAAGCGTGCATCACGTGGTTCAGTCGGGGACGATCTCCTCGTCCTGCTCGATGCGCGAGGCCACCCAGTCGAAGCGTCCGAGCGTCACCTTGGTCTGGCAATACGTACAAGCACCGGCCTGCGTGACCGAGATCGGCGCACCGCAACTCGGACACCGGGTCATGTCCGTGGCTCCCATTGCGTCGGCGTGCTTCACGAACGTCCAGTACTCGGTGAATCTGCGTGGAAGCGACGGATCACCGCACACGACCCTCTGCGTCCGTTCATCCACGGTGCGGTCGATGCCACTCGCATGGATGCGGCAGGTCACCGACAGGTGCGCACCGTCTCGCTGCACGCGACACAACTCCAGATTCGAGATCGTGACGTCGTCGACGACATTTCGAAGCCCCTGCCGCTGGTACTCTTCCACCCAGAACCGATGCGCCTGCCACAGGGCATCGGTCTCGAACGGACGCATCGCGAGAAGATCGCGGGCCGACCACGCCTGCTGAAGGTTCAGGAAGATCGATCGAGCCCGCGCCTCGAAGGCCTCGCCCCCGGAGCCGGGGAGCAACTGCTCCATCGCGGCGTCCACCCCGGGATCCTTCGCCGTGCGCCCCTCCGTCCCCAGTTCGGGCGCATCGCTGGTCAGCAGCGGCCCTCGCGACTCCTCTTCCAGCACGGACACGCTCCGCACACACCAGTCGGTCGCCCCTGGCAGCAAGGAAGTCCCGCAATGCGCGCATCGACCCAGGGCATCCCTCTCAACGGGACTGCCACATCCCACGCATCCGAAACGATCGATGCTGGCGTCATCGCTCGGCGGGCCACCGATCGCCCGGGCGAAGGACCACTCCTCGTGAGAATACCAGGTGTCATCCCCACCCTCGCCCTGAACATGGCGGTTCAACCGCAACTGAACGCGGATCACCAACCAGGGCGCGTCATCGGCCGCCGCGTCAGGGCGGGTCTCGGTCGCGACCGAGATCGGCGTGACCTGACCCACGACGACACCCTTGACCTGCGCGCCCCCGGTGCGTCGCAGCAGTTCCGCCACCACTTCGGCGTCGGCGAAGGGAGCCAGCGACTCGAGGTCCTTCGGCGACGATGAGGCCTCGAACAGTCGGTTTACCAGCATCACGGCGCGCTCGAGGAAGAGCACCTCGCTGAATGCCGGATCGAGGAGCCTCGCCCTGGAACCGATGGAGCGCGGCAGGCGCGGCGATACGAGGGAGACCCCGCTTCCGCCGGACGGCAACCAGCCCCGATGGGACGAATACGACACCTGAGAACCGGAATCCATCTGCCTCAGGAGCACGGCGATGATCACCACGATCATGACGATCTTCAGCGGCCATGGCAGCCAGAGGAACAGTCTGGCCAGCACTTCGATGAGCACGCCGATGGCGCGGCCGTCCGATCCGCCCTGGCCACTCCCGAAACGCGACCCGCCGGACGAACGGTGCGAACCGCCGTAACTGTGTCCGCCACCAACGCGAACATCGGCCGCCTCGACCAGTACCGCGACCGACAGCAACAGCAGCATCCAGATCCCAGCGGACACGATCCACCCTGGCCACCAGGCCCGAGGCCGGGATGCCCACCAGGGCCGGTGCCCGGGCCGGTTCATTGCACGCCCTCCACCCTGGGTGCATTCGGGAGTTCATCGACGTCATCGGCCAGACGCGGAACCCAGGCTCCCAGTCGGGTACCCATTCCAGCGATGGCGGCGGCACGACTTTCGATGTCCTCGCCGGCGCAGCCCGAGCGCAACCTCTCCGCGATGGAGGCCCTAACATCGGCCGGAATGCGCGCCTGAAGTCCCACGTCGAACAGAACGGCGGTCTCGCGCTCGAGTTCGAAGAAACCGACGAGCACACCGACCCGCTGCCGTGTTCGGCTCACGCCGCGCTCTTGGAAGGCGACCGCCATCGCCCTGCGGATCGCCGCTTCTCTTCGCCGCTGGGTCGAGGTGGCTCGAGCGACCGCAGGGAGGCGGGAGGCCCAGAACACGGCCAACGACGCGCCCGCCACGATCGGAAACACCAGCACTTCAGGGATGTCGAACGGCACCAGCAGCACGAGGCCGAGCACGATCAGGGCGACGACGAGCGCATTCCGAAAGGCCACATCCAGGTAGCCGTCGGCACGCCTGAATCCGACGACGACGATCTCGCAGCCCGTGTGTCGCTCGGCTTCCTCGACGGCGCGCGTGAGGCGCAGTCCGTGCTCCTCGCAGGGCGTCATGACACCTCCCCGGCTCGGGATGGTTCGCCCGCCTGATGGCTTGGGCCGTTTTGCATCCTTCGGCCGTGGACGGATGCCCGAAGCCGAAGGGCCGCCCTACCGATTACTCCGCGCTTCGCCGGGGCAGTTCTGAAACGAGACCGGATGAGTGCCATGGATGCCATTGTTACCATCGTTCACGGCCCTTCGTCCATGCCCTGCCCATCAAGTACACCGAACACGAACCGATACGGCAGACTTTATGCCGATCCCGGCGCCGCAGGCAATCAGAGCAGTCTGGACATCGATCCGCCGATTCCCACCGACGATGTCACAATCCCAGCCCGCGCTTGCCGGAAACCCCCGGTGGATGCGCTGACGCCCCGGCCAGGCACCCTCTCGACTCAAGCGGGGTCCTGCAGCGCACCAGGGATCAACCCCTCGCAGGGCAGCGTCTTGGGCCCCTCCTCGGTGCAGAGAGCGTAGCGCACTCGGCGCCCGTCGGTCTGACCGGCCCATCCCCGTTCGTTGTCGTCCTCGGCGTACATGGCCACGGCCGCGTGTTCTCCGCGGGCGTTGATCGCGTAGAAGGTGATGTTGAAGTTGGGGTCGCCATTCGGTTTGCGGAGCCGGCGCTCGATGGTGTTGGAACGGATCCGGCGCAGGGCCTCGAGACAGGCGTCCTTCGGATGACGCCCCTGGCGCATCGATTCGACGATCAGATGCGAGGAGAGGTTGAAGAGGTTGGCCTCACCTCGTCCGGTGGAACCAGCGGCTCCCACCGTGCCATCCACATAGAGGCCCGCCCCCAGGATCGGGGAGTCGCCCACGCGGCCCGGGATCTTCCAGGCCAACCCGCTGGTGGTGGTGACCCCGGCCACGTCTCCCTGGGCGTTGACGCCGTTGCAGTGGATCGTGCCCCAGTAATGGCGCGAAGGAATGACGCCATCGGCGATGAGGCGGCGCAGGATCCGTTGGTGATCGACATGCGCCGAGGTCTTGCGGTCCTCGGGCCGAAGGTAGTGCTTCGGATCGGTCTGGCGCTTCCACTCCAACCAGGCTTTGCGCGACTTCTCGGTGTTCAGGTCCGCCTCGATGGTGAAGCCCATGTTGCGGGCGAACTCCTGGGCACCCCGGCCCACCAGCAGGTGGTGGTCGGTGTGCTCCATCACTGCATGGGCCACCAGCGAGGGAGTCCGCACGCCCTCCAGCGCCGCGACCCCTCCGGCGCGCTTCTTGGGCCCGTGCATACAGCAGGCATCGAGTTGCACCACCCCGTCGGCATTCGGCAACCCGCCATAGCCCACGCTGGTGTCTTCCGGGTCGAGTTCCACCAGGTTCACGCCGGCGATGAGGGATTCCAAGATGTCGGTCCCGCTGGTGAGGCGCTCGAAGGCCAGCTCCACGCAGGTCTTCGATCCGCCGTTCTTGTGGAAGTTGCCATTGGCCGAGGCGATCACCACGGGCCGGGCCGTTCGGGAACGGATGATCGACGGCGCCGCCGGGGCGGCCACCGCTCCCAGGGGCGACACCGCCGCGGCCAGGGTGGTGGTCTTCATGAAGGCGCGGCGCGATTGGCGGGGAGTCATCCTCTCCGGTTATGCCCCGAGCCCCAGGGGGTCAAGCGCCGGTTTTGCCGAGCTCCGGATTTCGGGTAGGATGGGAGATGCGCGCAGGACTCGGGCAAGCCCGCGATGGGGACTTGGTTTGAGGTTGACCTTGTGCCGATCCATCGGAGGCCCCGGAATGAGACCCATGACAATCCACATCGCCATCGATGGCCAGCAGCTGGGACCGATGTCGCTCGAAGAGATCAACGCCCGGTTGGCCGACGGTCGATTCGTGGCCGGCAAGACACTGGCCTGGCATGAGGGATGCCCCGACTGGATCCCGCTATCGCAGGTGGCCGGGGTGGTGCTTCCAGGAGAACCGGTTACGCCCCCGGTTCCCTCGATGCCGACCCGATCGCAGGCCGGAAGCCCGGAAGCGACTCTGAACCAGGAATCGAGCGGCACGCTCACTTCGGTCATCCCCTACAAGAACCCGATGGCGTTGACAGCCTACTATCTCGGCATCTTCAGCCTGATCCCGATCCTCGGCGCGGTGCTCGCCCTCCCGGCGATTGTGTTGGGCGTACTGGGCCTGCGAAGGCACCGACGCAATCCCATCGCCAAGGGCAAGGCCCATGCCTGGGTGGGCATCTCGACCGGGGCCCTGTCCATCCTCGTCCATTTCGGGTTGATGTTCTTCCGGTTGCTCCCGTTGTGAGCGATCCCGGAAAGCCGGCGAAGGCGTCGAGGGAGATTGATCCAATCAGCGTCATCCGTCGGAGTTGAATGGCCTGCGGGAATTGATAGCGTTCCCGGCATGATCCCCAAGGCCTCCGCCCGAACGACTCCTCGGGACCCGACCCTGCCACGCCTGCGTGCCCGGGCCTTCACCCTGATCGAACTGCTGGTGGTCATCGCCATCATCGCGATCCTCGCCGGGATGCTCCTGCCGGCACTGGCCAAGTCGAAGACCCGGGCCCAGGCCATCCAGTGCCTGAGCAACCAGAAACAATTGACGCTGGCCTGGCAGATGTACACCGACGACCACTCCGACAACCTGGTCTGGAACGACCTGACCGCCGACGGCTCGGGCTGGGTGCGGGGCATCATGGATTATTCGGCGAGCAACCCCCACAACACCAATCTGGCCAACCTCACCAACCCGAACTACGCGAAGCTCGCGCCCTACACGCAGTCGCCGGGCATCTACCGGTGCCCCGGAGACCGCAGCACCGTGACCATCGGCGGCCGACGCATGGCGCGGGTGCGAAGCCTGTCGATGAGCCAGGCCATGAACTCGCGGGACGATTGGCTGAGCTTCATCACCAAGGCCAAGTACGTGGTCTTCCGCAAGGGCAGCGACCTGAACCGGATGGGAGCGTCGCAGGCCTACGTCTTCATCGACGAGCATCCCGACAGCGTGAACTACGGCGACTTCGCCGTTTCGATGAACGACGGGGCCGCCCCGGGATCCATCTACATCATCGATTATCCCGCCAGCAACCACGGCAACTCCGGCGCCCTCAGTTTCGCGGACGGCCACGCCGAGATCCACAAGTGGCTGGACTCCCGCACCGTGAAGCCCGTGCTGCTCAAGTCGATGGCCCTGGTCGTCCCGTCCGGCGGCAACCTCGACATGCGCTACATGTCCGACCACGCGTCGGTCCGTCTTGAATGAGGTCGGGGACCCCATAAACCCGGCCCTCCACAATGCCTTCGTTTCGCCTATCAGGCTTCAGCGATCCCCGCCCCTCTTGGCTCGGGAACCGGTTCATCTATGCCCATCGCTGTTGGGCGCTCTTGGTGTGTCTGCTCTCGACCTTAGCCGCGCGGACTGAAATCCCGGCTTCTGCCGGAGAGTTCCTACGGATGGACCACGTGTGGGAGGTGGAGCTGGAACTGACTCCCGCCGACTGGCAGGCGATGGAACCGCCGCGGCCCGAGGCGTTCCGGGGCCCGAACCCCGAAGCCGCGGCGACCAGGCCACCACCCGAGCTCGATCGGCCCGAAGCCTTCCGCCGCCCTCCGGGAGGCATGCCCCCGGGCGGGTTCGAGTTTCCCTGGGTCACAGGCAGGGTGACGATGGCAGGGGTGGTGTTCACCAACGTCGGGGTGCGCTTCAAGGGCAACAGTTCCTTCAACGGATCCCGCGGGTCTTTCAAACGCCCATTCAAGCTCGACTTCGACCGCCATGTCCCCGGCAGGACCTTCGCGGGTCTCGAGGAACTCTTCCTCAACAACAACGCCAACGATCCATCCCAACTGCGCGAATCGCTGGCCTATTCCGCCTTCGCCAAGGCGGGCGTGCCCGCCCCACGGACCACGGGCCTGAAGGTCTGGTTGCGACTGGGTGATGCCGAGCCACGCCGATACCTCGGACTCTACACGGGGGTGGAAGCGGTCGAGGGAGATTTCCTCAAGCGACACTTCGGGACCAAGCGTGGGCTTCTGACCAAACCCGAGCGGGTTCGGGGTCTCGAATACCTCGGGCCGACCTGGCAAGCCCATGAGGCCCGATACGAGCCGCGCTCGACCGTCCGCCCCTCCGAGGCCCGTCGATTCGTGCGCCTGCTCCGGGATCTTGCCGAATCGCCCGACCCCACCTTCGCCGAGACCGTCAAACGCGAGGTCGACCTCGACGGCCTGCTGCGCTTCGTGGCGGTCCACGCGTGGTTGGCGAACTACGATTCCTTCCTCGGCAACGGCCACAACTACTACCTGTTCCAGCCCTCCGTCGGCCCGTTGCGCTTCATCGCATGGGATCTGAACGAGGCCTTCGGACGGCATCCGATGGCCGGCCCGGCCATCGAGCAGGCCGCCTTCTCGGTCCTGCATCCCGCGGTGCCTCCCAATCCATTCCTCCAACGGGTCTTGGATCGACCCGAGTGGCGGGATCGCTACCGGGCACTGGTCCGATCGCTGGGCGAGGGCTCCGCCCCTTGTTCGATCCCAAGCCTGATGGCCGACCTGGAGGTCCTGCGCAAGGCCCGATCGGAGGCGCTCGCCGATGAACCCCGCGGAGGCGGTCCGGCGGGACCGCGTTTAGGGCCTGGGCGCGAGGGATTCCCCCAGGGAAACCGATCACAGGCACCGTCGGGGGGACGTCAGGGTCCGGGCCGAATCGAAGACGGTCCTCCCGGCGATCGACCGGGAGAGGGGCCCACATTCCGACCCGGTCCCCGGCCGATGTTCGACAACACCCCGGTGGAGGATTGGATCCGCGAGCGTCATCAACAGGTGATGGCCGAACTCGAGGGCACTCGGGAGGCGCCGATACCCCGACTGCCCATGGGCGGTCCGGGTCAGCGGCCATTCCCGCGTCCCCGGACCGGCGGTCCGGATCCCATCCCCGGCCCCGGATTCGAGGGATTCCGCGGTGGACCACCTTCTGGGCCCCCGGAACGGCCCCGTGAAGACGCCCGGCCATCCCGGATCAACGGGGCACCTTGAGCGATGCCGCGTGGAAGCGGCGCAGGTCCGGGTCGTTGGCGCGGACCGATTGACTCTGGATGTAGGGCGGCAGGCGTCCGATGCGGATCGTGTCGGAAGAGACGAAGCGCCACGATTCGGCATGGCCGTCGGCGAAGCTGAGCGTGGCCGCCCCGGCATGGCGCACCGACGGGAAATCGACCCAGAACCACTCCCCGGGCTGGGTCACCACGAAGCGGGCGTTCTCGATGCTGTTCTCATGCTCGTCGAGGAAGACGAAGGCCTCGGCCGGGGTTGGCATCACGATCTGCGAGAGCTTGTGCCAGCAGGTCAGATCGTCGGGGTCGGGTTGATCGTTCATCGAGGCGCTCATCGAGACGCTGCGGGACCGAGGAATTCTGCGGGCGTCGCGGACCGTGGACCGGTCGGCCGGGCACCGATAAATGCCCGAGGCCTGATTGTAGGGGAAGAGAAGCCCCTTGCGGATGTTGAAGTCGTTGGTGTCGGTGTAGGCGTTGCCCACCACCCAGGTGCGGGCCGTGGCGTTGGCCCCCTCGCGTCCACCGGTCAGCACCGTCTCGTTGGGCGGCAACTCGTCCTTGAAGTCGTCGATGTAGAGCAACCAGGCGAGGTTGAGCTGCCGGTAGTTGCTCAGGCACTGGGTCCGAAGGGCCTTGTTCTTGGCCTTGCCCAGCGCGGGCAGCAGCATTCCGGCAAGGATCGCGATGATCGCGATGACCACCAGCAACTCGATGAGCGTGAATCCATGGCCCGCCGCCCGAACCGTGATCGGGGGGCACTTCGACGGCCTGTAGGGCGTGCGGGGATTCATGCGAGTCGCCGCGCGGCTGCGCCAGGATCTCGGCGTTTCCGCACAATCATGAAGGTACACGATGGCGGCCTCTCTGGATACCGGGATTCCCGAGGGCTCGCATGGCGAGGGCGGGCGAATCGCTCGGGTTCCGAATCCCGCCGATTCGACATTGCCCGGCAGCCGCATTCGGGTCTGATCGTCGGCGTTCCCGCGAATCTCCCCGCAGCCCCATGACCACACCCCGACCGCACGCCCTGCCCCGTTGGGCCTGGCTCACCGTGTTCCTGCTCGCCCCGGTGGCCCTGCTGAACTACCTCGACCGGCAGATGCTGGCGGCCATGAAGGGCTCGGTGATGACCGACATCCCCGACATCGGCACCGAGGCCAACTGGGGGCGGATGCTCGGACAGTTCAAATGGGTCTATGCATTCTTGAGTCCGGTTGGCGGCTGGATCGCAGACCGTTTCGGCCGGCGCATCACCATCTGTGGCAGCCTTTTCGCATGGTCGGCCGTGACCTGGTGGACCGGACATGTCCGCTCCTACGACGAACTGCTCACCGCGCGCTCCCTGATGGGCATCAGCGAGGCCTTCTACATCCCGGCGGCCCTGGCACTCATCGCCGATTACCACACCGGAGCCACCCGGTCCCGAGCGGTCGGCGTCCATCAGATGGGCATCTACTGCGGGGTGATCCTCGGTGGCTTCACGGGATACGCCGCCGAGGTACCGGGACTCGGTTGGCGCGGCACCTTCGGCTGGAGCGGGCTGATCGGCATGATTCTGGCTGTGCCGTTGCTCCTGCTGCTGCGGGACCGGCCCCGGAGCGAGTCGGCCCGCCCCGTGACCGCAGCCGGAATCGGCACCGTGCAGGTCCTGCTGGGCAACCCGTCGTTCCGCCTGCTGGTGCTTTATTTCACGCTACCGGCACTCGCCGGATGGGTGGTGCGCGATTGGATGCCGGCCATCCTGAAGTCGGAGTTCAAGATCGGCCAGGGCAAGGCCGGGGTATCGGCGACGCTGTATTGGCAATCGGCGGCCATCCTGGGCGCCATCGTGGGCGGATGGCTGGCCGACCGACGGATGCGGGAAACGCCAAGGGGTCGGATCCAGGTGAGCGCCCTGGGCATGCTCCTGATCATCCCGGCGATGTTCGGCGTGGGGTTCTCGCCACAAACGGGGCAACTGTGGGTTGCCATCGCGTTCCTGATGCTCTTCGGCCTGGGCTGGGGATTCTTCGATGCCAACAACATGCCCATCCTGTGCCAGGTAGCGCCCCCGGATCAGCGGGCCACCGGCTACGGGATCATGAACCTGGTGAGCATCAGTTGCGGAGGACTGGCCGATTGGGGATTCGGAATGATGCGCGACCGCGGCCTGCCGCTGGCGGCGATCTTCAGCGTGTTCGCCTCGGCGGCGGTGGTCTCGGTGGTGCTGGTTTGGAGGATCCGCCCCACACAGACCGACGCCCAGGCCTCTTGAGAAACGCCGGGCCCACCTCCTCTTGAGCGCCGCGGATCGAGCGCCGGATTGACGGATCGGCGGGCGCTGACGGAGCGTTGCCCCATGATCCTCACCCCGGTCTGCCGACAGACCCGCCACGCCGTGGCAACCCTGCTCGGCTGCCTCCTGATGGCCTCGCTCTCCGCCGATTGGCCCCAATGGCGCGGACCCACAAGGACCGGTCGGCCGGATCCTCAGGAACCCGCGCTCACCGGCCTGCCCGCCTCGCCCCGGGTCGTCTGGTCGATCGCAGCCGGGCCGGGATACGCCTCGCCCGTCGTGGCCGATGGACAGGTCTTCGCGGACGAGGCCCAAGGCGGCAAAGAGGTGGTGCGGGCGCTGGATGCCGCGACCGGAGCCGAGCGCTGGAAGACGACCGTGGACGATACCTTCACCGACACTCAGGGCCCGGCCGCACCGCGCTGCACGCCGGTGGTGTCCGGGGGAAGAGTCTTCGCCCAGTCCTGCCGGGGTCGGCTGGTCTGCCTGGATGCCAAGGATGGCCGGCAGCTCTGGGCGGTGGATTACTCGAAGGATTTAGGGGCGGTCTTCGTGGGCGAGAAGGGCAACAGCCAGGGGGCCATGCGCCATGGCAACAACGGATCGCCCTGGGTGGAGCCAGGCTGGCTCTGGGCCTCGGCGGGATCCACCAACGGGGCGGGCATGGTCGCTCTGGACCCGCAGAGCGGCAAGGTGCGCTGGAAATCGGGCAACGAAGTCGCCGGTTACGCTGCACCGATGGTCGGCACCGTCTCGGGGCTGCGTCAGGTAGTGAACTTCATGGCCGATGCGGTGGTCGGCTTTGAGGCCGAGACCGGTCGAATGCTGTGGCGCCACCCCCTCAAGACGGCGTTCGCGCGCCACGTGATGACGCCCATCCTCCTCCCCGATCGGGTGATCGTGGGGTCCCACCAGACGGGACTCTTGTGCCTGAGGATCGCGCGTGACGGCGACCGCTGGTCGGTCTCGGAGGCGTGGAACTCCCGGGAGGCCGCCCCCAATTTCTCCTGCCCCGTCGTGGTGGGCGACCGACTCGTGGGACTGGGTCCCGACAAGCGGGTGGTCTGCATCGGCCTCGACGACGGCAAGGTCCGCTGGACGCAGTCGGGCTGGATCTCCAGCGCCGCCGACAAGGCCCACGCCGGTTTCATCGCGACCGGGGGCACCTCGGCGCTGATGCTCACCGACGGCGGGGAACTCATCCTCTTCGATGCCGCGGGTGATTCCCCGCGCGAACTCGGACGTGCCCAAGTGGCCGGCGTGAACTGGTGCAACCCCGCGCTCTCCGGCGGACGGCTCTATCTGCGCGATGGGCTTCGGGAGACCGGACACTGGCTCTGCGTCGACCTCCGCCACTGACTCCGGCGCACTTGCCGGAATGGCAGGCCCGCGACCGGCGATCGTCCTCTTGCGGACGCCGTCCGACTCACTACGGTGATCCAAGAGTCGCGGATCGACCACGGCTTCCAATACCAAAGCCATGAGCCCGAAATCGCGTCTCCATCGCCCCCTCCTTGCCGCGCTGTGCCTGCTGGTCGGTCTCGTGACGCTGACCCAAGCGAGGGCCCAGGCCGCAACTCGGGATCCTGCCTCCCCGGCGGTTTACCTCACCGCGCCCGCCGCCGGATCCCGCCAACCGGTGGCGCCCCTGGCACTCGAGGCCGTGGCGATCGATCCGTCGGGCGGACCGATCACGGTGGTGGAGTTTGCAGCCGACGGTTCCGTCGTCGCCCGGTCCGACCGCAGCGGAGACCTCTTCGCGACAGTGATCGGAATCAAGGTGCTGCACCGGGCCACCTGGCCGTCGCCGCCTCCCGGGATCCATGTGCTGGAAGCGCGCGCCCTGCGCGGCCAAGAGGTCATCGCCCGTTCCGAACCGATGCGCGTGGTTGTGGAGGAGAAGACGCCTCCGGTATCACCACCGGTCGATCCGCCGACACCGGTGGCGGTCCGCGTCGAACTCGGTGTTCTTGATCCGGTGGCCGTCGAGTCCGATCCCCAGGACCTCATGACTTTCGAATTCCGGCGAGCGGGCGATCTTTCAAAGCCCCTGCGGGTATTCTTCAAGACCGGAGGCACAGCCGACTGGAGCTCCGATTTCCGGGTCGTCCCGGGAGGACTCCAACCGGATCGACTCGCCGACCCGGCCCTCTTTCCCTGGGTCCAGTCGGTGGTGATCCCCGCGGGATCGGCCGTCGGAAAACTGGCGCTGGCACCGATCGCCGACTCGCGGACTGAGGAGAACGAGATCCTGGTGCTGGCCGTGATTCCGCCCCTCGGCGGGCCGATCGCCGGCGAAGAACCCGCGGTGTACGAGATCGGCCCGGAATCCATGGCCCGTGTGCAGATCATGGAAGGATCCCGACCGACCGGCACCGAAACGCCGTGGGTGACCCTGCGGAGCATTCAGGCGGCAACCTCCGAACCCAATCCACTGAATCGGATCCGCCCCGGCTTGGTTTCCATACAGCGCAAGGGTTCCCTCTCGGATCCGTTGACCATTCGCTATGCAGTCGGCGGCAGCGCTCGAAACGGGGAGGACTTCGCGTTGCTCGATGGCGACCTGACCCTGGGGGTTGGGGAGGCCGAGGGGCAGATCGTCGTGGCCGCCTTGGCCGATGCCCTGAAGGAGAAGGAGGAAACGGTGGTGTTGAAATTGCTTGAGGACCCGGCCTATCGGATCGATCCCCAGGCGGCCTGGACCGAGGTGACGATCGCAGACAGCACTTTGGTTCCGACAGCCGTCCTCAATTTCACGGCACCCGCCCGGGGGGAGATCATTTCGATTGGCGCCGAGTGCACGCTCCGCTGCGTGGCGGTGGATCCGGAAGGATATCTGCCCGCTATGGAGTTTCGCGCCAACGGTCGGGCCATCGGGAAATCGCGCATCGATTTCTTCCGGGCTCCGGATCCCGGGACTCCGATCGAACATAGCCTCGCCTGGAAGGTGGATGTCACGGGACCGATTGTGCTGGAGGCCATCGCGGTGGATTCTCGGGGAACACCCTTGGCTTCCGACCCCCTGTTGGTGGTGGGGCAACCGCCGACCGATGGGGCGACAGTGAAATTCCATCCGGCCGACAGGGAACCCGCCGACTTCCGCCTCTCGGATCTCGAGTGGATGACCGTTTCCAAGTACTGGCGTCACGGAGTCGCACTACCCCCGGACACCCGTCCCTTGTCGGTGGAGATGCTCACCCGGGCCGGTTTCTTGTGGCGTTCAGGCGGAGCCTATGGCTTCAACCCGTCATCGGGTGACTCCGCTCTTGCATGGCAAGCGGTGGACACCACCCAAGAATCCACCCTTCGGCCCACCATTCTTCCGCCAGGGATTTCTCCCGTGCTTGGAACCAACGGCACGCCGCAACGGGCCACCGCCTCGTATGCGCTGGCCGAGCGTGCGGAGGGCGCGGCGGGGTTGTCGGAGTGGACGATCCACCTGGGTGCAGCCCCAGGCACCCGATGCCAGGCCGTGGAGGTGCCCCTGGGTCTCGGAGCCAAGGTGCTGAGCGCTTCAGACGAGGGTCAGTTTGATCCCGCCAGCGGAACGCTGCGTTGGGGCCCTTTCCTGGACGACGGCGTCCGGACCCTGAAGGCCACGGTGTCCGGCCTCGATTTCCCATCGAACTCCGGTGTGGCTTCGTTCGATGGTGACCGCCAGCGGATCTCATCGACATCCACCAAGGCGTCCACCCCAGGATCCCCATCGCCAGCGCCAAGGCTGACGGCTCTCCAGAATTCACCGCTCGGTGATGCCCAGATGGTGCTCATCGGCGGCACCTCGGGCACCCAGTGGGACCTGGAGGTATCGGAGGACATGGTCACCTGGCGCCGGATCGGCAAGCTCGAGATCACCGGGGCTTCGATCCTCCAATCAGACACCGACTCGGCCGCCTCGCGGCAGCGGTTCTACCGGGTGGTTCCGCGCAGCCCCTGATCGGGACGATTCCTCGCATCCATCGCGCCCCATCGTACGGATAGCATCAGGCACGATGAATGGGTCACCGGCAATCCGCCCGCGCTTGAAGTCCCAGGACGAACACCATGGCCGAATCGGGGCGTCGCCGAATGTCTGGTTCGCCGTGCTGCTCCTGCTGCTGGGTCTGCCGGATCGTCGAGCCTTGGCCCAGCGCTTCGAGCCGCCGGTGAGCCCCGACCCGGAAGGCCTGCTGTGGATCCGCGGTGCGGGCCCGACGAACTCGGTGTTCCGGATCGAGCGCAGCAGCAATCTGACCGAATGGGCCGAATGGCGCCGGTTGATTCCGGGTGCCGGGAGGTTCGGGATTCCGGACCTTCCGGATGGGACCGACGGCGGTCGATTCTACCGTCTGCGGACCGCGGCCCTGGGGGCCTCGGACGACTGGAAGAACCAGATCGGCCTGCCCGAGGATCCATTTTCGGCGTCGAGCGATGCCAGCCAGGTGCGGTGGATCAAGTTCCTGATCCTGACGCAGGACCCCACGCGGGTGTACTTCCAGGACGGCAACCGTCGGGTGCTGCATTACGACTTCGCCAAGGCCCGGTTGGCCCAGTTCTCCGCTTCGACTCGGACGACGTTCGACGCGGCCACCCTGCGGCTGCAGGGACAGCAGGCGGTGCTCGGCGCGGTGTTGTTCCCGCCCGACCCGAAGATCCAGGAGTGGGGCATCCAGTTTGCTGGGCTGGATCCCTATCCTGCCGATTGGGTGGACCGCCATTTCCAGGCGGTTCGCGATGCGGTGGATGCGCCCGCGGGCATGCGGGCCTTCTACATGCCGTCCTTCGAACAGGCTGAAGCCGCCCAGGCAGAGGCGCAGCCCCTGGCAGCCAGGGGCATCCCCATCGGCAGCGTTTTCCGCTGGGTCCAAGGCGATCAGGTGTACTCCGCAGGCTGGGCAGCCGGGCGCCTGCGATTCATCCCGGCGACCCAGATCGTCGCGGCGTACCAGGACGGCCGACTCCTGCCGTCGGACATCCTCTTGACCGATGGCATTCCAGCGGAGGTTCCCTTCGTCGCCGGAATCGTCTCGCTGGCTCCGGCGACTCCCAATTCCCACGTCGCCCTGTACGCGGCCGCCAATTCCCTGCCCTTCGCCTTCGTCTCGGACCCCGCCCGACGGGATCAGTTCCGCCGCCTCGATGGGCACGACGTCGTGGTCCGGGCGGGGACCCGCTACGGCTACTCCCAGGTAACCGTGGCCGACGTCGATGGCCAATGGGATGCCACGACGCGGCGCATGCTGACCGACCTCAAGACGCCCCCGGCGGTGCAACTCCAACCCAAAGCCCCGCTCGGCGCCTATCATGCGGAGACGTCCACGTTGAAGCCCACGGATCGCCGCCATTTCGGCGGGAAGGCTGTCAACCATGGCCTGCTGCGCCGGACGATTCCCGGAAACACCGAGCCGGGCATCGCGTTTTCATTCGACCTGTGGGAGGCCTTCCTCGATCAACCTGTTCCCCAGGAAGGCACGCTGCGGGAGGCCATTGTCCGGAGGATTTCCGGTTTCACGAATCTCCCTCCCGACATCGCCAACTTGCAGGCCCGGTTGGGAGCGGTGCGGTCGCTGATCACCGATACGGCCTCGTTCAATCCCCTGCTCCGGGGCGTGGTGACGAATGCGCTGGCTGGGTTCGATCCGTCGCGGAAGATCCGTTTCCGCAGTTCCAGCAACGCCGAGGACAGCACCAGCTTCGTCGCCGCGGGCCTGTACGACAGCTACAGCGGGTGCCTTCTCGACGACCTCGATGCCGACACCACGGGCCCCTGCGCCTGTGATCCCACCGAGACGAAGGAGCGCGGCGTTTTCCGGGCGATCCAGAAGGTCTTCGCCAGCTTCTACAACGACAACGCCTTCCTTGAGCGCCTGCGTCATCGCATCGACGAATCGCAGGTGGCCATGGGGGTGCTCGTCCACTATTCCACGCCCGACGAACAGGAATTGGCCAACGGGGTTGCGCAGGTGGCCTACCAGGCGGCGCGATTCGGTCCGCCCACCCTGTACGGAGATCTGGTCACGCAGGCGGGGGCGGTTTCGGTGACCAATCCCGATGGCGGCGCGGCCCCGGAACGGGTGCGGGTCAGCGCCACCTGGGTCGAGACCCCGTCCCAACGGTCGAGCCTGGTGCCGCTGGGAACCACCGTGCTGGCCAACCCTTCCGACTACACGCTCCTGTTCGGGCTGATGCAGAAGGTCCACACGGCCTACAGCCAGCTCACCGGGGCTTCCACCAGTCCAGGAGCCTTGCTGGATTTCGAATACAAGAAGGTCCTGCCCGCACGGCTCCTGATCAAGCAGGTCCGGGAATTGCCCCAACCGGCCTCGGCTCCGGTGGATCCGTTCCTGGTCAACGAACCTTCCACATTCTGGGTTTTCAACAGCGAGCAGACCGACCTGATGGCCGCTCATCGCCTCAAGTGCCTGCTCCAGTTGGAAACCGGAAACCTGCGCCTGGGAGGCACCAACCTCGATCAAACCTTCTACACCACGGGACGCTTCGAATACCGGCTCGAGGGCTCCCGCGTCGAAACCCTGACCGGACCTCTCTCCCGTTGGCCCGAAGCCACCCATGAGGTGATCCAGAACTGGCCTTCCACCCGAACGATCCGGGACAGTTGGACGGTCGGCACGGGTCCGCTGAAACGCCGCTGCACGCTCATCACGGAGGTGCCGTTGGTGGACCCCACCGAGGGGCTGGTCATCACCTCACGCGACCTGAAAAAATGGCTCGAGGTGACCTACGCGTCACCGAACAACTCCGAGGGGACCTCCACCTCCAAAGATACGGTGAGGCTGGTATTGGCTCCCGACACAGCCCGACTCCAGCCCGGCACCCCGGAGGTGTTCCAGGCCGGGAAGGTCGGGGTCTCGGTGGCGTTCCTGGTGTCCACCGACCCGGCACAGGGTCCTCCGCTGACCATCGACCCCAATCCCTACGGATCGTTCCCCGCCTATTACCCGTGCTGGGCCCACGCCACCCTGACCGGAATCCTACCAGAACCCGTGACGCTGACCGCCTATCAGGCCACCACCGGCGTGTTGGGGCATCAGCGGCGCTTCCAATGGTTCGTCTTCGAGCCGGCCGCCGATCCCGGCTTGCCCGAGTCCCAACGCCGTGCGCTGGAGGTGGCCAACCTGCGTCGCATCCACGCCTACCGGGAGCCCTACGGGAATGTCGTCCGCCTCCGGTTCGAGGGGTTCGATGGCACCTGGCGCTCGCCCTGAGCAGATCAGGACACCGCCGGCCGGAAAGGCCGAGATGGGGCAGATCATGCCCGAGGTTGGGAGTTTCATGGACCGGAGGCCAGTCCGGAACGCACCCCGATGCCGGGACGGGATCATCGGCCGTCCGACGACTGCGGGCTGCGGGCGGTGCCCATCAATCGGAGAGTGCCGAAGTTGTTGCGCTGGGTGCGGGTCTTGGGGGCTCCGGCCCACCATTGCTCGTGGTGGAAGCCCCCGAAGTTGCCTCGCCCATCTTCGGGCAGGTCGAGGTCTCCGACAGCGATGTTCAGGCCGACAGTCGCCGGGCCCGATTCGGGCGAATAGCAACGGCCCGGTTCCAACGCCACGCAGGGATCGAAGCGGATCGACCATTCCACCGTGTACCCACCGCCTCCGGGCCTCGGGCGGACCGCCGCGCGCTGATCGCCGGAGTGGATCCACCGCTGATAGTGGCTCCACGCGACCGGGGATGTCCGTGGCTCCCCCTCGAGCAGGCCGCCCATACCGATCCCGCCCAACCGCGATTTGGTGGCATTGCAGACCATCTGCCAGGAACCGCCATCGCCATCGACGCCCGCGTTCCCGACCCCTCGCCGATTCGCGTCGATCAGGATCTCCAATCCGTCCCCGAACCACGGGAACCCTTCGCGGCTCATCTCATGGGCGCGGGGGTTCTCGGGCGGGAGCCAACGCGGCGTATCGATGCCGTAGAGACGGTCGTCGGTGATCTCGAAGGCGAAATGCAACCGCTCGCGGTCGTGCTTGACCCAGGCGCGCAGCGCGAGATCGCCAGGATCTCGGACCGGGGAGAATTCCGGAACCCAGTCGAGAACGCCCGTCAGGAGCGTGGCGTCGGCCCACTCGCCGGGCGTGAGGACCCCGTCCACCACCGGGGTGGTGCCGAACCAGGAGGTCGCCGTCGGTCGCCGAAGCACGGGCGCCGATTCCGAAGTCCGCGGTCCGGGGTGACTGCGACAGCCCCAGCCCAGCAGGGCGAAGGAGGCCAGGGCTGTCGCGAAGATCAGCCGGGAATTCATGGTCGGAGGCCGGGCTTTTCCCTGCGCCGTGGGCAACCCATGTCAGCGCCCGGTCTGCATGCGCTCGTACTGGGCGACGGCCGCCTTGGCGCGGGCGTCACCGTTCTGGGCCATGGCGTAGATCTCCTGCATCACCGAGGCGATACTGTCCTGCAGGGCGATCCTCTGCTCGGGGGTCATCACCGGCTGGGCCCGGAGCAACTGGAGGCGCGTCACGGCATCCTCCATCTTTCCCGACTTGAAGTCGGCGATGGCCTTCTTGACCTGCTCGGCAGGCGCAGCCCCGGGAATCGCCTCGCCTCCCTCGGCGGGCGCGGCCGGGGCCTTCTCGAGGGCTGCCGCCGATTTTTCCAACTCGGCAACGGGATCCTCCTTCTTGCAGGCGGTGGCGATGGACACCAAGAGGACCAGGGCCAGCGATGCGGAACGACGGGAAGTCATCGGATATAAAAGACGGGTTCCGGGTCAGCGACCGTTGGGGGTACCTGGGTTGCACCACAGGCGATTCTTGGCGGCGAGATTACCCTCAGCATAGAACACCTTGGTCTTGAGGTATTCGGTATGACCGTCGACCACGCCCACCGTGGTACCGATGGTGTGGACCCGGGTGATGCCCTCGGCAGGACTGCTGGAACCATCGTTGAAGTCACCAGGGTTCGTCTCGAGCGCCTGCCACATGATGATGGCGTTCGGGTCAAACTGGGACGACTTGTAAGAACCCGGGGAAATACCCCCGAACCCGCAGACCGCCCCGTTCATCAGGTAGCTCGACATCTTCTGGGACCGGCTCTTCCAGGCGGGCTTGTTGGTCCGGTCAGCCGGGCAACGGAACACGGCAGGGCTGCCGATGTTGGCGTACAGAAGGCCGGTCTCGTAGGCCTTCGCTTGGTTGGTGCTCCAGCGGGTGGATGTGATGTCCGGGGGAGCCCCCAACGTGGCGTCGTAGAGCCACCCCTTCTTCAGCCAGGGCGAGTTCCAGTTCGGCTCGGGCAGGTAGTCGGCCGAGTCGCCCACGTACATGTGGGAAGCCAAGGTGATCTGCTTGACGTTGTTCTGGCACTGGATGGTGATGGCCTTCTCCTTCGCCTTGGCAAGGGCGGGCAGCAGCATCCCGGCCAGGATGGCGATGATGGCGATGACCACCAGCAGCTCGATGAGCGTGAACGCCGCACGGCGATCCACGGTACGCGATTGGGTCGAATTCATGGGGTTGGACTGGGATGGAGCCCGCCAGACGGCGGTTGAACGTCGAAGGGCCCCAGGGTTCCCGCGATTCGATCCGGATGCCCACCCGAGTCAAGATTTTCCGTAGGTTTCGGGAATATCGTCATGGAAACACCTCCCTCGATACCAGGAAACCTGGACCGAGGGAGGCGCATCGGAGCGGAGCCAACGACGCACCGATGACCGGACTCACGGATTGCGGAAAGGCAACCACCAGGCACCGGACGCGCCGCGGGCCACCCAGACTCCCTCGCGGGTCGGGGCACCCAGGCTGGATTTCTGGAGCCAGAGGCTGCAGGGCCGCTCACCGGTGCCCAGCACTGTGAGGGGGGCGGCGGCCCCCACGAGGACGAGCGCCCCATCGCCTTCGCCGAGCAGCGCTCCGTCGAATTCGAGGAAACGATTCACACTGAATCCCAGCTTCACGGCCGGTGCAGAGATCGACAGCACGCCCGAGGCGTCGAGAACCCAGGTCTCGAGTGCCGTGCCCTGTTGGACCGCGACAGCGATGCGACCATCGCCCAGCACGGCCACCGGACGGACCCCGAGTTCGGGAAGCTCTCTCTGGTCGATGCGCGCGACCTTCACACCGTCGTAGCCCAGTGCTTGAACACTCACCGACGTCAATCCCTTGGCGTCGCTGGATTCGACTCGGCAGTAGAGCACCGCCCCGGCATGGGAAACCCCGATCAACGACCCTGGCAGCACGGTCGGGTCGCGCAGCACCGGCTCGGAGGCGTCGGCCGCGTCGAGAACTCGAAGGCTGTGATCGGTCACCCAGCTGCCCTGGGTTTCCCACCACGGCAGGACCACGCCGGTCGAGGGTTTGTTGGTGGATGCGGGCACCCACTGGGAGCGGGCCACCGAAGCGAAGATCTTGCCCGCACGCACCGACGGGGTACCCACCGAGACCCCTTCCCCGAGCAAATAGTCCCCGACGAATACTGGGCGATCGCTGCGACCGACGTCGGCAGCCAACCATCGCGAGTCACCTCCCCAGAACCCTCCGAACCACCCGGGGGCGATCCTGAGGTCGCCCGCGATCATCGCGCCACCGACCATCGGCCTTGCCCACACCATTGGCCAGAATCCCCCTTCTTCGGGCACCCAGACCAGGGAGCGGGACGTCGGCCAGAGCGCGGTGTACCGGCCCCAGCCAGAGGCCGAGACCTTGGACGGGGCCGATCGCCCCACCACCTCGAGCTTGTCGCCGACCACGGAAACTACCTGGAGCAGGGTCTCGCCCGGGATGGAGGTCCACACCTCGTTGGTGGTGCCCGGGTTCTCGACCCGGGAGGTGTCGGGCCCGCGATGCAGCAGGTACAGGAGGCCGTCGTGGAGATCCGCGCCCACCACGGGAAGGTTCGTGAGGATCAATGTGGACAACGTGGCTTCCGGATCCGAGGTGGGGCTGATCCGAAGACGCGGCGCGGTCTGCGCCTGGAGGGACATGTCCCAGGACCCATTGGACAGTTGGATCAGCCGATCCCCCAGCACGAACAACCGGTCGACCGACTCGGAGAGAGCGAGGACTGATCGCACCTGCGGCCGGTCGCGATCGACGATGGAGGCCGACACCAGCTCGCCGCCGGACAAGCTCAGCACATGGGCATCGCGCAGCATCGCACGCCGGGCGGCCGAACTGTGGTCTATGGTGCCTCGGAGTTTCAGGGAATCGCGGGTGTAATCCAGCAACTGGACCCCCTGGAACCACCCGTTGGTCCCCTGGCGCCCGTGCCAGGGCAGCAGCACCAGGCCGGCTTCGGGGAGCACCTGGAAGGCCTTCTCGTCGGCATTGGCCTCGCTCCAGGACCATCCGTCGCCCAAGAACACCTTGTCGGCCAATCGGGGTGCATCAACCTTGGAAACGTCGAAAAGCGAGACAGCGGCCCTGCCGTCCTCGACTCCCATGGCCAACAGTCGGTCGCCCATGGGTTCGATGTAGGAGGACCAGCCCGGCACCTTCAGTTCACCTCGGACGGCCGGGGCCTTAGGATCGGAAAGATCCACGATCCAGAGCGGGTCCACCCTCCGGAAGGTGACCACGTAGGCGCGGTCGCCATCGTAGCGAGTGGCGAACACCGATTCATTGGTCACCAGATTCAGCCGCGCCAGGCGCTCGGGCTTCGAAGGATTCTGCAGCGAGAAGGTCTCGAGGCTCACGATCGAGGGATCGACCACGCCGGTGGTGCGCCAGCGCGGATCGATCTGCGAGACGACGGTGAGCACCTCGCCCCGGACTCCGAACTTGAACTTGTCAGCGACGCGCCCGGCGGTGACGAAGGAACCAGACTCGCGGATGTTTCCGGAAGGATCGGAAATGTCGTATACGGTCACTCCGTAGGTCGGGGGCAGGAACTCCTTGGGATTGACCGGGTCGACCGCACCCCCGGGATCGCGGGTGACAGCGACAAAGAGCCGAGTGTCGGTCGCATGGATCGCCTGGACAGAGGCCTTCGACTCCACGGTCGAGCGCAGGACCGGTTGGGCAGGATTGGAAAGATCGAGGGCGCTGACCCAGGTGAGCGATTCGAAGACGGAAGCCCCCTGAGGGTCGGAGGCCGACACCGGTCGATTGGTCCAGCCCTGGCTGGCCACCACCAGGACGTTGCCGATCAACCGGCTCTCCACGGGCTGTCCGGGCAGCGCCACCACGGCCCCTGTGCGAGGCCCCCGGTCGGTGGACTGGACCAGCAGCACCTCGGTGGCATCCCAGCGACACTCCGGCTGGGTCAGCAGGGCGAGCCACTCCCCCGAATCGGCCTTGGCCGGCAGCACGTACATCTGCTCACCCCGGGCCACGATCGGCAGGATGCCCTGCAGGGTCGGAGCCGAGGGACGAGCGATGTCAATGACCTGGAGACCTCGCTGCTGATTGAAAAAGTAGAGGTTGTCGCCCGATAATTTCCAGATGTCGGACTCCTGCACTGTCGGGGCAGCGGCGAGCGAGCTGCGATCGACCAAGGCCTGGCCGGGCACGGTTCCCGTGGTGACCAATGCCCCGCCAGCAGAGCCGTTGGAGGGCGGATTGGGGCTGACCTGGGGCGCTGACGTCTCGCTCCCCTGAAAGAATCGGCTGGGCACCCCCAACGACGCGGCGTCATCGGTGACGATCCGCAGCACCTCGCTGGTCTCGGCGGCTGGCAGGGTGAGCGTCACCTCGGGCGCGTCGTTGGTCGGCAACAGGACAGCACGGGGCTTCCATGTGCCTCCACCGAGGCGAGGCCGTGACTCGAGCGTGATGCGTCGCACGCCGGCCGGCACCTGGACGGTCACCGCAAGGCCGGTGTCCACTGATCGGATACCGGAGATCCGCGGGGGGGAAGATGGGGACCCGGATTGCTGTGCGCGGGCCGGGAGCCATGCCACAAACGCAGTCGCTAGCGCGAGGGTGGCGAGCGACCGTAAGGCTCGGTCGACGAATTCCAGTGTTTTCATAAAAGACTGTGTTTGGGATCGGGGAACGACGGAAAGATGTCGAGGTGTATCTGTGTCGGAGTTGTACTCCGTGCCGATGAGTGCTGGTGGCCGCACGACTTTCAGGGCTTTACCGCACTCGGAAGCTGCAGGTTTTGACCGTTGCCGACCTGGGGACCCGTGGGTTGAAGAGACCCACCCACGGGTTCGAGGGACATGAACAATCCCTCGACCGAGCCTCGCTCCAAGGTGACGACGGAAACCGGGCTGGCGGTGGGGGCCAAGATCCCGAGACTGGAAACGGTGCCATCGGTGGCGCGATTCCAGAGTTGGTACTGACCGCCAGTCGGGGCCGTCGGGACGGCGACAGCGTGAACACCAAAATCTGGAGCACTGAAGACGATGGGGCTGATCGCGGCGGCCGGAGTATTGGGCACGGCCAGGGTTCGATTGGACGTGATATCGACCGTGGAAACCGCAGCCGTACCGGCGATGGGAGCGATGCCCACGTCGGAGGGATTACCCATGTCAGAGGCGGCCGGGCGCGCGGGCAGGAGGGTGACCTTGCCCACGGCCTCGATACCCGGAGCCACACCTGTGCCCGAGGTGCCGGGAGCTGCGGTTCGATCACTGCCATCTTGGGTCGGCGCACCCGCGACGGCGGCCGTGTTCAGAGCCAAGGCCATGCGGTCACCGGCAAGACGGGCCAGGGATTGGGCCAATGAAGTGGCAGGCCCCTCGGCTACGCCCGGCGCGCGACTCATGCCATCAATGGGCCCCGTCAGCGCGGTCGTTGCGAGACCAGCTTGACCGAGCGAGAACACATGAAGCCGGGTCACTCCCGAGGGAATCACTGTCACCTGCTGGAGCCGTTGGCCCAGTTCGGCGATCTTCGCATGAAGCCCGCGGACCTTGCCCTGCAACTCGGCATTCTGGATTTCCAGACTGTGCAACACCTCATCACGGTCGGAAGCGGGCGATGAAGCCGACGAGACGGATGCCACAGCCGCCGTCCGAGACGCGCCCGATCCCGAGGCTGGAGAGGACTCCTGAACGGGGCTCTCTCCAATCCCGTCGGCGTTCGCAGCACCCGTGGCAACCATGGCAGCCGTGCCGCCGACGAGGACTGGGGATTCACGAGCAGCGACGCCCCGCGCGAGGCGCCCCCCCACGGCGACGGACCACCACGAATGGAGCACCGATCCGAGGACGAGGCAGGCCGCCATCGCGGTCAGACGTGGTACCCATCGGAGGAGCGGTTGGGGAAACAGCAGCACCTGCGCGCCGTCATTGCGGGTTCGCTCAAGGATCTTGCCCCAGACCCGTGCCGGTGCCGCTGGAGCGGGTTCGCCGAAGACCTCGCCTTCGAGGGCCGATTCCAAGCCGCGAACGGTTCGGCGGAGTTCGGCATCGCCACGCAACTGCCGTTCGAAGTCGCGCCGCTCGGAGCCCGACATCAGGCCGAGCACGTAGAGACTGGACTGCTCCTCGGAGAGGCTGTGGCTGCTGTGTTGGGAGTCAGTCATGGCGTGCTTGAAGTTTGAGGCGCAGGGCGATCATGCCGCGCCGGATCCGGGCTTTGATGGTGCCCAAGGGTTCACCAGTGGTCAGGGCGATCTCCTCCTGGGTGCATCCGCGGTAGAACGCCAGTTCGATGGCCCTGCGCTGGGATTCAGGAAGCGAACCCAGCGCCGAGCCCAGTCGGACCGATTGCTCGTCGGCCTCGACGCGGGAAGAGGCGGTGTCGCCGGAAGCGAGGTCGTGGGCTTCGTTGGACTGAAAGCGTTCCACGCCGGCGACCCGCCGGGAACGTTGCCGCAGCCGATCCAGGGCCAACCCGCGGGCGATCATGATCATCCAGGTCAGCGGACCTGATTTGGATGCATCGTAGCGACCGGCACGGCGCCAGATGGCGACGAAGGCATCTTGAAGGACTTCTTCGGCATCGGGTTCATCGCCAAGGATCCGTTGGACGAACCGGAGCAAGGCACCGCCCCGGCGGCGATAGAGCTCGGCGAGGGCTCCCGCCTGACCGTCGGCGATCTGGGCCAGGAGACGGACATCTTCAATGGAATCGAGACCCTCTACCGACCCCGACCGCGCCGCAGCGATGCCCGGGAACGGGATCGGAGGACGAGATTCGGGCCTTGGTTGCATGGGTGGAGGAGAGAAACTCTTCCCGCAAATCTATCCGCAACCGGACAGGAATTGGATGCAGGGATTTTCGAGTTTCACGGCTCGATGACATCATTCCACTGCGTCACCCCCGCCACAGACCGCGGATCCGCCACCATCCACGGCCCGACGCAGGATCCGCCGAAGCACCTGTGGAAGGACTTCCGGCAGATCCTCGGCGATCAACCCGGGACCGCCCAGACGCCCGCACTCCAGATGGAGACGGGCGGCGATCTCGCCTGCGGAGAGCGGATCCATGCCACGGGCCATCAGTCCGGTGCAGAACCCGGCGAGAACATCTCCGGAGCCGGCGGTCGCCAACCAGGCGGCCGATCCGTCTTTGGGGGCATCCACCGATCGCAGCGTCCCATCGGGCGAGGCGATCCGGGTCTGCGGCCCCTTCAGGAGCACCGTACCCCCGCATCGACGTGCCGCTGACCGGACGGCCTCGTCACGGAGGGCATCGCAATCCACCTCGGCTCCACCGGTGATCCGCGCCATCTGGGTGATCCGGCGGACTTCATACCCCTCCGCATCCTTTCCCTGGATGTGTTCCCCATCCAGCGCTGTGGTACCGATCGACGCCGCGAGATCGGGAAAGATCCGGCCGAATTCGCCGGCGTGAGGCGTCAACAGGCATCCAGGATGCAGAAGTCTGAAGAGTTCATCCGGGTGACTGGCGAAGGCGGTCAACGCATCCGCATCGAGGACCATCGGAAGGCCTGTCCCCAAGGCGGTAGGGACCAGATCGCGGGCTCGCGCCGCGCCCAAGCCTGGCCCCAGGCACAGCGCGCTCACCCGGGGATCCCGGCAGAACTCCATGAGATCAGAGGTTGAATCGACCCGAGTCAGCATCACGGCATCCAACCGAGCGGCATTTTCCCCCAAGGCCTCGCTGGGGCACCCCACCGTCACCAAACCGGCCCCCACCCGCAAGGCGCCCCGAGCCGCCAATCTCCCCGCCCCACCTCGCCCGACCCCACCCACCAGCACCACCGCATGCCCATGGCAGTACTTGTGCCCCCCCACCGCCTTGTCCAATCCCACCCAAATGCCCCCCATTCACGGACCTTAACCCACCCCCACCCCCCGCCAACCCAAAAATTGGTGACAGGTTCATTGTTGTTGACACACAAATCATCCGAAAACACTCTCCCTCCCATGCGAAAGGCCCGGATCAAGGT
>CAIOKD010000202.1 GCA_903858835.1 uncultured Verrucomicrobiota bacterium
ACCTCGCCCTCCATCTCGCCCCGGCCAGCGCGCCCCGCGACCTGCGTGAGGAGTTGGAATGTTCGCTCGCCAGCACGGAAATCCGGGATGTGCAGGCCGAGGTCGGCATTCACGATTCCCACAAGCGTGACATTCGGAAAATGGAGTCCCTTGGCGATCATCTGGGTGCCGACCAGAATGTCGATCTTGCCCGTCCGGAATTCGGTGAGGATGCGCCGGTAGTCCTCCTTGCGCTTCAGGGTGTCGGAATCCATCCGCTCGATGCGCGCCTGGGGAAAGCCCTTGCGCAAGGCGTCCTCCACCCGCTCGGTGCCGATCCCGGCGAACCGGATGGCAGGATTGCCGCAACCCGGGGCCGGGCAATGATCGGGCACCGGGTCTTCATGGCCGCAGATGTGGCAGAGCAACCGCCGCGAGGCCCGGTGATAGGTCAGGGAGACCGAACAATTGGGGCATCCGGCCACATGACCGCACTGCGGGCATTGGAGCGAGGTCGAGAATCCCCGCCGGTTGAGGAAGAGCAACGTCTGCTCCCGGCGCTCCAACCGCTGGGTGATGGCCTCGCGCAGGCGCAGGGTGAACACCGGGGGCGCCCCGTTCTTGGACTTGCGGGATTCCTCGCGCAGATCGACCACGCGCACCACCGGCAGGCGCTTGTCATCGACCCGCTTGGCCATCTCGAGCAGGGTGTACTTGCCGCGCCGGGCATTGTGGAAACTCTCGATCGAGGGCGTCGCCGAACCCAGCAGGACCACCGCGCCCTCGCGCTGCCCCCTCACCACCGCCACATCGCGGGCGTGGTAGCGGGGCGTCTCTTCCTGCTTGTAGGAGTGCTCGTGCTCCTCATCGACGATGATCAACCCCAAAGGATGGACCGGCGCGAAGACCGCCGAGCGGGCGCCGATGACGATCCGAGCGCGGCCCTGACGGATCTTGTGCCACTCGTCATGACGTTCGCCGGCCGACAGGTGGGAGTGCAGCACGGCCACGAGGGTCCGATGCGGGCCGGACGAGAACCGGGCCTTGAAACGCTCCACCGTCTGCGGTGTCAGCGAGATCTCGGGCACCAGCACGATGGCCCCGCGCCCCTGCGCCAAGGCATGCTGGATCGCCTGCAGGTACACCTCGGTCTTGCCCGAACCCGTGACCCCGAAGAGCAGGAAGGGCTTGGCGGCCTCCCCGCGCACCAACCCGTCATGGGCCTTCACCAGGGCATCGAAGGCCACCACCTGCTCCTCGTTGAGCGGCAGGGGGGTGGTCGGAACGATCAGTTCCCGGGCATAAGGATCGCGCTCGTCGATCTTCGGCGCGATGCACACCAACCCCTTGTCCTCGAGCTTGCGAACGGTCTCGGCCGTCGTCTCACCCAACCGGAGCAACTCCTGCAGGGGCAACTCGCGCCATTCCTCGATGATGCGCCAGATGGCTTCCTGACGCGGGGTCAGCTTGGGCATGTCGACGGGCGGCGTCAGCGCATGCACATGGAGCCGCTCGCGCCAACCGGCGTCCTCTTTGCGGACTGCCTCGGGCAGCACGCTCTTGAGGGCCGTCTCGACCGGGCAGCAATAGTAGGCGGCGATCCATCGGGCCAACTCGAGCACCTGCGGAGTCACCAGCGTCTGCGCTCCCAGGACGTTCAGGATCGGCTTGAGTCCGGTCTGCGGCGAGGACTCGGCCAACGCGGTCACCACCCCGAGCACCTGCCGATGCCCGAAGGGCACCTTCACCCGAGAACCCACGGCCACCCGGTCCGAAAACTCCTCGGGAATGGCGTAATCGAACTCCTTGCGGAGGGCGATTTCGAGGGTGACTCGGGCGACCACGGAAGCGTCTCCCCGGTCATTTGCGGGCCTCGCGCCAGTACGGGCGGTCGGCCACCATGAGGTAGCCGTTCTCCGGATACCGGTCGCCGAAGGC
>CAIOKD010000203.1 GCA_903858835.1 uncultured Verrucomicrobiota bacterium
CGTGGATGTGTACGAGAAGAACTTCGGTGTGGGCGGAGGTGCCGCCTTCGTCACCAACACCCTGTTCTCGGCATCCACCATCGCCCCGGTGCAGGTCGATGCCCTGTCGCAACTCGCCGTCGCCTACTCGCTGTCGGACACCGTGGCGATCACCAACCTGGGGCCGGGCAACGTGGTGGCGTCGCCCGCGTTCGCGGCGCCGGAACGGCTCGATTTCAGCCTGCAGTCCGGTTCCCCGGCCATCGATGCCGGCGATCCGTCCCACCCGGCCGATCCTGACGGCACGCGGGCCGACATCGGTGCCGCGTACCGCTACCTGGTTTCCGATTATCCCTATGCGCTCACGAAGACCGTGGTGATCGAGGAACTGCTGGCCAACTCGGAAGTCGACCAGGATTGGATCGAACTCCTGAACCGATCCTCGGCCGCGGTGGACATCGGGGGGTGGTTCTTGAGCGACAGCGCCAGCGACCTCCGCAAGTACCGCATTCCCGCCGGAACCCGCCTGCAACCCGGGGAGCGCATCGTCTTGACCGAGCGGCAGCATTTCGGGGTGGCCTCCCTGGATCCGGGTCGGATCACCGGCTTCGCCCTGAGCGATGTGGGCGAGACCGTGTATCTCAGTTCGGCCGTCGGTGATGAACTGACCGACTACCGCACCCAGGAATCCTTCGGAGCCACCCTGCCGGGCGAGACCCTGGGCAACTACCGCAAGACCTCGACCGACACTTGGAACTTCATCCCGCTGCAGACGCCAACCCCGGGGCAGCCCAACAGCGCCCCCCGGATCGGCCCGATCGTCGTCTCCGAGATCCTGTACGCCGCACCCACCGATCCCGACCTGGAGTTCATCGAACTGCTGAACCTGTCGGCGGCCCCGGTGCCGTTGTACGACAGTGTCCGCAACGCCCCGTGGCGGATCACCGACGGCATCGATCTGGACTTCCCCACGAACCCGCCCCTGATCCTCACCCCCGGGGAACGGCTGGTGCTCACCCGGAGCCTCACGCACCTCAAGGCGGCCTTCACGATCCCGAATGGGGTTCGAGTTTTGGAATGGACCTCCGGACGCTTGGCCAACGAGGGCGAGACCGTGCAGCTCGGGCGGCCCGCCGGCCTCGACGACGCTGGAGTCCGACAATTCGCGCGGGTGGACCGGGTCAATTACGACCCGCGCGCCCCGTGGCCCATCGGCGCGGCCGGTTCGGGGCAGTCGCTGCAAAAGCGCAGCGAGGCCGCCTACGGCAACGATCCGTCCGTCTGGGTCGCCGCCCCGCCGACGCCGGGTTCGGCCCTGGTCGGGTCGACCTTCGCCGACTGGATCGCCTCGCAGGGAGTGCCCGAAGGCCAGCGCGGACCCGGCGATGATCCAGACCGGGACGGTCGTCCCAACCTGTTGGAGTTCGCCCTGGGCAGCGATCCGGCGTCGGCCGACCCCGCCCCTCCGCTGGTGCTGAACCTCTCGACGGCACCGCCCACACTGCGCCTGGCCCTGCGCCTGGATCGCCCGGGCGTGACCGTGCGTCTGCTGGCCACATCGGACCTCGTCGCCGGTCCGTGGACCGAGGTGCCCACCGAGACGTTGTCGACCGAGGGACAGGTGCAGACACGCATCGCGCGCCCCGCCATCGACGCCGCGGCGCGGTTCTTCCGGCTGATCGCTCAATGACCGGGTCCGCAAGAGGATGACCGCAGCAGGATGACCGCTTTTCCTGCGATTTCAGGCGCGGGCCAGAACCGCCGATGATCGGGAGACACCTTCGAGGCCTGCTTTCAGAAATGGCCTCGCGGGTGTTCTCCCATGATCATCGACATGTGCATGACCCGGGGCGTCGAGACCGTGACGCCGGAAACCTCCCTCGGCGACGCGGTGCGCCGAATGAACGCCCGCAACATCCGCCGGCTGGTCGTGGTGAAGGGGCGGGCGGTCGTCGGCATGATCTGCAGGCAGGACGTGGTGCGGGCCTTTCCTGAGAACCTCAATCCGTTCTCGGTGGCGAGCATCGATGCCCTGCCCGACCTCGGTACCGTGGCCGAATTCATGCACAGCCCCGTCATCACCATCGAGGCTGATCAGCCCATCGAGGCTGCCGCGCGCCGGATGACCGAGCACCACATCGGGGGGCTGCCGGTGGTCCAGGGTGAAAAGCTCGCGGGCATCATCACCGAGTCCGACATCTTCCGTGTCTTCAGCAAGCTGCTCAGCGGGCAGCGCGGTTCGACGCGCATCACCTTCGACATCACCAACAAGCCGAACGCCCTGGGCGACCTGGTGCAACTCTGCCGGGATCTCAAGCTGGAGGTGAGCAGCATCATCACCTTCAACGATACGGCGCGTCGGCTGGCGGTCGCCCGCGTCCAAGGAACGAACACCGACCGGCTCATCAATCGGCTGTGGGACACCGGCCAGTCGGTGTTGAACGTGGTGGATTGAGCGGAAGCAACGCCGAGGGTCGCGCCCATGGTTGCCAAAGGCCGTGGACTGTGGACTGTGGACTGTGGACTGTGGACTTGGGGTGAGAAATGGCGGAAGGGGAGGGATTTGAACCCCCGGTACCCTTGCGAGTACGCCTGATTTCGAGTCAGGTGCCTTCAACCACTCAGCCACCCTTCCGCGACTCGTTTTTACTGGGCTTTTCGCTCAGTTTCGGAACCGTCGATTTGCCACTTGTATACTACCCTTGTATACTGCAGAGGTGCAATCGACCACCCAGAAGGCTGCTCCTCAGCAAAAATTGGAGGCGACCA
>CAIOKD010000204.1 GCA_903858835.1 uncultured Verrucomicrobiota bacterium
GATCTACGAGGTGTTCTCGGAGGGCGGCGGCAATGCCTTCGGCTGCGAGTTCGACAGCGCAGGACGTGTCTTCTCGGGCCACAACGGCGGCGACACCCGTGGCTTCCACTACCAGCAGGGCGCCTACCTCCAGAAGGGCTTCGAGAAGCATGGCCCCCTCTCGAATCCCTACGCCTTCGGCTACTTCCCCGCCATGCCGATGGCCAGCGAGCCGCGGTTCACCCACAACTTCGTGATCTACGACCACGGGTCCCTGCCCGACCGCTACACGGGCCGACTCCTCGGCGTCGAACCCCTCCAGGGCCGGATCGTCATGAGCGAGATCCAGCCCGACCGCTCCTCGTTCAAGACGGTCGACCTCGCGCGTCCGGTCGTCAGCGAAGACCGCTGGTTCCGACCGGTCGACATCAAGGTGGGCCCGGGCGGCGCGGTCTATGTCTGCGACTGGTACGACCGGCAGGTGAACCACTACCGAAACCACGAGGGACAGATCGACGTCTCCAACGGGCGCATCTACCGCATGCGTTCCAAGACCGGAACCCGTGCCCATTCCGAGAATCTCGCCAAGCTCTCCCACGAAGGCCTGATCCAGCGCCTTGGCGACACCAACCGCTGGGTGCGCCAGACTGCGCTGCGGCTGATCGCCGACCGACCGGATCCCGCTCACATCCCGGCACTCTCGAAGGCGCTCGCTGGAGCTCGCGGTCCCCGTGCCGTGGATCTCCTCTGGGCGCTGGTGCTCCAGGGCGGCGGCACCGAGGCGGAGTCCTTGCGGGGACTCGCGCACCCCGAACCCCTGGTGCGGCTCTGGACCGCACGCCGGCTTGGCGATGCCCGGAGGGCGTCCCCAGAACTGGTCCAACGCCTGGTCGGACTCGCGGCCACGGATCCAGACCTCGAGGTCCGCAACCAGCTCGCGAGCACCGCGCGTCGCCTCCCCCCGACGGATGCGGCGAGGATCCTGAAGGCCTTGTGTGCACGCGATGTCGATGTCGACGACAACCGCCAACCGCTCCTGCTCTGGTGGGCGCTCGAGACCCTCTGCACCGGGTCACCAGAGATCGTGCTGGGGCTTTACTCCGATCCGACATTCTGGGACCGGCCGATGGTCCAGAAGCACCTGCTCGAGCGGACCGCCAGGCGCTGGGCCCAGTCGGGTTCGCGTCGGGAGCTGCTGCTCTGCGCGGCCCTGTTCGAGCGGTCGCCTTCCGTGGACTCCAGCCGGCGCCTGATGCAGGGCTTCGAGGCGGCCTTCAAGGGCCGTCCACTCGCCGGGCTGCCCAACAACCTCGTCCAGGCGATGGCCCGTCACGGGGTGGGTTCACCGGCCTTCGCGGTACGACGGGGCGATCCGGTTGCCATCCGACGGGCCCTCGCCACGGTGGCCGACGAGATGGCACCCCGTGCCGAGCGGCTGGAACTCCTCGGAGTCCTGAGTGAGGTGCCGGTCCCGGGAGCCCTGCCGGCCTTGGCCCGTGCCTATCGGGGCGCGGCCAAGGACGACGTCCTGCGCCAGGCCGCGCTGATGGCGATGCAACCTCAGGAAGACGCCGCCGTCGCCGGAATCATCCTCGGGGCCTGGCCCGCGCTGGGGCCCGCCGCGCGCGCCACGGCGCAGACCGTGTTGTCGAGCCGCGCCGGCTGGAGCCGGAGCCTCGTCGACGAACTCCAGCCCCGACCCGCCGGTGCGGCACCGTCGCAGGTGAAGCCCGACTCGATCTCGCTCGGGACCCTCCGCCGCCTGCGTCAGCACGCCGATCCGGAGCTGAAGGCCAAGGTCGCGGCCCTGTGGCCCGAGCCTCGAACCCCGACCACTTCCGAGATGGAGGAGCTGATCCGGAAACGGGCAGCCATCGTGCGCGCCGGTTCCGGGGATCCCTACAACGGCCGTTCCCTGTTCCAGAACACCTGCGCCGGCTGCC
>CAIOKD010000205.1 GCA_903858835.1 uncultured Verrucomicrobiota bacterium
GCCACGAAGTACTTGTTGATGCCCTTGGTGATCAGGATGTCGGTGGTGGACTTGGCGAGGCCGTAGCCCCCCAGCGTTCCCGCGGAGTTGGCTGTCGGGATGAAGGCCAGCACCGCGAAGGAGTCCTTGGCGCCACCCTTCACCACATCCACGCGGAATTCGATCGACCGCCCCTCCTTCAACTCGAACCGTTCCGAGGTCTTCTGGCTGGCGCTGAAGATCGACTGGCCCGCCGGGGGTTGCGCGAATTGGAACTGCCCTCCCGACTCGGTCGGCAGGCCGAAGTTGGGCACGAAGGTGAAGTCGGTCCACCCGGTCTTGGTATTGTCGTCAAAGTTGTCGAGCACCTTGGCTTGGAGGGACAGGCCCAGCGCGGCGATGGCCATGGCGATGGCGGCGGTGACGGTTCCTGCCGATCGCACCCATGGGGCGACGCGACGGAACAGGCTGGGACGAACGGGGATCGGGTCAGGGTGGGGCATGGTTTTCCTGCGGTTGAACGCTTCCTGTCGGGGATGACCGATGACACTCCCGGCGGTTTCAAATTGTCAACGTCCCAAATGTCCGGCGGATCCGCGGCTTGTTCCGAGCGGACGGGGTTTCCGGGAAAAGGAGCCGGTCCCCGGAGCGCGGATGTCGCCCGACAAGAGCCTGTCCCCCCCATGCCTCCCCGAGGATGGCACCGGGGCAATCGGTCCCGACCCCGGCAGCCTGTCTCCGGAGGATTGGCAGCCTGTCCCCAAGGTTCCAACGAGCTCATGCCTCTCGGATCCGGGAAAAACGGTCCGGATGCAGATTCTTGAAAGAACGTCGGGCGGCCCGACGAAGGCTGGGATACGCACCATGCGCCGCCCTCTTCATCACCAACGCGTTCAAGTCCCCCGCCATCGCGCAACCCCGGCGACACGCCGGGGCTTCACCCTGCTGGAGTTGCTGGTCGTGCTCACGGTTCTGGCGCTCCTCGGCTCGTTGCTGCTGCCGGCCCTGGCCCGGGCGCGCGACACCGCGCGGACAAGCACGTGCCTTTCCCGGCTCAGGCAATGGGGGCTTGGCACCCACATTTACGGGGTCGACTGCGGTGGCTGGCTGCCCGCCGACGGCGCTCCGAATGGCCTCTCCACCCGCAACGCCTGGTACGCCGACCTGCCGCCATCGATGGGCATCGCGCCCTACCATGAGGAGGGCGCCTGGCGGACCAATGCACGGGCACCCCTGGGGCACCCGCTCTGGTTCTGTCCCTCCAATCCACGGCGCAGCAATGGGCACCTGCTGTTCCAGTTCTGCCTGAACCGGCACCTCAACGGCAGCGGTCGCGATTCCCGCCCGAGGCGCCTCGAATCGTTCGCCGAACCCTCCCGGACCGTCTGGATCTTCGACAACGGCGGTCGGGCCGCCGTCGCCGGCCCTGGCAATCTCCACCACACCATCCATCGGGGCGCGGGCAATGTTCTCTGTCTCGACGGTGGTGTCCGCCGGGCACCTCGGGCACGGGCCGATCGCACCTCGACCGAGAACCCCTCTGCCGACGCACCCCTTCTCTGGAAACCCTGATGAACCCCGTCCACGCAAACTCCCCGAGACCGGAAGCTTCGCGGCGGTCGACCCATCCATCTGCCGGGCCACTGCTCCGAGAATTCGATGGCCCCGCGCCGTGGAAGTTCCGAAACTCGACGCCGATGGAGGTCACCGCATCCGCATTTCACGGTTCGTCGCCCATGGCCGGACGCCGCGCTGCCGCCCCCATCAGACAACCTTTGTCCGCGGGGGTGTGCCATCGTGCGGGCGTCATGAGCACCACCGCCATTGCCGCTTCCATGTCACATCTCCATTCCCAACGCAACTGACCTATGGCCGACAAGACCCCCGACAAGACCCCCGAAAAGAAGGCTCCCGCCACCGAAGCCAAGGCCCCGGAACCGCCGAAGGTGTCCGCCGCGAAGCAGCGGGAACTCGATGCCGCCATCGCCACCATCACCAAGGCCTATGGCGAGGGGGCGATCATGCGCCTCGGTGCCCAGGTCGCACGACCGATCGAGGTCATCCCCACCGGCGCGCTGGCCATCGACCTGGCCCTCGGCGTCGGCGGGGTGCCCCGCGGGCGGGTCATCGAGATCTACGGGCCCGAGTCGTCCGGCAAGACCACGCTGATGCTGCACCTCATCGCCAATGCCCAGAAGGCGGGCGGCATGGCGGCGTTCATTGATGCCGAGCACGCCCTCGACCCGGCCTACGCCAAGAAGCTCGGGGTCAACGTCGATGAACTCCTGGTCTCCCAACCCGACTCCGGCGAAGAGGCTCTGACCATCTGCGAGACCCTGGCCCGCTCCGGGGCGCTCGACATCATCGTGGTCGACTCGGTCGCAGCGCTCGTGCCCAAGGCCGAGCTCGAGGGCGAGATGGGCATGGCCACCATGGGCATGCAGGCCCGACTGATGAGCCAGGCGCTCCGCAAGCTGACGGCCATCCTGAACAAGGCCAAGACCACCTGCCTTTTCACCAACCAGATGCGCGAGAAAGTGGGTGTGATGTTCGGCAGCCCGGAGACCACCCCGGGCGGCAAGGCGCTGAAGTTCTACGCGAGCGTCCGCATCGACATCCGGCGCAAGGAGGCCATCAAGGACGCCTCGGGCGCGGCCGTCGGCAACCACGTGAAGGTGAAGATCGTGAAGAACAAGGTGGCTCCGCCCTTCGCGGAGGCCGAGTTCGACATCCTCTTCAACCACGGCATCGACAAGGAAGGTTCCCTGCTCGACGTGGCCCTCGACGCGGGGGTCCTCGAGAAGAAGGGCGCCTGGATCCAGTTCCAGGGCGAGTTGATCGGTCAGGGCAAGGACGCCACCCGACGGACCCTCGCCGAAAAGCCCGAGCTGGCGAAGAAGATCCAAGAGGCCACCCTGGCCAAGCGGATGGCGGAGATCACCGCCGCCACCGGCACCCCGGGCGCGGCCGCGGCGAAGTAAGAAACACGTGCGAAGAGGCCTCCACCCGCTCAAGCGGCGGTGGGGGTCTTGAGCTTCTGGAGGGCGAGCAAGGCGGCATGGCTTTCGGCCGCCTTCTTGCTTCGTCCCTCGCCCCGGGCCAATACAACGCCGCCGTGCAGCACGGCGCAACGGAAGGTGCGGTTGTGGTCGGGGGCCCTCGGTCTCGAGCAATTCGTAGCGGGGGGCCTCCGGGGAGGTCGCCTGCAAAAACTCCTGCAGCTCGCCCTTGGGATTGTCGAGGTTCGGCAGCTCGGCCATCTCCCCGGCTCCCTCTTGGATGAGTCCCAGGAGCGTTTGCCGGGCGGTCTCGAATCCGGCGTCGACGTACACCGCACCAATCATCGCCTCGAAGGCGTCGGCCAACGTAGAACTGCGGGTCCGGCCGCCGCTCGACTCCTCTCCTCGACTCAGAATCACGTGGTTGCCCAGCGCCAGGCGACGGGCCTGGGCCGCCAGCGAAGTCCGGTTCACCAATTGCGCCCTGGCCTGGGTCAGGGCCCCCTCACCCATCCCCGGGAACCGATGGTAGAGTTCCGAGGTGACGGCCAGCTGGATGACGGCATCGCCCAAGAACTCCAGCCTCTGATTGTGGTTCTGACCGCTGCCGCCGTCCTCATGGGCCACCGACGGGTGCGTCAGGGCCAGGGCCAGCAACGCCGGATCCCGGAATCGATGGCCAAGGGCCGACTGCAGATCTTCGAGGTCGGACATGGGTGACGAGGAACGACATTCCACCGGACTTCCAGCGGACTTCATGCATTCAATGCTTCAAGGCTCCAACGCTTTCGAACTTCGGGCTGAACGGATCAGGCGGGAGCCAACGACGGGATCTCGCTCGGCGGGTTGAAGGGTTCCTCGGTCGGAGCAGCGTCGGGGGCCAACGCCAAAGACGACTCCTCGGGCAGCCCGTGCTCCAACAGTTGGGCCACCTCGCGCTGCACGGCCTCGAGCTGATGGAGCTGCAGGTCGGGGTCGATGATCGAAAACAGGTCTCCCGACTTGGGATGCTCGTACACGAAGATCCGGCGGCCATGGTCGCGCGACTGACCCTTGACCCGGAGGATGCGCTTACGTTCGAGCATCACCGCCAGGATGTAGGCGGAGGCGGCATGCCGGGGATCACGGCGCTCGAGCAACCGACGCAGCAGCGACTCGGCGTCATCCTTGCGGATGGCCTCGGGCGGCACCGGGGGCGGTGCCTCGTAGACGCCCTTCCAGTGGGACACCAGGTTGGACTGCGCCATCAATTCCTGGGCCGCCTCTCGGAACGCCTCGACGCACAGGTCCATCCGCTCGAAGCCGGCCTTCGTGTCGAGGAGCAGGGTATGGTAGGTTTCCCCGTCCTGAAACTGTCTGCCGGATCGCTGGCAGGCGTGGGCCCGCGACTGGATGTGCCACTCCATCATGTCTCTAGGTCCCCGAAGTATCGGGGCAGCCCCTCACGGTGCAACAGCCTTTTGCCAAACTTCGGGAGAACCCAGAACGACGACGGATCAGAGACGCGAGACGAGCAACTGCTCCTGAAAGACCATGTCCTTGGGCAGATGGGTGTACAGCTTCATGAACAACTCGTCGGTGGAGAGCAGGTCCCTGCGCCATTCCTCGGGATCCATCCGCTGCAGCTGGGCGAATCGCTCGCGGCTGATGCCGTCCAGACCCACCGTGTCGAAATCCTCATACCGGGGCACCCATCCCAGCGCGGTCTCGGTCGCCCCGGCCCTGCCATCGCAGCGGTCCAGGATCCATTTCAGGACGCGCATGTTCTCGCCGAAGCCCGGCCAGAGGAACCTCCCTTCCGCGTCCTTGCGGAACCAGTTGACGTGGAAGATCCGGGGCGGTTCCGACAGCTTTTTGCGCATGTCGAGCCAATGGCGGAAGTACTGGCCCATGTTGTAGCCACAGAAGGGCAACATGGCCATCGGGTCGCGCCGCACCTGCCCCAAGGTTCCCGAGGCGGCGGCGGTCGTCTCGCTGCCCATGGTGGCTCCCAGGAAGACGCCATGGCTCCAGTTGAATGCTTGGAATACCAGCGGCACGACCGAGGCGCGACGACCGCCGAAGATGATGGCCGAGATGGGGACGCCCCTCGGATCGAGCGCCTCCGGCGCGAGGGCGGGATTGTTCGAGGCCGGCGCGGTGAACCGCGAATTGGGATGGGCGGCCTTCTCGGGCGAGTCCGGCGTCCAGCGGTGACCCTTCCAGTCGAGGCATTCGGCCGGAGGAGGATCGTCGTGTCCCTCCCACCACACCGTGCCGTCGGGCTTGAGCGCCACGTTCGTGTAGATCGTGTCGCGGGCAATGGTGGCCATGGCGTTCGGGTTGGTCTTGGCGTTGGTGCCCGGGGCGACCCCGAAATAACCAGCCTCAGGATTGATGGCCCACAAGCGCCCGTCGGGGCCGGGACGCATCCAGGCGATGTCGTCGCCCACGGTCCAGATTTTCCACCCGCGGAAGCGCTCCGGGGGAATCATCATGGCGAAGTTCGTCTTGCCGCAGGCGCTCGGGAACGCGGCAGCCACGTAGCGCCGCCGGCCTTCGGGAGACTCCACCGCCAGGATCAGCATGTGCTCGGCCATCCAGCCCTGCCGTCGCCCCAGGTAGGAAGCGATGCGCAGCGCGAGGCACTTCTTCCCCAACAGCACGTTTCCGCCATAGCCCGAGCCCACCGAGATGATCTCGTTGGCCTCGGGAAAGTGGCAGATGAAGCGCCGGTCCGGGTGACCATCAAGCAGGCAGTGGAGACCCCGGTTGAAATGGTTGGACTGCGCGAGATGCTCCACCGCGATCCGGCCCATCCGGGTCATGATCCGCATGTTGAGCACCACATAGATGGAGTCGGTAAGTTCGACCCCGACCTGGGCCAGCGGGGAGCCGGGCGGGCCCATGAGGTAGGGCACCACATAGAGGGTCCGTCCCTTCATGCTCCCGGCGGCCAAGCCCATCAATTTGGCACGCATGGCGCTAGGTTCGGCCCAGTGGTTGGTGGGGCCGGCGTCCTCTGGCAGTTCGGTGCAGATGAAGGTGCAGTGCTCCACCCGGGCCACGTCGTTGGGATTCGACCGATGGTAGTAGCACCCGGGGAGCTTCTGCTGGTTCAGCGGGACGAGGACGCCCTGCCGCACCGCTTCCGTGTACAGGAACTCCTTCTCGGCCTCGGAACCGTCGCACCAGAACACCGCGTCGGGCCGGGTGAGGGCCGCGATGGATTCCACCCAGTCTTGGATGGCGCGATGGGCGATGGGTTGGGTTCCAAAGGAGGTGCCTGGGTTGGCGCTCATTTCCCGATCCTACGCCCTAAGCATCGGCCGGCACTCCGAAACTTGTCAGTCCCCGCCCCAGTTTGGTCCGTTGCGGCGAAATTCGGCCTTGGGAGTCACCAGCCTTTTGTTCAGCGGAATTGGATGTAGCCTTTCCTGCAATCCGGGACAGGGCGTATCCCCATTCCCGCATGAAAACCGCTGGAGGCACCGATGGCACTACCTGAAATCCGTTTCCTCGAAGGCCCGCGTTCCCGCTGGGACAACCTCAAGTTCGTCGTCGATATCGCCTGGGAATTCATTCGGGGCTTTCGAGCCCTGCACTTCTCCGGGCCCTGCGTGGCGGTGTTCGGATCGGCCCGATTCCCCGAGTCCCACCCCTATTACGATCTGACCCGGCGGCTCTCCGCCGAGATCGCCAAGCTGGGTTTCACCGTCATGACGGGCGGCGGCCCGGGACTCATGGAGGCGGCCAACCGGGGGGCGCGCGACGTCGGCGGCCGGTCGGTGGGCTGCAACATCGTGCTGCCGATGGAGCAGCACCAGAACCCCTACCTCGATAAGTGGGTCGACATCCGCTACTTCTTCGTCCGCAAGACCCTGCTCATCAAGTACTCCTACGCCTTCGTCATCGTGCCGGGCGGTTTCGGGACCCTCGATGAACTCTTCGAGGCCATGACATTGATCCAGACGGGCAAGATCAACGACTTCCCAGTGATCATCTTCGGGCGTGAATTCCACCAGGAGCTGGTGGAGCACATCGAACGGATGCGCCAGCTCAAGACCATCTCGGAGAGCGACCTGCGGCTGTTCCTGGTCACCGATTCCATCGACGAGGCGGTGGAGATGATCCGGACGGCGATCTCCAAGTACGGCCTCAAGCACGCGGAGCGTAAACCGAGTTGGCTCCTGGGCGAGCGCTGGTGACGCAGCAGCACCGTCGTTCCACTCCACTGCAAGCCTCCGCAGCGGACCCTTCTGCGGGGTCCACCTGGGTAAAAAAGAGGGGCCGAAGCGAACTTCGGCCCCTCCTGTGAGTCTGACGCTACCGCTTACTTGCGGATGCGCGCGAACTGGGCGGCCTGGTTGGCCGGCACCGTCAGCGGGCTCGTGGCCCCAGCGACGTCGGTCCAAGGACCGCTGAGCGAGGTGGCCGACTGGAGGACGCCAGCACCGGTCCAGGTGATGGTGATCGTGCCGTCGGCGTTGGCCTTGATGCCAGTGAAGCGCGGGGCGTCACCACCGCCAGCGGCGGTGCCGTGCAAGGCAACATCGGCGACCTGCATCGAGTTCGCCTTGGCGGCGTTCACGACGGTCGGGAAGACCACCTTGTACGTGGTGTAGGACTTGGTGTTGGAGAACGCCATGGTCTCGGTGCGGAACCGGGCCGGGTTGGCGTTCACGGAACCCGAGGCGATCGCCTCGAAGGTCGTGCCGTCGTTCGATCCCAGGATCTGCCAGGTCGCCGGATCGCGCTCAGGAGCGTCGTTCGCGGTCGTGAGGGAGATGCCCGAAATCACCGAGGCGCCGGCCTTCGGGGTCACCGTGAAGCCGGTGTTGAGCTTGTCGAAGTTCAGGTACTTCGTGGAGCTCTTGCCGTCGAGGACGTTCGGA
>CAIOKD010000206.1 GCA_903858835.1 uncultured Verrucomicrobiota bacterium
CCATGTCGATGACCTCGTAGTTGTTACAGGCGAGGACCACGCCGACGATGTTCTTGCCGATGTCGTGGACGTCGCCCTTCACGGTGGCGAGGACGATCTTGCCCTGGGCCTTGATCTCCTGTCCGGCGGCCGCGGCGGCGGCCTTCTCGGCCTCCATGAATGGGGTCAGGTAGGCGACGGCCTTCTTCATCACGCGGGCCGATTTCACGACCTGGGGCAGGAACATCTTCCCGGCCCCGAACAGGTCGCCGACCTGGTTCATGCCATCCATGAGCGGGCCCTCGATCACCGACAGCGGTCGGCCGAGCTTCTGGCGGGCCTCCTCGGTGTCGGCGTCGACATGGGCGTCGATGCCCTTGATCAAGGCATGCGCCAACCGTTTCTCGACCGGTTCCGAACGCCACGCCTCGTCGGCCTTGGCCTCGGCGGCGCCGCCGGCCCCGGACTTGCGTCGCAGCGCTTCGCCGTGGGCCACCAGACGTTCGGTGGCGTCGGGCCGCCGGTTCAGCAGCACATCTTCCACCAGGTCGCGAAGCTCCGGCTGAATCTCCTCGTACACCTCGAGCATGCCCGCATTGACAATGCCCATGTCGAGGCCCGCACGGATGGCGTGGAACAGGAACGCGCTGTGCATCGCCTCGCGGACATGGTTGTTGCCGCGGAAGCTGAAGCTGATGTTCGACACGCCACCGCTGACCTTGGCCAGCGGCAGGTTCGCCTTGATCCACCGCGTGGCCTCGATGAAGTCCACGGCATAGTTGTTGTGGGCCTCGATGCCGGTGGCGACCGTGAGGATGTTGGGATCGAAGATGATGTCCTGCGGCGGGAATTGGGCCTCGCGGGTCAGCAATTCGTAGCTGCGCCGGCAGATCTCGATGCGCCGCTCGAACGAGTCGGCCTGGCCCTGTTCATCGAAGGCCATCACCACCACGGCCGCACCGTAGCGGCGGATCAGCCGGGCCTGTTCCAGGAACCGCTCGGGTCCCTCCTTGAGCGAGATGGAGTTGACGATGCCCTTGCCCTGGAGGCAGCGCAGGCCGGTCTCCAGTACCGACCATTTCGACGAGTCGACCATGATCGGTACCCGGGCGATGTCGGGCTCGGCAGCGATCAGGTTGAGGAACTTCGACATCGCCGCGGCGCCGTCGAGCATTCCCTCGTCCATGTTGATGTCGATGATCTGCGCCCCCGCCTCGACCTGCTGTTTGCAGATCTCCAGCGCGGCGTCGTAGTCGCCAGCGAGGATCAGCTTTGAGAACTTCGGCGATCCCGTGACGTTGGCCCGCTCGCCGATGTTGATGAAATTGGTCTCGCGGGTCTGGTTGAAGGCCTCCATGCCGCTCAGGCGCAGGAGCGGCGCCAGCGTCGGGGTCTTGCGCGGTGCCAGTCCCTTCACCGCCTCGGCGATGGCCCGGATGTGGGGCGGGGTGGTGCCGCAGCAGCCGCCGACCACATTGAGCCAACCCTCCTCGGCCCACGGACGGATCTGCGGGGCGAGTGTCTCGGGCGTCTCCGGGAACCCGGTCGGCGACAACGGGTCGGGCAAACCGGCGTTGGGGTACACGCAGATGCGGGCGTCGGCGATGCGGTGGAGTTCCTGCACGTAGGCCCGCATTTCCTTGGGCCCGAGGGCGCAGTTGAAGCCGATGGTGATGGGTTGGGCATGACGCACCGAGTTCCAGAAGGCCTCGACCGTCTGTCCGGTAAGCGTGCGCCCCGACAGGTCGGTGATGGTGCCCGAGATCATCAACGGCAGGCGGACTTTCAACCGGTCCTGCACCTGCTGGATGGCGAAGAGCGCCGCCTTGGCGTTGAGGGTGTCGAAGATGGTCTCCACCAGCAGCACGTCCACGCCACCCTCGATCAGGGCCTCCACCTGCTCGGTGTAGGCGGTGACCAACTGCTCGAAGTTCACGGAGCGGAACCCGGCGTCGTTCACGTCGGGCGAGATCGAGGTGGTGACCGGCATCGGTCCGATGGCTCCGGCGACATAGCGGGGGATACCCGTGGCCGCGCTCACCGTATCGGCGGCGCGCCGAGCCAGACGGGCCGAGGCCAGGTTCATCTCGCGGGTGAGTTCGCGCAGGAAGGGGTCGACGATCACCTCGTTGAAGAAGGCCTGGTCCTTGCGCCCCTCGGCATGGCGAAAGAAGAAGTCGTGCTGGCCGATGGTGGTGGCCGAGAAGGTGTTCGTCTCGATCAGGTCGGCGCCGGCCTCGAGGTAATGCCGGTGGATCTCCTCGATGACCTGGGGTTGGGTGATCTGCAGCAACTCGTTGTTGCCCTTGAGGTCCTTGCCCTTCCAATCGCGGAACCGATCGCCCCGGAACTGGGCCTCGCCAAGCTTGTAGCGCTGGATGACCGTGCCCATCGCCCCATCGATGATGGCGATGCGCTGATCCAGCAGGTCCACAAATCCCTGCCCCCGCGTCCAGATGGCTTGAGTTTCCGGCCAATTCGACATGCCCTGAGGCTATCGTGCGGCTCCCGGGGTTCCAAGGTATAAATCAACGCATCACGATTGGTTGATATGACAATCAGTTTTTAGCCTCAAACGTGCCGGGCGATCGCAGTCATTTTCATGACCGTGTCCGTGCCGGTCGAGTTGCCATCGCATCTGGAAATGGAGTATCCATTGGGAATGAGAGCGTTGTGGGCGATCTTCTGCGTGTCCGTGCTGTCCCATGCCGCGGATGTCACTCCCCCGGCCGTCCCGAGGGCTCGGTCGGAGTTCTTGAAGACAAAGTACGAGGCGATCCAAGGGTCGGTCTCCGCGCAATTCGATCTCGGGTTGCTCATCCGCAAGGGAATGGGTGTCGAGCGGGATCCCGTCGAATCACTCAAATGGCTCAAGAAGGCCGCTGAACAGGGGCATGCCGGAGCCCAGAACGAGGTGGGAGTGGCCTACCGGAATGGTTGGGGCGTGGCGCGGGACGACGCCGAGGCCGTCCGTTGGTTCCGAAAGGCGGCCGATCACGGGCAGGCCGCCGCGCAGAATGCCCTCGGCTATGCCCTGGGTACTGGGCGGGGCATCGCCCGCGACGAGAAGGCGGCCGCAGTGTGGTACCGGAAGGCCGCCGACCAGGGTTTGGTGGCAGCGCAGAACAATCTGGCCTACTGCTACCGCCACGGTCGTGGTGTCGGGAAGGACATGGGTGAGGCCTTCAAATGGTTCGACAAGGCGGCCCAACAGCATCTGCCGGCGGCGGAGCATGGTCTTGCTGAATGCTACCAACAGGGGTTGGGTGTCCCGACCGACGCCGAGGCGGCGGCCAAGTGGTTCGCTCGTGCGGCCGAGCACGGTCATGCGGCCGCCCAAGAGCGCTTGGGTCACTGCTACTACCACGGCAAAGGGTTGGAGAGGAATTACGAGGAAGCCGTCCAATGGTACCTGAAGGCGGCCGAGCAGAACCATGTCGTGGCCCAACTCAGCCTTGCGGGGTGCTATGCGAGTGGGCGTGGGGTCGACCTCGATCGTTCCGAGGCCTACGCCTGGTATTCCCTCGCGGCACGGCAACTTCCTGAGGCGGCCAAGGCCAGGGACGTCCTCGAACTCAACCTTTCCCCCGCCGACCTCAGGCAGTCCCAGCGAAGGGCGGCGGAACTCAAGTCCCGATTGAAGGGCGAGGCAAGCGAGGGGAGTCATTGAACGAATCCCCGGAATCCGTATGCCCACCCAACCGGCTGACCTGACCGACCTCCGACGACTCCTGGTCGAGACCAACGAACCGCTGGATGCTCCGACCGATGAGCATTGGGTGGCGTCGCTCCGATCCGACGAGTGGCCGGTCCTGCTGAAAAGGGGGACCTTCCACCTCAAGCGGCTCGTAGCGCGGAGCCCGGAAGCTCCCGAGGCTGTTCTGGAGATTCTGGCCGGAGATGAAGACGCCCGAGTGCGGTATGCCGTCGCGGAAGGTCGGTCGTCCGGAGCCGTGCTCGAGAGGCTCGTTCGGGATTCAGAACTTGCGGTGCGCTACGCCGTCGCCACCAACCCCGATGCCTCCTCCGAGATCCTGGAAGGTCTGACCCATGATCCCGATGCCCATGTAAGGTATGCGGTCGCGGAGATCCTGACTTCGGTGGAAGCACTGGAGAATCTGGCAAGCGATCCCGACCTGGGGGTGCGGTGCGCTGTCGCCCGCAATATGAACTGCTCGGCCTCGGCTCTCGAGGGGCTCGCCCAGGACAGGGCTTGGCCCGTCCGTATCGCGGTGGCTCGCAATCCGAACGCTTCGGGGTCGGTGCTGGAGCGTTTGTCCGCCGACTCCGATGCGCATGTCCGCCATGCGGTGGCCGAAGGGCCGGCTTCCGCGGCCACCTTCGAGAGGCTCGCTTCCGACCCCGATGCCCACGTCAGGTACGCCGTTGCGGAGAGCCCGGCACCGCCGGCCGCCCTCGAGCGATTGGCCCGAGATGCCGACCCACTCGTGCGGAATGCCGTCGCCAGCAATCCGAACGCGCCGGCATCCGCCTTCGAGATCGTGGTCGACGATCCGGACATCGAGGTGCGGTTGTCCGTCGCCAACAATCCGAGCGCCCCTGCGGCGGCCTTCGAGCGTTTGGCGCGTGATTCGGAGGCGCCGGTTCGCCGGACGGTGGCGGGCAACACCCATGCTCCGGCCGTCGCTTTTGAGAAGCTCGCCCGGGATACCAATCTGGATGTTCGCAAGACCTTGGCCGCCAACCCGGGGATACCCAGAGCCTGCTTCGAACGATTGGCCAGAGATTCGGTCGACGGCATCCGGTGGGAGGTGGCACGCAATCCGAGGTCACCCACCGGCGCTTTGGAGAGGCTCTCCAGGGACACGGCAGAAGAGGTCCGGGAGGCGGTCGCGCGGAACCGTCGGACCCCGGGGCCGATTCTCGAAAGGCTCGCCGGCGATGTGACGATTCCCGTCCGAAGGCAGGTGGCTCGGAACCCGGGGACGCCCAAGGCAGCCCTTCAGAGGCTGGCGGCCGACGCGGATGCCGAAGTCCGCGATGAATTGGCCTCCAATGCAGCGTTGTCACCCGAGGCGGCATCGATCCAGCCTTCCGGGAAGTCCGACGAAAAGGCGTCCGGCGCCGTTGGAACGGGAGGTTCGACCGGACCGTCGCGCTGCTTTGTCGCCACCGCGGCTGCCGGTTCACCCACGCATCCCTGGGTGGAGGATCTCAGGAATCTGCGCGATGAGGTGCTGACCCGGTCCGCGCCGGGCAGAGCGTTCATCAACTTGTACTGGACCATGGGCCCCATCCTCGCCCGGATCATCGAGAATGTCGCCGTGTTGAGGACCGCGACGCTGTGGTTCGTGGTGGCGCCGTCCGCCTGGATCGCTCGGGGCATCACTCGCCGGATGAGCCGGAAGGTTCCGCTGATTGCCGGGGGTGAGTGACGCCACCGGGGGAATCCGCCGCCGTCACGGTGGGTTGGTTGTTTCCATCGTCCTGCGTTGCGGCAGGCGCTGATAGGTTGCGGATGTCGGCGCGAATCTGACGGTTCATTTCCCGGATCTGCAGCATCATGCCCAGCATGGCCTTCCGGTTGGGATCGTCGGCCTTCGCACGGGCATCCGTCTTCGGCGCGCCTTGAGGCTTGGAGGTGGCTTGAGACCTGCCCAGTCGCATCCGCTCCCGCTCCCGCTCGTTCTCCTCCAGCAGGGCCGCCAAACGTCGGATCTTCCCCTCCAGCAACTGGATCTGGGCATCCTTCGCTTCCAGTTCCTGATCCCGCCCGGAGTCGCCATCCAACTCCAG